>MVZN01000009.1 GCA_002069125.1 Spirochaetes bacterium ADurb.BinA120
TCCTTTTTAACGCAACCTTTCGCCTATATCCTTGAAAGCAAGGTATAGGCGAATTTCGCATATACCGGTAAAATACGAAGCCTTTCGTTTAAACCTCTTTATCGAAAGAGTCGAGTGGATTTACAATATTCCTGAACGATACCGTGCTCACGTGCGTGTACACCATAGTAGTAGCCGGGCTTTTATGCCCTAAAAGCTCCTGTATGTATCGAATGTCCGTTCCTTGCTCAAGCAGATGCGTGGCAAATGAATGTCGCAAGCTGTGAACGGTGGCCTTTTTTATAATTCCCGCTCGAGTGCACGCTGCGGCGAAAACATGCTGAATGCTCCGAACGCTTATGTGTTCTCGAGGGTCCTGCCCTTCGAAAAGCCATTCGCGAGGAGAATATTCGGCAAGGTAGCGTTCGAGCAGAGCGACAAATGAGCTTGAAAGAAGCGTAACACGGTCTTTTCGCCCTTTGCCGCGCCGAACGGTAATTTGCCGACGATGGCGGTCTATGTCGGCAATCTTCAGTGTTGCGGCCTCGGCGACTCGAAGCCCTGCCGAATAAATGAGAGAAAGCATTGTTTTATGCTTCAGGTTTGTCGTAGACGAAAGAATCACCTTTACCTCGTGTATGCTTAAGACAACTGGAAGAACTTTGTCCTTAGATGGCCTTTTGAGCTGGTGGCCCGGCATGGCGTCTTTCAGACCTGGCAAGAAAAGCTCAAAGGCGCTAATCGCCACGTTAATAGTTGAAGCTGAGGCGCCGCAATCCGCAAGATAAGATAGATACTTCTTCACATCGTCGGGAGTTAGGGATGAAGCGTCCTTGCCGGCATGCTCGCGGAGGGCGTGCGCGTTGCGCAGGTACTGAGAAATGGTCTTACGGCTGTATTTACGGGCCTTAAGTGTCGAGGAGAAGGCGTCGAGGTCAGGTGCCGAAGGTGTGAGCTTGGGTATACCAGGGTTGGGATTTTCCTGTCCCGCAGCGCAGAGTGCTTGAAGAATAGCATCGAGCGCTTCCTGCCGGTCAGGGAAGCTCCACAGCTTCTGTTCGGGATGCCACGACCTCCCCGGTACGCGCTTGATCGAAGCAATGATGTTTTTTTCGTACGGCACGCGCAGCGCGATGCGCCCGCCGGGGAATGGCCCTATTTCCGCGTGTATGTCCATATCCATTATCCATTATTATACAAAAACTCATCCAGGTCAACCCATTTTCAATCCACTCCCCCAAACCAAATGCAACACCCAACACCTCTCTCTACCTTTTACTCTATGTTTACCATAGGCCCCATGAACCCCCTCCCGCTGCATCAGTAATCGATATCAGCATTTAGCCCATTGCGCAAAGCCGCGTGAGGGACGCGAAGGGGTAGTCGCGGCGGTCTTTTCGCCGCGACCGAAGCGTTAGCGGAGCCCGTAGCGGCCCGACCCGGCATGCGGGCCGCCGGCCCCGCTCTTATACGGACCCTTGCGTGCAGTCCGCCCGGTTTTACCCGAAGGCGAGGGGCACGCCCCATAAATGATTGACTTGTGGCGAAATGCGGATACAAAGGGAGGGCTGGCCGCGCGCCGGCGCACTCCACCGCCACGAGGACGGGCCATGAGCGAAAACGGCGACATCGAGCTTATACCCTACGACCGAATGAAGGAGCAGGTGGAGCGCGAGGTGCTCGCCTTTATGGAGAAGCGCAACCTCCCCGAAGAGATTCCGCCGCCGCGCTTCTCGTTCGAGAAGGGAACCGCCATGGTGTCGTTCGCCCTGCCGTTTTTGGGCGACGCCCTCGTTATGCAATTTATCGCAATCGCAAAGGCGCACCTCGGCAATGTCCGCATTCACGCCTTCGACGACGGTTACTACGCGCTTCAGGCGCTGAACAAAAACCTCTTTAAAACCGAAAACCTGCTCGACAATTTCAAGGCGGAGTTTTTCGGCATCACCGCAAACTTCAGGGCCGACTTCTCCAAAAAGGGAAACTTTAGCCAGGACGAGATCGCCCTTGCGCTCGAAATCTTTAAGACCGCCTATGCGCGCCTGAAGGACGATCCGGCGGTGCGCCTCAGGCGCCTCGGCGCGAGCATCTATGGCGACAGCGGTCACCTGGACTGGTCGTACATTGCCGGCTACGAGGAGGTAAAGCGCAAGATACGCGAGTCGATCATTCTGCCTCTTATGAACCCGGAGATATACGATTCCATCGCGAAGATGACGAGGCGCAGCTTCGAGTCGAACCGTCCGCGCGCAATTCTCTTCGAGGGAGGGCCGGGCGTCGGGAAGACTACCATTGCGCGCATCATTGCGGGCGAGGTAAAGGTGCCGCTGGTGTACGTGCCCATTGAGTCCATTATGTCGAAGTGGTACGGCCAGTCGTCGCAGAACCTCTCGCAGATCTTCGACGCATGCGAGGACCTGGGCGGCAGCATTCTCTTCCTGGACGAGATCGACTCGCTGGCAGGGTCGCGCGACCAGAACATGTTCGAGGCGACGCGCCGCGTCCTCTCGGTGCTATTGCGTCGCCTGGACGGCTTCGACTCGGCGGCGAGCACCATTACCATAGGCGCGACAAACCGCAAAAAGGACCTGGACAACGCGCTCATCAGCCGCTTCGACCAGGCCATCCACTTTCCGCTTCCCACGGCGCGCGAGCGCGCGTCGATATTCGGAAACTACGCCCGCCACCTCTCCGAGGCGGAGCTTGAGGTTTTGGGCGGTTCGAGCGAGGGCCTTTCGGGCCGCAACATCCGCGACATCTGCGAGTACACCGAGCGGCGCTGGGCGCGAAAGCTCCTCGTAAAAAAACTGGAGGCCTCCGTCCCCGATTTCGATTTCTACCGGCATGCGCTTCGCGGCTGGAAGGAGGAGAATCAGATGACGGATTCCATGGCGCTGGAGGCGAACAGGGGATAGAGCCGCTCCCGCGTTTGAACATATTCGTCGTCTATCGCTCCGGCCTCCAGCCCCGCGAGTATGCGCGTGGCGGCGGTGATGTGCTCGTCAAGCCGCGTTCGCCCGTAATCGGCGAAGCGGTCCCACGATATAAAGAAGGGCCAGTCCGACGACTGCGCCAGCATTACCTCCGAGGCGGCCTGCCTCCATGCCCGGCGCGTTCGCGCGTTGGGCGAAAGCGCGAAGAGGCGAGCCGCGAGCTCGGAGATTTGGCTTGAGGCGACCAGACAGGCCGGGTTTAGCCAGGTTTCGAAATAGCCGCTCCTGCCCCACGAGCCCTCGGCGGGCCTTCCGCTCGCCTCGACCCCCTCGCGGATGAGCTCTTCCGGCGTGACGAATTCCATGTCCTCGGCCGCGGACGAGAGCAGCGCGAGCTCCTCCAAAAATTCCGGGCCCTCGTACCACCAGTGGCCGAAGAGCTCCATGTCGAAGGGCAGGGTGAATACCGGCGCCCTTCCCAAAATCGGTCCGAGCTCCGCGGCGCGTGCGCGGATGCGCGCCATGAAGTCGGAGGCGTGTTCTCGGGCGGCCTCGTTTGCGGCGGCCGCGTCGTATGGCTCGCGCGAAACGCCGTCGCCGGTTATGCGGTGCACCTTTATGCCGAGCGGCGCGCGCGCAAGCCCCAGGCGCGAAAGCTCCAGCTCGGACATCTGCCAGGTGTAGTCGGCGTGGAATTCCCGGTAGCGGCCGTCGCCGGGATAGCCCGTTCGGTGCGCCCAGACCGCCCCCGAGAGAGCGAGCTCGCGCGGAAAGACCACCAGGCCCGATTCCGCGGCGAATGGCATAAAGTTTCCGTGCTCCGGCGAGCCCTCCCCTCTATAGGCGGAGTGGGCCTCCAGAAAGGTGTACTCCACGCCGCAGGCGGAGAGGGTCGCGTCGAGCCCGGCGTGATAGCCCATCTCCGGCAGCCAAAGCCCGCGGGGGGCGGGGCCGAAGGAGGAGGCGAAGAGGCCCTGGCCGGTCCGTATCTGCAGCCTTTCGAGCCTCGGGCTGTAGCGGTAGGCCGGAAGCAGCGCGTGCGTGGCGGCGGTGGTAATGAGGGTTATGGTCCCGCGTTCGGAAAGGGCGCGAAAGGACGAGGCGAGGTCGCCGCGAGCGCCGTCCCAGTACGCGCGCGTATCCTCCAGCCGGTCCGCCAGGCGCTCCAGGGCATCCGAAAGCCCGCCTCCCGGCACTGCGTGCACGCGGGAGAGCGTGATGACGCTGCCCAGGTAATCGGAGAATTTTTCGCGATAATAATCGTCACCGAGCATCGCCACGAGCGTCGGGCTTAGCGAGGCCGTTATCGGAAACCGGATTCCGCGTTCCGCAAGGCGTCCGAGGACGCGAAGGAGCGGTATGTAGCATTCGGCGATGTTCTGGTACAGCCATAGCTCCTGGGCCGGGAACCGCTCGCCCGGTACGCGTGCGTAGGGAAGGTGCGCGTGGAGCACGAGCAGTATTCGCGCGGGCGGCTCCTTCCGCCGACGGGGCTTTTTCATTTTAATGGGAACTCAGGCCGGGGGAGGAGGGGGCGAGATGTTCGCGCACGCCGCTAACTTCGTAAAGCCGCGGGAGGCGCTCGTCGTGGAACAGGGGCCCGCCCAGGATGGCCGCAAGCGCCTCGTCCCCCAGCGGCACGTCGATCTCGGCGGATTGAAGCACCGTCTCGCGCTTTCCCGTTGCGGTCTGGTAGGAGAGCTCGATGACTATCCTTCGGCCGGCCATCTCTCCGGTGGTGAAGATGTGCCACCGGTTTTCCCTTCCGTAAACCGGTATCTCGTCAAGCTCGGCCCGGCCTCCGGAGTCGGCCTCTCGCACCCTCAAGAACAGGTACGGGTCGCCCTGATGGTCGGTGAGGGCCTTTCTTAGGATTTTTCCGTAAAGGGGGTCGGAGAGCTTCCACGTTGCGTAGATGCCTGCCCCGTCCACAAGGAGAGCGATGAGGTAATCGGTCCCCCCCGCCGCCTTCTTTCGGGAGCGGCCCGGCACGGGGGCTGCAGCCGCGGCCTTTTTGGTCGTTTTTCCGGGCATTTGGTTTACCTTCATCCTTCAAATTATCGCCCTGATTTTATCCGGCCCGTTTCGTAAAGTCAAATAATTATTGGCCCGGTTTCGGGATTCGGCTGACGGGCGGTATGAAGGCGTATTATACGCTTGCAATGCCCTGGCGAGTGTGCTATACGCGTAATCGTGGCCGTCCGGCCGCCCCATTCTTTTCCGAGGGAGGCAGCGTATGTCTCGAAATTCTATCGTTCGCATCACCCTCTTGCCGCTCGTTGCGCTTGCCGTTATGGCCATGGGCTGCTGCAAGAAGGAGCCGGGATATTTTCGCGATCGCTCCAAAGGTTTTTCCATTGTCTTTCCGGACGACTGGGAGATCAGGACAAAGGGACTCCTTGGCGCCACAGTGGTGCAGGCCCTAAGCCCCCTCGAGGAAAAGGGCGATCCCTTCCGAGAGAACATCAACGTCTCCGTGGAGGACCTCTCCAAGGACGTGGGGCTTTCCTATTATCGTGAGATCACCTTCGAGAACATGGCCAGGGCCCTTGACGAGTTCCGCGAGCTGGAGCGAAACGATTTCAAGCTGGACGGGCGAAAGGCCGTAATGACCGTCTTTTCCCACCGGGCGGGCGCGCTCAGGCTGAAGGTCATGCTGTGCCTGGTGGTGGAGCGGCACCGCGGTTATGTGCTGGTGGGCACCGCCACGGAAAAGAGCTTTCCGGAATACAAGCCGATCTTTTTCAAGATTATTCGAAGCATGAAGCTCGAGGGTTGAGCCGGATGCTTAGCGCGTTTTTTCCGCGTGCCACATTCGGGGCGAGCCGCCCACCATGTAGCGGCCCTGTATGACTCGGCCGTTATCGCGGTACTCTCCGGTGTATACCTGGGTAAAATATACGTGCGACCCGGTGCGCTCCCTCTCGGCGGGCGTGGTGATGGAGCGCGTAAATCCGATGAACTTTCCCCTTATATATAGCCCCTTTAAGGGCTCGACAGCGCCCCTGCCCCATTCGGGAAAGCGCACCGAGCCGTAGAGCGCGCCGTTCCTTGCCCCTATTGTCAGGTATCCGGGATTGCCGGAGGCGTTTATACGATAGGTCCCCATATAGGCCATTGGGACGGCCCCGGCCGCCTCGTCGGAAGCGGACGGCGTTTCGGGGATGATTTCGATAAAAGCCACCTCGACGAGCCGGGCCATGGCGGGTTTGGAACCTTCATCGCGCGAATCGAGCGCGGCCTTCCGCGTAGAGTGGCTTTCGGCCGAGCGAAGGCAGAACAGGCGATCGCCGGCTATAACTATTTTTCGCGCAACGTAGAAGGCCCCGTCGGTTCCGCGAACCAGGGCCCTTTGGTTCGAAAGGAGCACCAACGCGGCCAGAAGCGCTATTAAAACCATGGAGGCGAGCGGCGCGACGATCATTGCGCCCCGGCGCTTTTTATCTCCTTTACTGTCGATTTCGATATCCATGGTCCGCCATCATAATATGGGAAACGCCCCGGCCACAACCATAAAAATGGGATTGTTTTAAAATAATTTATTGACCGCCCGATATTTTCTCGTTATATAAACGGCCATAATCGCGTTTCCGCGTGTTCCATCTCAGATAAAGGAGAAGTCCCTCATGAAAAAGCTGATAATGACCGCCTGTATACTCGCGCTTGTAGCGCCCTTCGGCTGCAAAAAGAAGGAGGTCGGGACCGACGACAAAACTATCGCCAGAAAATACGCTCTCTACCAGGTTTCCGTGTACAAGGACAAGGATTTCAAGGAATGGCTGGCCACGCTCGAAAAGGCCGAATCGGTAGATCTTCTAAGCGAAGAAAAATACATCAACCAGAAGAGCATGCAAATTGACCTTTCCCAGGTAAGGCTTGCGGACGGCAAGGAGGGATACATGGAGTCCAAGCACCTTGCCGACAAGCCCATCGTTTTTATCGAGGAGAGCACGCGCCTCTTCGTGCGCCCGAACATGGGAAGCAAGGTGTTCTGCACCGTACCCAAAGGGACCATAGGCTTCATCAAGGAGGAGAAGGCCGACTGGGTACTGGTATACATCGGCAATATGGCGGGCAAATGGATTACCGGACAGTGGGCGCAGGGCGGATACAGCACCGACGAGAACCTCGTTGTGGAGGCCAAAGACTATGAGGCGGCCTTGAGTCTTCTTAAAGAGCGGCAACCGGATAAAAAGGCCGCCGCGGAGAAGAACGCCAGGGAGAAGCTTACGGAGTTGGCGAAAGGAAGCTCCGTGATTGCGGGGATGGCCAAATCCAAGCTGGACGAGCTCGACGAGAAGCCCCCGGCGGATGCCGCGGAGGGAGTCGACCAGGGTCCCGAGACCGGCGAGAAAAGCGCGGAATAGGCGGCTAACAGGGAAGCAAACGGGCCCTCCATGGCCGCATGATGCGTGGAGGGCCGTTTTTTTGCCCTGAGCGCAATTTTAAAACGTCGTCCCCGTCGTGGAATTGGAAAGCCGGCGCGCCCGGCCAGGGCAAGTGTAAGGCCGGCCAATGCCTGGGCGCTTCGGCGTTTTTATTCGGGGAAGGGATTCCCGTAGGCGTCGAGGAAGGCGAACTGGGAAAGCGGTTTTCTTGGCGGGCCCTCCTTCCCGGCTACGGCCGGCCGGCCCAGCGGGATGCAGGCCACCACCTCCCTGTCGGCCGGCAGGCCGAGAAGCTCTTTGGCTCGGTCGTGGTCCAGGAGTCCCGCCACCACGCTTCCTATCCCCAACTCGTGCGCCTTGAGGCAGAGGTTCTGGACGGCCATGCCAAGATCGAACATAAACCATTCGTTGAACCTCGTGAGGTTCTTGCCATCATAGCATCCCGACACCCCGGTAATCGCGCAGGCCACGATAAGCGCGGAGGCGGCAAGCGAGCATTTGGTCGCCGGGTTCCCGTCGATGTATGTGGCCGTCATTCTTTCCATAAGGCTGCGGTCGCGAAGTACGATAAATTCCCACGGCTGCACGTTCGCCCATGACGGCGCCATCCCCGCCGCTTCGAGCACCGAGCGTATCTCGCCGTCACTCACCGGCTCGCCTGTAAATTTGCGTATGCTCCTCCGCTTTCGCAAGGCCTCCTGCAGTTCCATGCTCTCCCTCCGAAAGTGATCGCCGGGCTCGGCGCGGACCGGCCGGTACATTGATAATATGCTTGCCGGGCGCTGTCAAGCCGGTATGGGCGCAAGCGGGATGCGCGCAGGCTGATATTAATACGCTTGACAATTGGAAATACCCGCATGTAGGTTCGTGCGTGTGTTAAAGGTGGACTTTTGACCCGCCGGCAGCCTGAGATCGTGCTTTGGCGCACCACCTTGAACGGCCCATGCCCGGTGCTTTAAACCGGCAGGCAGGCCGATTCTCTATATTACACAGGAGGGTTTAAATGAAAAAGATAGTGGCTGTTTTCTTGCCTGTGGCGATGGTCGCGATACTCGCCGCCGGCTGCGGTTCGAAGGGTTCGTCCAGGGGCGATATGGCCATGGATGTCTTTAACAGGGTGTCATCTATCAATACGGATTCCATCACCGGGAATAAAAACGATTCCGATGTTTCGGCGTCCAAAAAGGGCTACGACGCCCCCGGTGCGGACGGTTCGGACGCGCACTACATCCAGCCGGACGATTATTTTATCTCGAAGGAAGCTTACGGCACGCAGGCCTGGATCTACATCAGTCTTGCCAAAGTTATGACCGCGCCCGCCGCGGCGACCAAGTATGAAGGCCAGTTCATGCTGGTCCACGACGGCAAGGAAATCTGGACCAAAAATTACTGGAAAACGAGGATCGCCAACAAGGGGGATATCAAACTCGGCGCGGTCGTCATTATGTTCGAGGGCAATTCTCGAGATAACGTGTATCAAGCCCCGGCAAACAAAAAAGAGGCGCGAAACGAAGCCTGGTTCATGGCGAAGATTACCGACACCTCGGACATGTACAAAGGCTATGTAATGGTTTCCGGAGGATACCGGGTGGCCGTGGATAACCTGCGTGTCGCGATTAAATAGGTCCTTCCGACACATCCGAATCGCGCCCGAACGTCCCGCCCGTCCCAACGGAGGGGCGTTGGCGTGCGGTATACACGACTGAATTCGCGGCTTTGTCCGCCCCGCGCGCGCTTTGCGCGGGGGCTGCCCGCAGACGTTCTCCCCCTCGGCCCGGGCGCTTCTTTTTTTACGAAGCGTTCCGCAAGCGGTGGGATAAGGATGGGTCTTTAGCCAACCACGCACTCTCGCTTCGTGTGAAGGATAGACGCATTGGCCGGGGGCCCTCATGTACGCCGCTGTAGGAAAGCCGGCCCCTTCGGGTTTCCGGGCCGCCCGGTGCTATGACGCCGGGCCTACTGGCCCAATACGTACTTGTTTACAAGGAACTCCGTCTGCATTGGGTTGAGGTCGTATTTGCGGCTCGCCTCGTCGATGAGGGCGTTTTTATCGGCCTCCGGATTCGCGACAAGCTCGCCGCTTATAAAACGTATTGCGTTTTCCATCGAAGAATCCATCATAACCTCGTCGTTTATCGATATGTTATAAGGCCCTCATGTGTTCGGGCTTTAATAGGCGCTCGTCGCGCTTTTTTAGAACCTGGTCGATGAGAGCGATCACCCTGTGCCGGTCCTCCGGCAGCCTGGCCCTTATGGGCAGGTAGTTGGACGCGTGGTTCGAAGTAAAAAAACAGGGCGACTTGACTTTCATGTTTATGACCATAAGCCGCAGTTCGTTCAAAAGGCCGAATTTGTCCGGCAGTACGAAGCGTCCCTCCCGCATGTCGCGATACAGCTCGGTGTTTGGAAGCAGCATGACGGTAAGCGCCCCCGCGTAATGCGGCGACATGTCCCCAAGGTGCTTTCCGGTATCGATAGCGTGTTCCTCCGAAAGCTCGGTCCCGCCTATGCCTAAAAGCACCGTCTGCGAGAGGAGGATTCCGGCAGCCTTTATCTTTTCGGCCGCCTCGAGCTGTTTGTGCGGAAACGCGCCCTTCTTTATGCGCCGTAGCACCTCCCTGTTTCCGCTCTCTATCCCCTGGTAGACTATGCCGAGACCGGCCCCCTTTAGCGCCGAAAGCTCCTGGGGGGTTTTTTTGAGGATGGCCTTGGTATTGCCATAGACGCCGACGCGTTCGATCGCGGGGTTCTTTTTTTTGATGTAATGGATGATCTCCAGAATTTGTTCATTTGGAAGTATGAGCACGTCGCCGTCGGCCAGAAAGGCCCTGGTAAATTCGTGGCGGTACGAAGACATCTCGTCGATGTCCCGTTTTATAAGGGCCATGTCCTTCAGCCTGAATTTTTGGTCCTTATAGGTGCCGCAGAATGTGCACTGATTGTGCGAGCAGCCAACGGTCACCTGTATGATCATGCTGTATGCCTCGCTTGGAGGGCGTATAACGTGACCTACGTAGTCCATCGCGCATCCCTTTCATTTTTTCGGCTCGCCTTCGGGCCAGAGGACCGTGTGGAGCTGCATGTTTAGCCTGAGCCCGTGTCCGTCCGCGAGTATAAGCCGGGCGAGCTCCGCAGGGTCCATAACCCCGCGCACAGGGGAAAGATTAATAACGGGTCCAGGCTTGGCAAGATGTTTTTTAACGAAAGTGCGGGCGAAATCGTAGTCCGCGCGGTCGGCAATGACGAATTTCAGCTCGTCGCGCTCGGCTAGAAAGGCGAGGTTCTCCATGAGAAACGAGCCCTCCTCGCCGCTTGAGGGCGTTTTTACGTCGACGATCTTTACGACTTCCACGGGGACTTCGGAAAGATCCCTGCTTCCGTTCGTTTCGAGCCGTATGCGGCGGGAGGCGCAAAGCCGCCGCATAAGCCCGATCGTGCCCTCCTGGCAGAGCGGCTCGCCGCCCGTTATCGTGATATGGTCGGCATGCGGGTGTTTGGTTACGGCATCCAATATCCGTTCCATGGCCATGCGCCGCCCGCCCGTCCGGGCGTAGACCGTATCGCACCATGCGCAGTTGAGGTTGCACCCCGCCAGCCTGATGAAAAAGGAGGGAAATCCACTGCGGGTGGTCTCGCCCTGGATGGAGTAAAAAAGCTCGCTTACCAGAAGGTCCATCCCTAAGGGGTCCCTTTCATTTTTTCGGCGGCCAGCCGCTCGAGGCGTGGGAGCTCGATGCGGGCAATCAGTATGTCGCTTCGGGCGAGCATGCCGATGATCCAGGGGTAGTCCCGAGCCGTGTCGCTGGTGTAATAACTTATATAGGCGGCGCCTTCGCGGATGACAACACCGGCGTATGAAGTGTCGCCGGCGCTCGGAAGGTCGGAGAGATATACAAGGCGGTCCTTCAATACGCGGTAGAGCGCCGTGCGCTTGCGGGCGAGAATGCTCCCGTAATACGAAAAAAAGCCGGGCGGGTCGGGGTTGTGCCTTCCGACGGCATAGAGGTTTCCGTTATACGAGAATAGGGCCGGGCCGTCCAGGCGCGTCACGCGGCTCTCCACGGACTTCCAGGAGGTGTAAGGCGGGGCCGCCGTGGCTATAAGGGTGGAGGCGCGCTCGTCGCCAAGCCAGCTATCGGAGCCCTCCAGGCGGGCCGTGGCCAGGAGCCTGCCGTCGGGCAGAAACTCGATTGCGGTCTCGTCGTTCCATCCACCCTCGTGGATTGCCGATACGCGCTCCCACCGAAGGCCGTCGAAGGATTTTAGAAGAATCGACCTGCCGTGCTCGTGCCAGTAGGCGGGCGCGTACCAGGTACGGCCGTCGCGCGTCTTCGGCCGCCAGAAGAGCCATCCCTCCGGCTCGATATCGATGAGCGGCGTCCATTCCTTTCCATCGGCGCTGGTTCGCAGCGCCGTGCTGTAGGGCTCGGCTATGAAGCGCGTGCTCTTCAACACATAGAGGAAGAGGCGCCCTGCCATGGGTACGAGTTTCGGATCGCGTATGTCCTCTCCCGGTATGTTCACCTCGGAGAGCTTTTCCCACGAGCGTGCGTCCCCGGAACGCCAGAGCATCAGCCTGCATTTTTCGGTCGCAAAATGATAGGGGGAGTTGGCGTGCACCAGGTAAAAATTCCCCTTCCAGAAGATCATGTCGGTGTTCGAGTTGTGCATGCCGTCGGCTACGGCGCTCCAGGTTTCGAGCTTGAGTGATGGCTCCACGCGTGCGGCGTTGGGTCTGAAGCACCAGTAGAGCAGTAGAAGAAGCGCGCAGAGAACGATAAAAAGCATTAGAACGAGGGTGATTTTCAGCAGCTTTTTCATGATTAGCCTCCTTGTCTCCGGTACGATTACGGGCGCATTAGCTTCCTCCCGGAAGGGGCCGCGCCGCCCTTGGACTCGTAAAGCCTCGTGAATTCTTCCATGTACACGCGGGCTATCTCCTCGTTATGGATGATGAGTATGTTTTCGTCGTTTCTGAGGTTCGCTCCGCGCGAGTAGTTGAACGATCCGGTTATTACAATAGACTCGTCGATGATCATCACCTTGTGATGCATGCGCCCGATGCCGGAAATGATTCTTACGGGAATGCCCTCGATTTTAAATTTTACGAATTGGGAGTCCCTGCTGTTCGTTCCGGTCTTTTCCATGACCCCGCCGACGTCCAGGCCGTTTTTATGGAGCCGTACAAGCTCTTCGCCGAGCGGTTTGCTTGTGAACGAAAAGGCCATAAAGCGTACGGACCGCCTGGCTTTCGTTAGGCGCTTCAGGATGATTCGCTCGACATTGTCGTCCGGCGAGAAATACGCGTTTACGTCGGTATTCCCGATCCTTACATGGTATTTCTTCGTGAGCGCCGCGAAGGCGCCGAACTCTCTCCTGTTTCCGAAGACGCCGTCTCGGTGCATCTCCATGAATTCCGCGGTGAATATCTCCGCGAGCTCGGGGGAGTATATAGCGATGGCGTTGTTGTCGTTTTTCATCGCGCCGTTGAGCGTGAGGTTGTATGAGCCGGTCCATACGAACGCTCCATCGACGACCGCGAACTTGTTGTGCATGAGGCCGGGCCCGTTGTCGGTGACCACCGGGATTCCGGCATTGGCCAGGGAGCGCAGCGGCGCCTTTTGCGCGTTGTCACGTTCCGTCACTATGCGCACGTCTATGCCGCGGCGATGGGCCTCAAGCAGTCGGGCGGCGATCGTTTCGTCTGAAATGTCGTAAAACGCGCCGTAAACGCTCCGCGAGGCGTGACCGATGAGCCGCTTGAAGGCGGCGTCGGGCGAGTTGTCGTTTCTTCGGGAGGCCGAAGCCCCAGGATTTGCAAAATAGACCCGCCACCATCCGTTCTCCCGATTGCCTTCCGGCGCCGGGGAGGAGGCAAGGAGCAAAATCGCGGCGAGCGGGGCGATTCGGGCGATACTGAAAGTGGGCATGCGCATGACGAGGACGTGTCTCCGCCGCGGCGGTCAGGCCCCATCCTGAAGGGCGGATTTTTTCTCGTATAACATGTTTTCGAATTCCGTAAAGAGGAGCTGGTCGTCCGTGCCCGGATACATCAGCTTTACCTTCGCGATCAGCGTAAAAAAGGAGGCGAGCGGGGCGGCGTCGTTCATTCTCTCGATAATGGAGCGGACCTCCGCCTCTTTCTTTCCGAGCAGATGGATGTAAAACCGTAATGAGCCCTGAATGGCCTCCAGTTTAGGGAGGTTCTTTCGGATTTCAGCGTCCTCTTCGCTTTTGGAAAGCATCGTCGAAACGAAACTGAGTATATACTCCGCCTCGAGCGGGGACAGGTCGAAGTCGAGTATGAGCTGGTTCACCTTGGAGATGTTCATCTCGCGCAGATGGACGCGGGCGAGGAATACCGGGTTGTTCGACATCATGTTTATGTTTACGTCCTTCGCCACCTCGGTCGCGCGCTGGTCGTCGAAGCTGTTGATCTCGCTCTCCTCCCTGGGGGCGCCGCCGTCCTCGTCCCTGCCGCCCGCCAGGATTATATGGGCGTCGGCGAGCCTGTTTTTGATGATTATAATGTCGTTGCGTGTCACCGAGCCGCTTACCACTATATGGTCGGGTCTGGTTCCGGCCTCGGTCTCGCGCACCAGCGAGGAGATGTCCCTTAGGGCCTTAAGCCTTACGGGGATAAGGTCGATGCCTCTTTCGGCGGGGATGAAGATATAGCGCTGCCTGCGATCGGCGTCTGTATCGACATAGGGAATTACGATCTGCCCCCTTGTGGCCTTTAAAAAGGACATCTCCGCGCCCGCGTTGTTCTTTACCGTGAAACTTCCGCCGACGAAAATGACGAGAGGGACCCGGTGCAGAACCTTCAGGCCAGCGGCGTCCGCGTAAATGGTTTTTCCCTTTTCGTCGAAGGCAAGATAATTCCATTTTTTCGGAAATACCTTGAGCGTTATGCCGCGGGGTGTCGCCTGTTCTATGAAATCCATATATATGGAGCCTATCGGGCCGATTGTCTTAAATCAAACACTTTTTGGCCTTTAATAAAATATTTGACAATCACCTTCGACGAAAGGGATGATCGAGGATCGTTATTCCCGCGTCCGGAGATATATGATGAAGCCTGTCAACGTAAGCCTGAGAACAATGCGCGGCGGCGCGATCAGCGCCTTTTCGAGCCAGCTCGACGATGCGCACCCGGCGGCCGCCGTGCTTGAAGACGATGGATACTGGAGCAGCCAGAAAAGCAATTCCATGGTCCCCGAGTATATCACCATCGATTACGGAGATATTGTTCCCGTCGACCGCGTCGAGATAGACGCTTCGCCGGCCGGCAGGGTGACCTTTCCCCACGACTTCAGGCTGGAGTTGAGCGTCGACGGCGCGGTATGGCGCGTGGTCAGGAGCGAGAGAAAATACGAGATGGAGGATGGCCCGGCATACCGTCTCGACCTCCCACTTGCGCTTGCCCGCTTCATCAGGCTGTATATAACGAGACCGCGCAAAACCGGAACAAAATACTTTTCCGAAATCGGCGCCATAAGGGCGGGCATTGGCGGGGCCCGCGAGGTGAGCGCGTCGAGCCATTCGTCCTACGAACACGCGCCGAGGCTGCTGCTGGAAAGCGCCGGCGCGTCCTTCTGGGAATCGGAGGTCCGAACAGGCGCGTCCCGTGAACACGTAGAGATCGATCTGGGAAGGACGCTTCATGTCAACGGCGTGTGGCTCGCCTCCGCCGGCATGATTCCCCATGGTTTTCCCGAGAACTATTCAATAGAGGTCAGCGCCGACCGCACCGTATGGGCCCCGCTCGTGGAGGAAAAATTCTTTTCCGCGCAGCCGGCCACCACCTATTTTCACGAGGCCGCGGTGACGCCGGCGCGCTATGTCCGTGTCGAGATGAGCACTGTTCTGATAGAGTCCAGAACCTTCGGGGCCCGCCTGGCCGGTTTCGCCGTAAGCGCCGCCCCCTTCGAATTTACCCACACCCACAACATCGGCGAACTGACTCCGCAGGCATCCATCTTCCAGGCTGGAGTGGTGCGCCTGGCCCGCGACGGAGACGATTCGCTAGGCACGGTGGTGCAGGCCAGCGACCGCCGTCTCCGCGACGCCACAACGGTGTTCAAGGGGGTGGTGCGGCTCGCCGAGGACGGGGACGACAGGCCGGGACTCGCCGTACAATCGTCCGACTCGCGCTTCAAGCCCGCTTCGGAGCTCCGGCCGGGCATGGTGCGGCTTGCCTACGACCGGGAGAGCAAACCCGGCATAGCGGTGCAGGCGAACGATTCGCGCCTGGCCGAGGCTACGGAGAACTCCTACGGCACGGTCCGTCTCTGCCCTGACGGGGTATATTCCGAGATGAGCGTGGTCAGGGGGGCGGACAGCAGGCTTAAAAAGGCCACGACGATGGCCCACGGCATATGCCGCCTTGCGGCCGACGGCGAGAACAACCCGGAATGCGTGGTGCAGGGGAACGACCGCAGGCTTCGTGACGGCACGACCATCAACAAGGGCATTGTGGAGCTTGCCGAGGACGGCGAGGCGGCGGAGGGCGTGGCGGTACAGGGAAACGACCGGCGCCTGAAAGACGCGACCACGATGGCGAAGGGCATTGTGGAGCTTGCCGAGGACGGGGAGGACCGCGAAAATGTCGCGGTGCAGGGAAACGACCGCAGGCTTAAGGACGCCGGCGATTCGTCGAAGGGCATTCTGCGCTTCGCGAAGGACGGCGAGGATTCGCCGCTGGCGGCGGTGCAGGGGAGCGACCGGCGTTTGAAAGACGCGACCACGACGGCGAAGGGCATTGTGGAGCTCGCCGAGGACGGTGAGAATTCCCCGCTTGTCGCGGTGCAGGGGAGCGACCGCAGGCTTAAGGACGCCGGCGATTCGTCGAAGGGCATTCTGCGCTTCGCGAAGGACGGCGAGGATTCGCCGCTGGCGGCGGTGCAGGGGAGCGACCGGCGTCTTAAAGACGCGACCACGACCGCGAAGGGGATTGTGGAGCTTGCCGAGGATGGCGAGGACCGCGAATGCGTCGCGGTACAGGGGAGCGACCGTCGCCTTAAAGACGCGACCACGACGGCGAAGGGCATTGTGGAGCTTGCCGAGGATGGCGAGGACCGCGAATGCGTCGCGGTACAGGGGAGCGACCGAAGGCTTAAGGACGCCGGCGATTCGTCGAAGGGCATTCTGCGCTTCGCGAAGGATGGCGAGGATTCGCCCCTGTCGGCGGTGCAGGGGAGCGACCGCCGCCTGAAAAACGCGACCACAACGGCGAGGGGCATTGTGGAGCTCGCCGAGGACGGCGAGGCGGCCGAGGGCGTCGCGGTACAGGGGAGCGACCGCCGTTTGAAAGACGCGACCACCATGGCGAAGGGCATTGTGGAGCTTGCCGAGGACGGCGAGGATGCCGAGGGAGTCGTGGTGCAGGGGAACGATCGGAGGCTTAAAAACGCCACCGAGGAGGCGCCGGGGATCGTGGTTCTTGCGGCTAACGGAGAGGCCAGAAGGGGGGCCGTGCTCCAGTCGGACGACGTACGGCTTTCGGACGCGCGCGAGCCGCTCCCGCATACCCACAACTACGCGCCCCTGGTCCACGCGTACTCCAGCCATTCCGGCGCGATAAGCATTACCGAAAAGCGCAGTGAGGAGTTTACCGGGGTGACGCCGCCTCCGGACGCCTCCGCGGTGGTCTACGCGAAGAACGAGTCGCCCGGAGAGGGGGCTGTCGGCGTGCTGGGAATCGCCGCAGGGGGCCGGGAGGGCGCGCCGCGCTCGTGGGGGGTGCTCGGCCATGGCGCGTTCTCGGGGGTCCGCGGGCAGTCGGCGGGAACGGAGGCTAACGGGCCGCGGGGCTGCGGCGTGCTGGGCGTTTCGCGTTTCGGCGCGGGAGGGGTTTTCGCGAGCGAGCATTCCTACTCGCTTGTCGTCGACGGGTTTGGCTCGATCGACGAGTACGACGATACTGTGAATCTTGTGGGCAACGGCGAGGCGCTCATGGTGCGGGGCTCTTCGGAGTTCCATGGCAGGGTGCGCATACACAACCCGAGCCGTGAGGGATCGTTTCCGGTAAACATCGTGGAGATGTTCGAGGTGGACGACATAGATTACATATCCCCCGGTGACATACTTGCGGTCAGCGCTCAGGGCGGCGGACGGCTTTCCCGCTCGAGCGGGGCTTACATGCGTTCGGTAATTGGGATCGTATCGGGGAACCCGACCCTGGTGGTCGATAATACGGGGGCTTCGCGCAAGGCCTATCCGGTCGCACTGGCGGGAAAAGTGCTCTGCAAGGTCGATGCGCGCAATCGTCCGATCCGGCCGGGCGATCTTATAGTAACATCCGAAACGCCGGGCTGCGGCATGGCGGGCGAGATGGATTCGCTCGCGAAAATTGGCACGGTTATCGGCAAGGCGCTGGACGGCCTTTCGGACGGGCTTGGCGCCATACCGGTCTTCGTGGCCCACCTGTGATCGGATCAGGATTTCTCCACACGGTCGAAAAGACAATGCCGATTAATGCAATTGCGGCGGGCGAGGATGGCGCTCCTGCCGCGCCAAAGGCGCTGAGGGGGGATCTTCAATGCCTGCGCCCGAATGGGGGCGTTGCGCCGTATTCGCGGCTTAGGGCTGCAGACGTTTCAGGATTTCCAGCTCGGTGCGGCTGAACACCTCTTCCTGGTATTTGTTGACCTCTTTCGCGAGCTCCTTCCCGACATAGGTGATCTTGCGGCTGAAGGGCCTCTTCTCGTATTCGTCAACCCACATCACGACGGATGTTTTATCGGACTCCCATATACGCGCGCCCTGGTTGTTCTTCAGGGTCTCTCCGGTGAACGGGCCGTACTGGTCCTGGATGCGCCGGTTTACCTCGTCCATTGCGAGATAGGGGAATCGCACCGCGACGTAATAGAGCCTGGGCTCCGCCTCGGCGGCGGCTGTTTCGCCCGTTTCCGCCGCCGGGGGCGATTCGCGCATGAAGAAACCGTAGAGGTATTCGATATCGCCGTCTCGCGAGGTGATTATCTTTTTTTCATCGGTGTAGGTTATCTTGCCGAGCAGGTTTTCCTTCACCGAGTTCAGCGAATCCCCCCACTTGGTCTTGTTGAAGCCCTCGATCGACCTGGCCGTTGTCTTTGCCGGCTCCTTGGGCGCCGGCGTCGTCTGGGCGATGAGCGATGTGCATGCAGCAAGAACACATGCCGCCAGGAATCCCTCGATGATTCGTTTCATGGTGTGAATCCTCGTTGTAATATATCGCGGGCCGTCATGGTGCCCGTGACGGGACATGGGGCGCCTGAGTTCATTATCGGACGCCCGGGGCAAAATATGAAAGTGATTAATTGCCACGGGGCCGGTCATTTTGTATTGACATGCGCGGCGCTTTCTGTTATGTAAAGCGTAGTTGCTGCGATGATAGAGGAGGAGCTATGGCTGGTATCCTTGAGGTTAATGACGGTAATTTCAACAAGGAAGTCCTGGAGGCATCGGGCAAGGTGCTGGTGGATTTCTGGGCGCCATGGTGCGGTCCATGCAGAATGCAGACGCCTATACTCGAAAGGCTGGCCCAGTCGGGCGCCATCAGCGCGAAGATAACCAAGCTCAACACCGACGAGAACCCGCAGATAGCGCAGAAATATGGAATCAGTTCCATCCCCACTCTGATACTCTTTGCCGACGGCAACGAAACGGAGCGGATGATAGGGGTTCAGCCGGAAAGCGTGCTGAGCCAGAAGCTATCATAGGCGGTCCCCGGCTTAATCTTTCCCGGTTCGCTATTCTCCATGAGGGCGGTAGTTCAGCGGGTGCTGAAGGCCGGCGTCGAGTGTGACGGTTCGGCCGTGGCTTCAATTGACAGGGGCATGCTGGCGCTTGTCGGATTTCATCGCGACGATACCGACGCGGATAGCGAGTACATCACCGGGAAACTCCTGGGCCTCAGGATCTTCGACGACGCGGCCGGAGTGATGAACCTCAATCTCTCGGAGGCGGGAGGGGGCCTTCTGCTTGTGTCGCAGTTCACGCTGTATGGGGACGCTCGAAAGGGAAGACGCCCATCCTATTCGGAGGCCATGGCGCCGGGGCCCGCGCGGGAGATGTTCGACCGTTTCACGGCGCGCTGCAGGGAGCTCCACCCGGTAGTCGAGCGGGGACTGTTCGGGGCGGAGATGATGGTATCCCTCGTCAACTGGGGGCCGGTCACCATTCTGTTGGACAGCGCCCGGCTTTTTTGATCCCCGCCGGCGGCGCGGTGGAGCGCATGTTATATGAAGATATTGATTACAGGCCCGAAGTGTTCGGGAAAGAGTACGATCGGCGTGCGGCTGGCCGGGGTCGTCGGCCTGCCCTTCGTCGAGACTGACGCGCACATCGAGGAGCTTTATTTCGCTGAGACCGGCAGGCGCCTGAGCTGTCGGGAGATCTTCAGAGAAGAGGGGGAGGCCTCCTTCCGTGCGCGCGAGGCCCGTGCTGCCGCGGACATCGCCGGGCGCGACTGGTGCGTGGTGGCCACAGGCGGCGGCACCATGCTGCAACCCGAAACCCGTTCCCTGCTCGCCTCGGACTCCCTTATGGTGCTCCTTAAGGCCCCCGTTCATCTGCTCTGGACGCGCATGCAAAAAACAGGCCTGCCCCCGTTTCTGGAGTGCTCGGACGGCCTTTCAGAGTACCGGGCCCGGGTCGCCCGCCTCTACGAGGCGACGGAACATCTGGCGGACATAGCCTTCACCGTAACGGAGAAAAACGAGGATGGCGCGCATCTACTCCTGTCGGAGAGGGTTGCGGAGGCCATGATGCTGCGCATGCGATCGCCCAGCTCCTTCGGCGAAGTGATTCGCGTAACGACCTTCGGGGAAAGCCATGGGCCGGCCGTGGGGGCGGTGCTCGACGGGGTACCGCCGACGCTAGAGCTTTGCGAGACGGATATTCAGCGCGAACTCGACCGGCGCCGTCCCGGGCAGAGCGCGCTTACCACGCCGCGTTCCGAGGAGGACCGAGTGCACATCCTCTCGGGGGTCTTCGAGGGCCGCACCACAGGCGCGCCGATCTGCCTGCTGGTGTACAACAGGGACCAGGACCCGTCCAAATACGAGGCCATCCGCGACCTGTTTCGTCCGGGGCATGCCGACTTCACCTTTTGGAAGAAATATGGCATCCGCGACCACAGGGGCGGCGGCCGCTCCTCCGGCCGCGAGACCGCCGGACGGGTAGCCGCCGGGGCTGTGGCGAAGAAAGTACTTGCCGGGCGGGGCATACATCTAACCGCGTTCGCCCAGGAGATCGCGGGCGTACGGGGGGAGGTGGAGGACTTAGGGTTTATCGAACAAAACCCGGTCCGCGCGGCCGACCCAAATGCCGCCGTTCTCATGGAGGAGGCAATAGTGCGCGCTCGCTCCGAAAAGGATTCGGTGGGCGGAGTGGTGAAGCTGGTTGTGCGGGGCGTCCCGCAGGGACTGGGCGATCCGGTTTTCTACAAGATGGACGCCCGGCTGGCAATGGCGATCTTTTCCATAGGTGCGGTGAAGGGGGTCGAGATCGGTTCGGGTTTCGACGCGGCCCGCAGGCGCGGGAGCGAGAACAACGATCCGATGATGGACGGCGGATTTCTCTCTAACAACGCCGGGGGGATCCTCGGAGGCATAACGACAGGCGCCGATATCGTGCTTAGGGTGGCGGTAAAACCGACGCCTTCAATATTCCGCGAACAGAAGACCATCGATACCGGCGGCGGCGACCGGAACATCACGGTGGAGGGAAGGCACGATCCCTGTATAGTTCCGAGGATCGTACCGGTGGTGGAGGCCATGGCGGCCCTGGTGCTATGGGACGCCATCGAGATCCAGCGGAAGATCGGGGGCGTTCGATGAACGTGCTAAGGGGAATTCCCGAAGAGAAGGGCCTTTTTGGCAATCCGGTGGTAACTCTTGGCAGTTTCGACGGGGTGCATTTGGGCCACCGGCGCATCTTCTCGACCCTGCTGACAATAGCCCGGCGGAAGGGCGGAGAGGCGATCGTCATTACCTTTGCGGATCACCCGCGCAGGGTGCTTACCCCCCTGACGCCGCCGAAGATTCTGACCACGACGGAGGAGAAGCTTCGCGCGATCGCCGAATGCGGAATAGGCACAATCATACTCCTCGATTTTACGCGACAGATGGCCGATATGAACGCGGCTGAATTTTTCAACGAAATCGTTTTAAAGAAAATCGGTGTAATCGACATGGTCGTGGGCTACGACCACGCCTTCGGCAAGAACCGCGAAGGGACCATCGACTTTCTGCGCGAGCTTTCGAAATCGCGGGGCTTCAGCGTGACCAGGGTGGAGCCAAAAAATTTTTACTCCCGGCCGGTTTCGTCCACCTGGATACGCACCGAGATAGAGGACGGCAATGTCCGGCTTGCCTCGGCTCTTCTGGGGCGCCCTTACGGCCTCAAGGGGACCGTTGTGACCGGGGTGGGGCGTGGAGCGAAGATCGGTTTCCCCACGGCGAACATCGTTCCCGATGACCGCGACAAGGTCGTTCCGGGAGACGGCGTATACGCGGTCCGGGCGCGCACACAGGACGGCACCGCCCTCGAGGGCATGCTTAACATCGGCACCAATCCGACCTTCGACGGAGTAAGCCGCGGCATCGAGGTAAATCTTTTCGATTTCGACGGGAACCTGTACGGCCGGTCCCTGGAGGTGGAATTTGTCGAGCGGCTGCGCGAGGAGACCCGCTTCGCCTCGGTCAAGGAACTCGTCGTACAGCTTGAAAAAGACCGCATGGCGGCACTGGAGGCGCTGGATGAGCAGTAACACTACGGCTTCCGGGATTTATTCGAGGCTCGTTCGACTGAACGGGATAGGCTACGAGGTGTTCGAACTGCCCTCCGGGCCCTTTTTCCTTTTTGCCGACGACCTGGCGCTCCGAATGGCGGCCTTCGAGGGCTCCATTGATGAAAAGGAGCTCTCCAGGGTCATACCGAGACGGCGGAACGCGCCGATAAGCGCGGCGTTGAATTTTCTGGAGCTCTATCTGCACGGGGAGAAGGCGCCCCTGCCCCCTCTCGATCTCTCCGCGTTTACCGACGCCGAGAGGGCCGTTTACCGCTCCCTGATGAGCGTTCCGTTCGGGCGCACGCTTAGTTATGCCGAGCTGGCCTCCAGGGCGGGCTTCGCGGGCGGGGCGCGCTTTGTAGGAAACTGCATGGCGAAAAACGATTTTCCGGTCTTCATTCCATGCCACAGGGTCATCCGCTCCGACGGGAGCGTAGGTAACTTTTCCGGGGGCGAAGGTATCAAGGAACTGCTTCTGGGCTTTGAGGGCTCGTTTCCGGTGAAGCTAAGGCCGGTGGGCCGCCGGACGCGACGGGGAAGGGCATCCGGCTCCGCCGGCTGAAATTCATGGAGGTGCGCCATGCGGGAAAACCGTGAACCAGAGGCGGCGAGAGAGCTTCCGGAATTTCCGACCGAGATTACGTTCAAGGCTGTTTACAGGTTCTCGCCGCACATCATGGGGACGATTAGAAACGCGCTCCACGAGCAGGGCCTAAAGGCCGCCGTAAGCAGCCGTCCGAGCTCCGGGGGCAAGTTCGTGTCGTTCACCGTTACGGCGGTGTTCGACTCCGAGGAGAGACTTAAGGCCGCGTGCGGCGTGGTCGCCGCGATCGAGGGTTTTATGACGATGTTCTGAAGACAAGCCCTCGAAACGCCGCTGTTCAGGAGGAGGCCGCGATTCCGGCAAGGGCCCCGGTGCTCCAGGCGAACTGGAGATTGTATCCGCCGCTGTCGCCGTCGATGTCGAGTAATTCTCCCGTTATATGCAATCCTTTAAGGATCCTCGATTCCAGCGAAACTGGATTGAGTTCCCCTACATCCACCCCCCCTGCGGCGACCACGGCCTCGTTGAACGCGCGCGGCGCGCCCGGTTTCAGCCTGAGCCCTTTGAGCGCGCCGGCGATATCGGTTTTCTGCCTTACGGAGAGCCCTTTTACCGGCACAGCCGGATCGACGCCGGCGATTTTTACAAGAGTCTCGCCGAGGCGGTCCCGCAAAACTCCGTCGAGGCTTAGGGCGACCGGGCGTTCGACATCGCTCCACAGTTCGGAGAGGAGGGATCCCAGCTCGTCCGTGTCCATGTCCGGAAAAAAATCTATCACGATGTCCGGCGCCTCCCCCGATTCAAGCGACTCGTTGACGGTGCGCGAAACCTCGAGGGCGGCGGGGCCCGATATGCCGTATTTTGTAAAGAGCAGCTCCCCGGAACTGCGGTCGGCCAGTCGTCCAGAGCGCATAACGGACACGGTGCAGTCGCGCTTGATCCCCTCGAGGCGGTGGAGCGCCTTAAGGGTGATGTTAATGGGAAGGATCGAGGGGAAGGGTTCGTGCACCGTGTGCCCTAACATGGAGGCGAGCTCGTATCCGGAGCGTGAGGCGCCGAGCTGCGGGTAGGCGCAGCCGCCGGCCGCCAGGATGACCGCTTCGAAGTCCTCCCGCTCCTGGCCGGCGGTGGTAAGGCGGAGGGCGCCTTCATGCGGATCGATGCGTTCGACCCTGCGATGTAGACGAACATCGACGCCGAGTCTTTGGAGTTCGTATTCGAATATCCGGGTGACGCTTGCGGCCTGAAGCGAAGCCGGGTACATGCGTCCCGATTCCAGCTCCACGAGCGGTATCCCTATGCCCCTGAAGAAGGCCACCGTTTCGTCCAGCCCAAAGCGGGCGAAGACGTTCCTTACGAACCGCGGATTGCGCCCGTGATAGAAGGAAACGTCGATGTTCCTGTTGGTGATGTTGCAGCGGCCGTTGCCAGTGGCGCGCAGTTTGCGCCCGATCATCCTCTGTTTTTCGAACAATACGACCCGTGCGCCAAGGGAGGCCGCCTGCCAGGAAGCCATGAGCCCCGAGGCGCCCGCGCCTATTACGGCGACGGATTTCCCATTATTTCCCATAGATAATGCCTCGGAGCCAGAAAGTAATTAGCGTGAAAATGTCATTGACAATAGCCGGTGAGGTCCATATCGTCCTTTTTTTCAACGATCGGGCCGGGGAAAATATGGACACCAGCCGTCGTTGTGTACATTTCTCCACTGGTGGGTGGCATGATGTCATTTATCGGTAACGTCATCAATTCCTTTTTTTGCTGGATATTCATCGCGGTGGATACCGTCTTCTGGGGGACTATATCCATAAGCTCAATAATCTACAGTCCGCGCGGGCGCGTGGCCCATTTCTGCATGCGGGCCTGGTCGGCCTCCATTCTCTGGTTTTGCCGCATCAGGATACGGACGGAGGGGTTGGAAAATATCGATCCGGCACGGGTACAGATATTCGCGTCGAACCATTCCAGCCATTTCGACATATTCATTCTTAGCAAGGTGCTTCCGGTGAAGTTTGGATGGGTGGCAAAGTCGGCCCTGTTCAAAATACCCTTCATGGGCTGGCATATGAAGCTAAACGGCTATATCTCGGTTGACCGAAGCAACAGGGAGAAGGCCATACAGAGCATGGACGAGGCCGCGGAAAAGGTAAAACGCGGAAACCGCATCATGATATTCCCCGAGGGAACCCGCAGCCGCAGCGGCGAGCTATTGGCGTTTAAAAAGGGGCTCTTCCACCTGTGCGTAAAAACCGGCGTGCCCATTGTCCCCATTTATATAAAAGGCTCATACGGCATCCTGAAACCCGATACACCGTTCATCCGCCCTGCCAGCGTTTGCGTTAAGATCGGCCCCGAGATGCAGACCGCCGGCCACAGCGTGGAAAAGCTCGAAAAGATCATGGACGAACTGAGAACGCGCATAGTGGCATTGCATGACCAGATCGAGAGCGCTAAGTCTTAGGCGCACATTGGGCCGCTTCGGTGCGGGCTTCCTTGAACGGCGTCCGCTTGAGAGATATCCATAATGTATAACGGCATCCTGCTGCTCCTCCTGGCCGAATTCACCTTCGCGCTCTCGACCGTTTTCGGAAAGCTCGTCACCAACAACTCGGATATCGGCGGCATACAGATTACCTTCGTGCGTTTCGCCATTGGAACGCTCGTCACAGGCCTATTCATGCTCCTCTCGCGGAGATCTTTCAGGCCGAACAACCTGCGCCAGGTGGTACTTCGCGCAGTGTTTAACGTTACCGCCGTGATGCTCTTCTTCGGCGGGCTTCAGTACACAACGGTTACCAACGCGAACATGCTCAACATGACCTATCCGGCCTTCGTGTTTCTGCTGGCCCCTTTCATAAACGCCGAAAAAACTCGACTGCGGAACATCTTCTATCTCCTTTTGACCATGGCGGGCGTTTATCTCGTCGTGGCGCCGGATTTTCGAAACGTCAATCCGGGAGACCTGCTGTCCCTTGCCTCCGGGCTGGTCGCTGGTTTCGGTATCCCTTTTCTAAGGGAGGCGCGCAAATACGATTCGAGCGAGGTCATAGTTTTTTATCTGATGCTCTTCGGTTGCCTCATGAGCGGGGTATTCCTCATGTGGGACTGCTCCGTTCCGCGCGGCATGGTCGCCGTTTACCTGCTGCTCTCCGGGGTATCGGCGGCGCTTGGGCAGGTCCTCATCACCATCGGCTACCGATACATTGAGGCCGCGGCCGGGTCGCTTGTTTCTTCCAGCCGTATCATCTTTGCCGGAATAATGGGGGTGATCATCTTCGCCGACCCATTTACCGCGCCTATCCTGACGGGCGCGCTTCTCATTCTGTTGTCGCTTATGGGCGTTGGAGGCCTGTGGGAAAAAGCGGGGGATTGGATTAAGCGTCGATTTGGGGCTGCCTGACTGAGAAAGTTAGCCTAATTCTTTTGGGTAGTCACAAAAACTGTGTTTCCCCGCCCGCCGAAGGCGGGCGGATAAACCTAACTGTTGAATTTTTCAGTAGTTGCATTTTTAGGACTTCCCTTAGTATATATTATTAGTAGAACTGTTATGAAAAAGATAATGCTGATAACTATAATTGCGCTGCTTCCCTTCCTAAACCATGCCCAGGGGAGCGAAGCGAAAAAATCAATAAAACCAACCTGTATTTCAGGAGATTGTAAAAACGGCAAAGGCGTATTAATTTATGCCAGTGGTAATCGTTACGAGGGAGACTTCAAGGATGGCAAATTCGACGGCAAAGGCGTCATAATTTTTACCAATGGTGCTCGTTACGAGGGAGACTGGAAGAATGACAAACGGCACGGCAAAGGCGTCTTAATTTATGCCAATGGTGATCGTTACGAGGGAGACTTCAAGGATGGCAAAATCCACGGAATCGGTACCCTTTATAACTCTAAAAATAAAATCTTAAAAAAAGGCAGATGGGAAAAGGGTGAATATGTAGGGCCGTGACGGGGCTCTTCTTCAATCGACAATACTATATCACCATACCTAAAGTAACCTCAATCAAACTTAACCTTCGGCAAGGCGTTTACTATATCAACAGTTTTAACGATGACATTGATTATACCGTCACCGCGTTATCCTGCGTACTGATAGGCCGGTTCTTGTCGTCTCAAAGAAAACCTGAAAATTCCGGCTTTTAGAATTCCCCATAATATTATATCCGATTGCTCTTAAAAAGTGATTGGAAAATCACAGCCGATGAATTAATGTAACTATTCCGCACACCCGGGCATAAAAGGCCTGTTTTCAAAAAGCCCCTGAATTGCTTCAAAGACATTGACATCATTTTTTTTCACCGTTGAAATATATCCTCGGATTCTGGCGAAAAACATACTACCTTCAATGTTCCTGAAGCACCCGGAAATTTTCTGCTGCACTTTTACCATTCGCAAATCACGTTCAGCCTGATTGTTGTCAAATGGAATCGAAAAATCCCTCACGAAACCAAGTATGCCCGGCTTATACAACTTCAGCCGTTCGAGTAAATTGCGGGGCTTCGATTTTTTCTTCCTGCCTCGCCGCACCGTACCATCATCCCTGTCCGGATTCTTGCGGAATCCTTTCTGGACTATCCGGTCATATCCATCCTCAAACATTCCTATGGTCTCTTTATTCAAACGTAAAGAACGCACCTCGACTTTCTTTTTGGCCTCAACTAACAATTTTTTCATTTCCAGCGGCCATTTCTGTTTGAAATCTTCATGTATGCCGGTGAGTTCCCTCAGTATATGGGCATTACAGAATACATGTTCACAATCATACGATAGATACGGTTTCCAAAAATCGTGCATTAAACGGCCGCGATATTCAGGAATGATTCCCATGGCCTCAATCGCATTTCCCTCATTTCTCGACCGAATGAACATTGATTTTATCAGGTTGAGCGCTCATTTTCAGTTGGGCTACCCTCGTGTCCCTTCTGACCACCGGGCTTCTTCCGGCTCTTGCGCTCTCGTGCACGCCGGTCTTTTCTGCTCAATCCATCACTTGAGGGCGGGCGATTGCTGTTCTTGCTGTCCTTGTTTAAACGACGCTCCAATTCTTCGATTCTGGCGAAAAGCGTCTCTATCAAATCCAGTATCGCTTCAGGGTCACGTTCAAGCAGCTTTCTCAATTCGTCGCGTTTCATGCGACATAATTACTACTGCACCAATACAATTAATACCTTTTTTTCTCCTTGAAAAAACAATTTTTTGCTGAATAGTTACAATTAACATTTTCAAAATAGCTTCTCGAGCATCATCATCAAGTGATGTTATCCATTTCGCCAATTGGTCCGTTCTTTTTAGCTCCCACATCAGTTTAATATATCAAGCCTGTGTTATGAAGTTAAGTGAATATTCATACAAGTTCATATTTGTCGGTTGGGTTTGTGAGTGCCAATAACATAGAGATAGGTTGAGGGGGCAACCCAGAATAAGCGAGCCTCAGTCCCTAATCCCGAGTTTTTCAAACAGCTCTGCCGGGTCGTTCACCTCCATGGAGGGGACGGGTCGGCCTATCTCGAGAATCTGCTTTGATCGCTCCTTATCCGTTTGCTCCGCCATTAGCGAAAGCGGATAGAACTGCACAGGCTCGTGCGTATCGAGGATGGAGCCAAGCACCGTCATGAGGGTTTCATCCATTTCGTCGGTTTCGGCTTGCCCGATTTCAGTCCGGTGTAACAGAACGGGAATGCGGTGTGAAACCAGAAACGAAAGGTACGAGGCGAGCAGTTCCCGATAAAGGGGAGAGGAAGCCGCCGATCGGTCCACAAAAAACCCTCCGCAATGGCGAAGCAGAAAGTCCCGAAAGACCTCCCTGCCTCGAGTGAGCTCGAGCCAGAACCTGGGCACAGGCATGCCCGAGCGCCGAAGGGCGAGCGCAATCTCTATGGCGGAGGCGCTTAAATTGGCAGTAATGATGTACACGGGGGTGTCGCCGGTCGCGACGTTTTTGCCGCCGCGCCCTGTTTTAGAAGCGTCCGCAGCCGAAACGAGAGGCCGCCTTCTCCCCGCCCATGGGATGGAGCGCATAAGGCTAAACAGGCTGAAGGCGAACAGGGAGGATATGGTGCCGTACCTGTCGGCCATGCGATCGAACATCTCTGAGGCGCGTTTGATATCTCCGTCCCGGTCCTCCGATATAACGGCGGAACGGGAGAGCGCATCGAGCACCGGTTTTTTGAAGGCCGTCCCCGGCTGCTTGCGAATGTCCCTTCTACTGAGAAGGGGCTGGAAGGCGGCATGTTCGTAGAGGTCTTCGAAGCGCCGTGGGTCTTTGATGGTCTCCACAAGCAGGGAAGGGTCTTTGCGGTTTAGCAAAACCTCGTAAAGCGAGCGGTATAAAGGAAGGGCGACACCCTTGCGTCCGGCTATCTCCATTAATGGTTCGATCGCATAGGCTCCCTCGGCCAGGTAGTTCAATCTTTCGGTCATCCGTTCCATCATGCGGCCGGGCCGGAAAAACAGAAACATGCGGTCGAAGAGGCCCAGGGGTTGCCCTCCCTTCAGCATGCGCGTCGCGATGTCCTTGCCGAAGCGGCGGTTGCGGCTGAGAGGGCTGAGCGCCGTGGCCACCAGATCCCCCAGACCGCAAATATCTATCAGGGTTTCGTCCCTGGCCCCAAGCGCCCTGCTAACTTTAAGGATTTCCTTCAGGGCCTCGGATATGAGCGCGCCGGAAAGATTGTCGCCGCAGCCGGGAAGCGCGCTTATCATGCCGGCTGCGATGGCGGCAGGGTTTTTCAAAGCTCCCCCCAGTTCCACACCGCGGATGTCGTCGGTCTCTCTGCACTGCATGTAAGCGGACGAAATGAGGCGTGAAAAGAGGCGGCGCGTGGAGCGATCGGGAGAACCGATGCTGATGCAGCTGTGAAGGCGTGCTGCGACCTCTTCGGCGTGAGTGGGGCCCGAGATGGCCGCTATGCGGTTGCCGGTTTCCGGAAGAGCTACGCTTATGGTTTCGGATATGGTGAGGGTCTTTCCGTGGACCTTGCAGAACCCCTTGGATAAAAAGCCCACGCAGGCATCGGGACGAAGGTGGCCGGAGACTTTTCGGCATGTGTCGTATATCACCCTGGAGGGCGTGGCTATGATCACGGCCCTGGTGCCGGAAAGGGCTTCGCGTATGCTTCGCACGGCTTTGAGGTTTGGAGGGAGAGAGATGCCTGGAAGATATGAGGTGTTGACTGACTGCCTGTTGATCGAATCTGCGACCTGTTTCTCATACGCCCATATCAAGACACGCATATGGGGATGGTTTTCCGCGATTAGCGCCGCCACCGCCGTTCCCCACGAACCGGCCCCTATCACCGCGACAGTTTCGAGGGGTTCGGATTTTTCGGGTGTCGGCATGATTACTCCGTTGAGATATTAAAATAGTGCCAGATGGCCCTGCGATTGTGGACCATTTTAGGGAATCGACGCAACCAATTTTCCGGTTTTGGGGCGGCGAATGAAACACGGCCTTATTTTCTCGTTGACACGCAATGGTGCGAGTAAATGATTACGGGCATTCGCGTAGGGACAACGGTTTCCAGCTCCCGGCCGCGATCCAACTAAACGAAACATACAGAGGGACCGATGGACTTAAAACAGGCATATAAAACGATAATGGACGACCATTTTCCGGATTCCATGACCATTCGATTCGGCGACCAGGTGCTCGAATATCGCAAGCGCGCGTGGAGACTCGAGGACGGAGGGAGCCTTGTCGAAAAAGGGCTGCGCTACGGCGAAAATCCGGGACAGGAGGCCGCCATGTACGAGCTCGTAAACGGCAACCTCTCGCTCGGCGGCTGCAGTTTCGTAGCCCCAGGCAACTCCCTTGTAAGCGGCATAGACGAGGGCATGATGCTTCAGCCGGGCAAACACCCCGGAAAGATCAACCTTACGGACATCGACAACTCGCTCAATGTATTGAAATTCCTCTCCGACTCGCCGGCCGCGGTGATCGTAAAACACAACAACCCCTGCGGCGTCGCGACCGCTTCCGGCCCCGCCGAGGCCTTCAACCGCGCCTTCCGCGCCGACCGCATAGCCGCTTTCGGAGGTTGCGCGGCGATAAACCGAACGCTCGACCGCGAGACGGCCGAACTCATCGCCCGCGAGTACATGGAGGTGGTCGTCGCGCCCGACTACGCCGACGGCGCCGTGGACATCTTAAAAAAGCGCAAGAACCTCCGCATCATCCGCATAGACCGCATGGACCGGCTCGAAAAATTCCGCGCCATGCGCTTCGTCGATTTCAAATCGCTCATCGACGGCGGAATAATCGTGCAGCAGTCGCCGCTAAACATCGTAAATACTCGAGACGACCTTAAGCCCGCAGCCGCCGAATACAAGGGCCAGAAGTACGCCATCGAGCGCCCTCCCTCCGAAAAGGAATACAGGGACCTCTTGTTCGGCTGGTTCGTGGAGCAAGGCGTAACCTCCAACTCGGTGCTGTACGTAAAGGACGGAGTGACCGTGGGCATAGGCACAGGCGAGCAGGACCGCGTGGGCGTTGCCGAGATAGCGGTGTACAAGGCCTATACCAAGTATGCCGATCTGCTATGCTACGACCGATATGGGATATCGTATAAGCAGTTCGAGCTCGAGGCTGCAAAGGGCGAACGCAAGAAAGGCGACCTCGAGGCAATAGACGAGGAGACCCGGACCTCGCGAGGCGGCCTTATCGGCGCGGCCATGGTGTCCGATGCCTTCTTCCCGTTCCGCGACGGAGTGGACGTGGGGATCGCCCAGGGCATTACGTCGATCGTACAGCCGGGCGGCTCGGAGCGCGACTTCGAATCCATCGTCGCCTGCAACGAAGCGGTGCCCAAGGTCTCCATGGTGTATACCGGCCAACGGGCCTTCAAACACTGACGCGGAGCTCTCCATAAAGAGATTCTCTCTTTCCTTATTTGGGGGATGATATGGCCGTGCATACGGACTACATCGAGGTCGAGACCGGAGGCAAAAGGAGCGTCGTGGACCTCTCTCAACAGCTCGCTTCGATAGCGTCCAAAAGCGGTGTGAGCGACGGCTTGTTGACCGTGTTCGTTCCCGGCTCGACGGCGGCGCTCACAACCGTGGAGTACGAACCGGGACTCGTAAAGGACATAGACGCATTTTTAGAGCGATTGCTTCCGTATAGTGAACACTACGCCCATCACGAAACCTGGCACGACGACAACGGCGCGGCCCATCTTCAGGCAGCGCTACTCGGGCCGTCCCTCACGATCCCTATAGTCGGCGGCGAGTTGACCCTCGGGACATGGCAGCAGCCGGTCCTCATAGACTGCGATACCCGGCCCCGCAGGCGCAGGCTGGTGGTGCAGATTCTTTATTAAGGTTTCCGCTGTTCCACCAGCCGTCATGTCCCGCCACGATGGACACCCGAAGGGCCGGGCCATATCCCCGGCTAAATCATCAGGCCCGCCTTTACGGCCGGGTCTACCTTCCCTCTTGCCAGTACCTGCCTTCCATTGACGAAGACGGCCTCGATACCCGTTGGAGGGGCCGAGCTGTTTTTACTGGTGGTGTTGTCCCTTATCGTCTTCCAGTTGAAGACGGTGATGTCGGCGGCGTATCCCTTCTTGAGATAGCCGCGCCTCTCGATTTTGAAGCGATCGGCCGAGGCGCCGGTCATCTTGCGGATTGCCTCCTCCATGGATACAAGCCTGCGGTCCCTTGCGTATTGTAACAGCAGGGGGAAATTTCCGTAGGCGCCGGGGTTCTGCACTCCCACAGGTGTGGGCGTCGCGTCGGTCATGAAGAGTGAGGCCGGATGCCTGATCATGTCGAGTACGTTATCGAGCTTGCTGTAGCGGTGGTTGAGCACCCGCGCCCGACCTTTTGTGCGTTTGGAGATGTCGAGCATGCAGTCGAACTCGTCCATCTTGCGGGTCTTTGCGATTTCATCCAGGAACATCCCGTTATATTGCGCGAGCTCCGGGTCCATGGTGTTCGTAACCTGTATGTCTCCGAAGTCGAAGCCCAGGAGCTTTCTTATTACAAAGAGCTCCATGCGGAGTTTTCGCCTTGCGGACTCGCTCTCGTAGTTTTCGGGCAGCTTGGATAGGAACCATTTGGAAATGAAGACGTTTATATTTGATGTCCCGCAGTGATAGGCATAGGTGTCGAACTGCACATCGAGCCCTTCCTTTCTGGCTCTGTCGATGGTTTCGAGCGCGTCGGGGCAGGTTTTCCACGATCGCTCCCCGACGAAGATGAGGTGCGATAGCTGCATCTTTACGCCGGTCCGCCTTGTAAGCTCGATCATATCGTCGATGGCCTGCAGGTTGTGCGCCCTGCCGAAGGGCCTGATTGGATAGGACGGGGAGAGGGCGGAATAGGCCTTCATATGCACGGTGATGATGCCGTCCCTGCTTTTTACCATGCGCGCGATTTCGGTGAGCTCGTCCATGGTGGCGAATATGTCCGGCTCGTACTGCAGGCCGAAGGAAACGCCCCGTGCGCCTTCTTCGAGGGCCTGCTCAAGGAGCTTCTTATACACCTTCCTCTCGTCCGCGGATAAGGGATCGCTCTTCATTCCGCGCATGGACATGCGTGTCGTTCCGCTGCCGGCGAGCACAGCCATGTTGTGGGTGTGCATTCTCGATCTGGACCATCTGAAAAACTCGGCAAAGCTTGTCCAGTTTACCGAAAACATCCTGTCCATAATACGCCGTTGGATGAGCTCCATGTGGGGGGAGTTCTTCGCAAAGGCCGCAACCCCAAAGCCGCAGTTGCCCGCCACGAAACTCGTGACCCCCTGCGCCGTAAAAGGCGTTTTCAGATTATCGTGACCCACCCCGGGAAGCACCCAGTCCATGTGGGAGTGCATGTCGATGAATCCAGGAGAGACTACAAGCCCCTCGCAGTCGATGGTTCTGCCGGGGAAGGCGATTTCTCCTCGGGAGACCTCCTCTATAGTGCCGCCGTTAATGAGCAGATTGCCCTTGAAACCGGTTTTGCCCGTTCCATCGGCTATAAATCCGTTTTTAAGCAGGATCCTTTGCCCGTTGTCTTTATAGGCAATTTTTGGAGCCCCTATATTTCCTTTGAGGTTTGCATCTTTCGCCTCGGCCCGGCCGGATGAAAAACGAGAAAAAAGTCCCGAAACGGTAAGAGAAGCCGCTATCGCGCTTAAAAATGATAAAAATCCCCTGCGTGACAGCCGGCTAAAATCGATATGATTATCCATGTGCCACCTCTTCTGGAGTATTTGTTTTAAAAATTAGCCCCGCCTGTCGTCGGCTTGAGCGTAACATATTATACTTTTTATAGATCATATCAGAGAATTTTGACTCGATCGAAGAAAAAAGAGGGTAATCCAATGGAAATACCCGTCTTTTTATTCCGTACAGGGAAAATCTATCGGAATGAGAGGGCAAGCCTCCCGTCTCGAAGGGTGCCCTGTGAACACCGTGAAGGAGGATGATGATGGATACTTACTGGATTAACTATATAATGCTCGCGCTTGTGGTTCTCGTGGTCGGCATTTCGGCCGCTTCCCGTCGGGAGGAAGAGACTGCCATCTTCGCCGGTGGCTGCTTCTGGTGCATGGTCTCGCCGTTCGACCGAATGGAGGGCGTAAAAAAGGTCGTATCGGGCTATACGGGGGGAACGCTTGAAAACCCCTCGTATGAGGATGTGACCTCCGGAACGAGCGGGCATATGGAGGCGGTCCTAATTCGCTTCGACCCGTCCAGAATATCGTACGAAAAGCTATTGGAGATATTCTGGCGGCAGATAGACCCAACCGACGCCGGAGGACAGTTTGTAGACAGGGGCGCACAGTACAGGACGGCGATCTTTTACCTGGATGAAAAGCAGAAAGGCCTTGCCGAACAGTCGAAGGAGGAGCTTGCCCGTTCCGGAAGATTCGATCGGCCCATCGCGACCGGGATACTTCCCGCCGCGCGATTTTATCCCGCCGAGGACTATCACCAGGATTATTACAGGAAGAACGAGCGGCGATACGCCTATTACAGGCACTTTTCGGGAAGGGACCTCTTTATAAAAAAAACCTGGGGAGAGGGCGACCAAAAAGCCTCCGGCAACAAGGCGAAGTACGCACGCCCGAGCGAAGAGGAGATCAGGGGAAGGCTTACGCCTCTTCAGTATGACGTAGTAAGAAATAACGGCACGGAGCGTCCCTTTCAGAACGAGTACTGGGACGAGAAACGGGAGGGCATCTATGTGGACATCGTGAGCGGCGAGCCGCTTTTTAGCTCCAGGGACAAGTTCGATTCCGGAACCGGCTGGCCGAGCTTCACCGGGCCGCTGGCGGCCGAAAACATCGTGGAGCGCACGGACCGGTCCCTTTTCATGATTAGAACGGAGGTGCGGAGCCGCCACGGTGATTCGCACCTGGGCCACGTCTTCGACGATGGGCCCGCACCTGAGGGCCTGCGGTACTGCATGAATTCCGCCGCTCTCCGATTTATACCCCGGGAGGACCTCGAAAGGGAGGGCTACGGGGAATTCAGGGAGCTGTTCGATTGATAAAACGCCGCGCCTAAGCGCGGCGTTTTATCAGGACGGGCGTCAAGCTTTAATCTTGAAAAGGCCGACAAGCTTTCTAATGGCGCCCCCGAATCCCCTGCCGCCGGCCTTCTTTTTGGTCGAGGAGTCGCCAAGCATGAAGTCCTCGCCGTATTTCTGCCGGTAGTAGGCCAGGCGCTCCTCGGGGGTGGCGCTGGCCGGCAGGCGTCCGGGGAGGGCCCGGGAGTCTTCGGCCCTTCGCTTGTCGCGTTTATCACGCTGACGCCCGTTTCCGTTCCTCTGCGTCTCCTGCTTTCGCCGCGGCGATCCCTGGGCCGCCTGTGCGGGCCGCCTTTCCTGATTGGGCCTCTTTTCCGCGGCGGCCGGACGCTCCTGGCGATCGCGGGGCGGTTTTTTCGCCGCCGCGGACTTCCGGTCCGACGTGACGGCCGGACGCCTGTCTCCGCGCTCCTTTCTGTCGTCCCTCCGGCCTTTGCGCTCACCCCTGTTTCTGGCGCCTCGTTCGTCCCTGTCGTGCCGAACTCTGTCGGTGTCGCGGGGCGGCGGGCCGGCGTCCTTGATGTCCCTGGCAAGCAGGTCGTCGAATTCCCATTCCGTGGGGATCTTCATGCCGATGAACTTTTCTATCGCCTCGAGATTGAACACGAAGGTCTCGCAGGCCAGCGATATTGCCTTGCCGGATTTGCCAGCACGGGCCGTCCTGCCGATACGGTGGACGTAATTTTCGCAGTCATCGGGAAGATCGTAATTCACCACCATGTCGAGGTCCTCAATATGGAGGCCCCTCGCGGCCACGTCGGTGGCGACGAGCAGGGTGGTCCGCCCGGACTTGATATTTTCTATAATCTGGAGCCGTTTCTTCTGTGGGAGGTCGCCGCTTATATACTCGTTTGGAAAGCCGTTGACGGCGAGCCTGCGCGAGACTATCTCGGCCATCTTTTTGGTATTTGTAAAAATCAGCAGGCTTTTCGGCTCCTCGCGCCTGAGAAGGCCGAGGAGAAGGCTGAACTTTTCATCCCGGGCGACATGGTAGAGCTTCTGAGAGATGGTATCCACCGTGACGTGTTCGGGCTGGATCTCGATCTCGACAGGGTCGTTCATATATTCCCAGGCGAGCTGTTTTACCCGCTGGCTTAGCGTGGCCGAATACAGCATGGTGAGCCGTTCGGCCGGAGGCGGCATCTTTTTTACCATATAGCGGATGTCCGGTATGAATCCCATGTCGAACATCCTGTCCGCCTCGTCGATAACCAGAATGTCGAAGGCCTTTAGATCGAGCTTTCCGGACTTGTAGAAGTCGATGAGGCGTCCCGGGGTGCCAACGTAGACATTTAGATCGCTTTTTAGAAGTTTTTCCTGTTTTTCGTAACCAATACCGCCGAAGAAACTGCCGACCTTGAAACGGCAGTGCTTGCCCAGTTGTTTGGCCTCCTTTTCCACCTGAACGGCGAGTTCGCGAGTCGGCACTATGATGAGCGCCTTTTTATTCCTGTAGCGATCGCCTGTCAGGAACAGGTGGAAGATGGTGATTAGAAAGGCCGCCGTTTTCCCAGTACCGGTCTGGGACTGGACGTAGACATCGGTACCGCGAAGGGTCTTGTCGAGCGTCTTTTCCTGGACGGGCGTGCAATCGTCAAACGCGGCGTCGTCGATCCCACGCAATACGTGGGGGTGAAGATTGAATTCTGCGAATTTCATCGGTTCCTCTGTAGGTCAATGCGGGGGGATCCCGTCAGGCTGTATATCTTTTAACACAGTACCGGTAAATGCCCAATGCGCATAAATTGTCAACATTTTTCGACATTATTATATCCTCAAAGAGGGGAGTCGTCAATTTTTGTTCCAATATTACTTGCCAATATGCCGGTTCCGGTATAGGCCGGTTGGAATTTGGCTCCGCCCGGGACGGCGGATCGAATCGCCATGAACGAGCTCTTGTCAGACATATACGTCATAAAGGAGCGGGGGGCCTTCGGCGCCTTCAAGCCCGAGATCAACATCTACGTGCTGGCCGGGCCCGACGGCCTTGTTTTCGACGCCGGTTATGGCAACCGGAGCGCCGTCCGGCATCTTATGCGGGAGCTTGGGGCCATCGGGGACAGGTTCCGTTCTAAAGGCAGGCCCTTCGCGGTGCGGAGGGTGCTCATCAGCCACGCCCACCCCGATCATTTCCCCGGGCTCATCCCCCTTCGCGCCGAACTCGGCCTTAAGATCATGATCCCCGCCCGCTCCGCCGAAGTGATCCGGTCCGCCAAGGATTTCTACGGATCGATGGACGCGGAGGAAGAGGATGAATTCCTCCTGCGGCGGAGGAGGGCGGGGGGGATGCGCAGCGCGGTCAGGAGAATGCTGATGCGCCATTTCTACCGGCGGCTTTACGGGCTCCATTTCTTGCCCGATCCGGATGAACTGCTCCCGGATACGGCCGAGCTCGATATCAACGGGGAGAGATGGAGCGTCTTTTCATCCCCCGGACACGCCTTCGACCACATATCGCTTTACAGCCCCGCGCGCGGGGTGCTCTTTGCGGGAGACAATGTTCTCAGATCGATCACCACCTGGCTCGGCCCCCCCAACTCCGATCTCGAGGCGTATATCGACTCTCTCGAGCGCATGCTCGATCTACCTAAACTCGAGGTGGTCCTGCCGGCCCATGGCAGTCCGGTGACGAACCCCCGGGAGCGAATTCGTGAGATTATCGACTTCAGGTGGAAGCGCACCATGCAGGTATACGAGGCGCTGGAGGCGCGCGACGGAGGCGCCACCATGGACGAAGTCGTAAGGGCGCTGTATGCCGGGGAGGGGCGTTTCAAACATGAGATGGCGCGCGGATGGGTGGCGCTTACGCTCCGGTTCCTGGAATCCAGGGGCGTTGCGGAAAGGAGCGAAACGAAACGAGAGATACGGTTTCATGCCGTGGCTGGCGCTTCGGAGAGGGACATCCACGGCCACCTGGGGAAACCCGTTGGCGCGGCGGGTGGAAAAACCGATTCCACCTCGCGCGCCGGGAAAAATGGGAGAAAAATATCGTGAGCGGCGGCCCGCAAAGACGCCACGTGGATTGTTATTTCTGTGGTCCCGGGGGCTTCCTGTTCTCCGACTGGGAGCGTACCGGGGACGGGGTGCGCACAAGGATGAAAATCGAGCGCCGGCATGAGGGGTGGCCCGGCATACCTCATGGAGGCGTCGGCATGACCTCGATCATCGAGCTGGCGGATTTCGCCGACCCGTCACTGTTCGACCAGGAGTGGCGCGCCGACTTCCGGTTTGGGGGCGACCGCCTGGGGGTTGGCGATGAGGTCACGGCGGAGATTGCAGGGGATGAGGGCCTGTGGGACGGCTCGATATACAGGCCGGGCGGAGACCACCCTTATCTGCGCGCATCGCTGCGCAAGGTGACGGGCGGCATAGCCCGGGCCGAGCGTGAAATGATGGAGGCGCTGCTCGCCGAGCCGGTAAAAACCGAGAGCTCGTTTACCATCCCGGTTTTTTCCGACAGGATAATTTTCCGAGAGCGCTTTCAGTCGCTGCACACGCGGAGGGTGTTCGAGTTCAGGGAAACCAGGACGGGGCGCATATATACGGAATGCCTGCACGAGGGGGAAAGCGGATCGATGCAGTGCACGGAGATGAACACGATTTCGCAAAGCCGCGTACATCCCGGAGCGATAATCGCGATCATGGACGAAACGCTTGCATGGGCCGGATTTCTGACGGTCTGGCAGGGAGGGGTTACAGTAGACCTTTCGGTGCATTTCGCCGGCCCGGTTTTTCTCGATGACCGGATCTTCTCCGTTGGGTTTTGTTCGGGTGTAAAGGGGAGGCACCGAAGAAAGATCGTCTCGTGCGGCGGCGGCGTATTTGCGGTGCGCGGCAGCCGGTTCGTTCCAATCGTTACGGTCAGCGGGCGCTGGCTGACGGACCCGGAGTACAAGGAGAAGATGCTCGGATATATAGTGCCCGAGGCGCTCTCTCTCATCACCGAGGTGCATCGCAAGCTCAACCCTTGAGGCTCAGACGTCGCCTTCCGAGCGCCGCTTTTCCTTTTTCCATCGGGCCTTGTCGAGCTTTGTCCAGCTCTCCACCACGTGACGCGAGAGTTCGCGTTCCGGATCCCCCTTCGTCCGTTTTTTGCCCGCCTTGCCCGGCCTGTGGCGGTTCCTGGCGGCATATTCCTCGATCTCCTTGCGCGTGAGCTGTGCCTCCGAGGCGAGGAATTCGCGGGGCTCCCCGGCTTTACCGGAGTCCGCCAGGGCCCCGGCAAGGGAAAGGAGCCTGCGCCGGTTGACCAGTCCGTCGAGGAGCTTTGGCGGGATCCAGGAGGTCCCCATGGCGGCTCCGGCGATGGCCCCGCACAGGGCGCCAAGCGGCCCGGTCGAGCCGCCGGCTTCGGCCGCCGCGTAAAGCGGCTCCGCCGGCGAAGCCGCTCCCGCACCGCACAACACGAGCGCGTACGGCGGCACGGCAAGAGGGTGGTTGACGGTCGCCCTGCTTACGGGGCTTTTCACGAGGCGGTTGACGGCCTCACAAATGGCCCGCTCCGCGTCCTCTCGAACGGAGAGGCGCGCAAGCCGCTCAAAAAGCCCCTGGAAGTCCATCGTGGCGCGCAGAAGGCTTTCGGGATTTATGCCGGCCGCGAAGACAAGGCCGGAGCGGGAGTCGATCGCCCGGCGGGCCCTCTCGCCGGCGGCAATGGCCATTTCGAAAAGCCGGGCATGTGCCGGCATGCCGGGCCCGACCGCAAGAGCCTCAAGCAGAGATCCGAAGATCAGGGCCGCGGCAAGGGAGTGAACCTCTCGATTGAGGGCGAGCTCCATCCCGGGCCCTTCGGAAAGAGGAGATGCGCCGTATCCCGACACGGCCCGGGCCGCCGCGGCGATGACCGCGGTTCGCGCGCAACTGAATGACGGCGACGCTTCCGGGCCTCGAACGCGTTTCTCGATGAGGTTTCGCTCGGCGGGGCCGGGGTGGCGGAAAGCTCCATAGAGGTTACCCTCCACCGGCGGGTTGTCCTCGAGCGAACGGAGGAACCGGTCCATGTCCGGCCCTCCATCCTCCCGCGCGGATATAAGGATCAGCATGATCGTCTGCGAGATGGATGTGTAGAGGGCGGGCTTTTTCCAGCGATCGAGCCTGCCCTTGAGAGCCGGTGCCGGATCCAGGTACTCCCTTACCCTGCCGAAGATCGAGCGGATATGGCCGGGACCAAGCCCGTCCAGCGGGCTGCAGAGCGCGTCGCCTATCGCGGCGCCTATAATAATGCCCCTTTTTCTGTCCGGTTTCATCCTAATTGCGCCATTTCGGGGTAATCACGGCATACTCGCGCCGTTTTGCGGTAATGTCAATACGAAGCGGAAAAAAACGGCCAAGGCGTTTGGAAAAAGCGCGGAGGGCTTTTTAAGGCAATCGTAGTTGCATTTTTATGAATAACGATAGTATTATTCATTGTCCGGGACGGGCGTCCGACCGGGTATTTCAAGGGGGGATTCCGATGAAAAAAACCATTGTTGCATGTTGTGTAATTGCGGCATCGCTGTGGGCGGGCTGCGGAAAAGCCTATGATGAATACGCGACCATAATGTTTTTCATTGGCAACGTGACAAAAAACAACGCGTCGATAGAGATCGGCGAGGCGGTCAAGGAGAACGATCGGCTGGTCACCGGGGGACAATCCTCGTGCGATATTAAAATCGGGGAATCAATAATACGGATCAAGGAGAACTCCACCGTGCTCATTTCCCAGCTCATGAAGAAGGGCGCAATGGAAAATACGGCGCTCGGTCTGGACGTGGGCAAGATGCTGTGCAAGCCGAAAAAGCTCATGAAAGACGAGAGCTTTCTCGTCAAGACGCCGACTGCGGTCGCCGGGGTGCGAGGCACAAGGTTTACCGTCGAGGCCGACACCATGAAGACCACCAGGATCAAGGTTTTTGATGGGAAGGTCAAGGTAATAAAGAGGGTGGACAGGCTGGAGGGGGCCTTCGATAAAATAATGGAGGAAGCCGCGGCTGTCGAGGAGAAAGAAAAGGTCATAGTCACCGAGAATGACGTTAAAAAGGCGGAGAAAAAGGTTGAAGACGCCCTCGCCAAGGAGGGGGCGGCCGGACTCGAGGTCGCGGTGGTAAAGATCGTTGAGCAGGTAAAGGACGATGTGATCGTTTCGCGGAAGGAGGTGCAAACCTTCAAGGTGGAGGACTTCAAGGAAGAGAAGAGCGAACTGATCGCGGTCGAGGAGCGTCCCAGGGAGGTGATCAGGCAGATCGCCGCGATAGTAAAGCTGGAAAAGGAGAAGCCCAAGCCGGACGGACGCCTCCTCGTTACGAGATATGATGTGTATTTTATCAAGAACGGAAGCGTTCTCTGGGAGGGGAAGGTAATAAATCCTCCGATACGCAGGGATGACCGGATTTACATCGCCTCCGGCGATTACGTCTATTGCGCGTCCGCAGAGGGGCCGGTCCTATGGCGGAAGAACATCGAAAACGACGGAAAGCTCGAGATCCGTGACGATAGGCTGGTCGTTCACGCGCGCACTGGAGTGAAGTCGCTCGATCTGGATACGGGGCAGGAGTAAAGCCAAAGCGCAATTCCAATATTAGGGCGCGGCGCCTGTGCCGCGCCCTTGTTCCAAGGGCGGCCGCGGATCAGTCGTCATTCAATTTTAAAGAAAATTGGCGGCGAAATTCACTCTATTCACGATATTATTGTTGCCATTTGCCCACCGCGTTTTATAGCTTGCTTCGATGTTGTTTTGGATGCTTTATTATCCGGATTATTATATTTTAACGCAATTCCACGAAAGGCCCGGCGGATGGTTCATTGACATGCCCGGGCTTATGCTGGATTTGCGCGGAAGGAGGGGGCTTGAAGGCGAAAAACAACTTAACGGTCCTGGCGATGGCGCTTGCGATAAGCTCTGGGGCCTTCGTCGATGTCGGGGCGCAGGGCGTCAGAAAGCCGCTTCAACATAATATTGTTAGCGGTAAATACATACACAACGATCTTGTCACCATATCCAGCATCAAACATCTGCCCATACCGGCCACAAACGAAGATTACGCGATTTTTCAATCGATCGGCAGGGTAAGCAATGTGATCGTCGGCAGATTCAAGGCCGGGACAAGGCAGATTGTACTCATTACCGACAGGGACGCGGACGGCAAGGTGGATTTCGCCTGCGTATGGAATGTGGACAGCGGCTCTGTCGACATTACGCCGAAACCCGACACGGTCTATGCTGACGCGCAGTTCCGGCAGATGAAAGAGGATATCGTCAATGGGAAGAGCGGCCTGGTCAGCCCAAATCCCGAAGGTGCCGGCTACTTGCAGGTGCTCACCGAAAAGCCGTCGAACATCGTCAAAATGCGCAACGGTTTCCGTGTTTCCGGATTCGACCCGGACGTCGCGGGCCTGGAAAGGGTGAATTATTTCTTTTCAGACAACGGTGTGCATGGAGCGGATCTGGCGTTCGAGGTGAAATACAACAATATGGGACAGGTCCGAGTAAGTCCCATCATTACCGTTTGGGTGTATTGCAAGAACTCCTATGATCCTTTCGTCCTCGAAACCGTTAAAAAGCTGAACGCCGAAACCGCGAGTCGATACTTCAAATAATGAATATGTCCTATATTCAGAACACATGTACTGAATATAGGACATATTTCTCCGATTTCCGATTTATCTTATCCAAAATGCCCCCCGCTATTGTACAGCACCTTTATAAATCGGCACACTTCATCTGTACATTCCGCTATAATTTATAATTAAAAAACCATTTAAAGTCTTTTTTTTGCGTGAAAAAAGGGATTATTTTGTCGAATCCTCTTGCTGGCATGATATGTGCTTATTAATAAGCAGTGAGCTGGGATAATCCTGGTACACTTTAATTTCCTTCCAAATATTCCGCTAAATTTGCGCGAGGTATTCTCCACGAATACCTCTTTTTTTTTAGTGGGACATTCCCCTATCTCTAATGGGCAAATTGCGCTTAAGGATTCAAGGATGAATCATAAATCTGTCGGGGATTTTATAAGCGGACATGTTTTCACGGCACCAGGAGCGAAGCGTTTCGGCGGTTAGTTCATGACCGATTTTGAGGCGGATTTCCGCCTCGAGCTCTTCGGTAAAGGAGCTATCCATATTGCGATTAAAGCGTCCTGTTGCCCGGACACTTTTTATCGATGGATGGAAGAGGAGTAGTTTTTCGACCTCGGCGGGATAGACATTGAAGCCCTTCCGGATGATCATATTTTTAATACGCCCAGTGATATAATAATAGCCGTCCTCGTCGCGATAGCCCGTATCGCCTGTGTGAAGCCAGCCGTCGACGATGTGACGGGCGGTGGCGTCCGGCCGCTCGAAATATCCGGGGACGACGTTTGAGCCGCTGACGAGGATCTCACCCTCGGTTTTTGGGGGGCAATCGGCGTTTTCCCTGACGATCCTGATGCGGTTGTAGGGCATAGGGGTCCCTATGGATCCGGGGCGGTTCGGCCCCCCGGGGGCGTTCCATGTCACTATCGGAGAGGCCTCGGTAAGCCCGTAGCCCTGCCGGACATCGATCCCGTATCTTTCCAGCATTATCCTCTGCGTGTCGGTGGAGAGCGCCTCCCCTCCGGATATCCAGGTCCGCATTCCAGGGAAGCGTGCGCCTGCCGGAAAGGCCGCGGCAAGCAGGGTGAACATGGCCGGAACTCCGGCCATAACGGTGGCCCCCGCGTCGATGGCGGAGGTAATTGTTCGCGGCGAAAAGCGCCCGGCCAGATGGATCGGCGTCATGTTGTAGAGCGGTATGAAGAGCGATGATGTGAGCCCGAAGGCGTGAAAGAGCGGAAGCACCGTAATGAAGGCGTCGTCCTGTTTTACGAAGATCGCGGCCGAGGCGCGCGCGGTTTCGTATATGCCACGGTGAGTGAGGAGCGCGCCCAGCGGAAGGCCCTCCGTCGCGGAGGTGAATATGATGGCCGCGGGATGGTCGGCGCCGATGGCGGCGGCGTCGCAATCGGCCCGATCATCGGAGCCCATCTCCAATATCGAATCGAACCCGGCGGCATGGTCGGCGACAAATATGGATGCCTGAGGGACCAGGAACGAACCTTCGTCGCGAAGCTCCAGGAGCCTGTCGGAGGTGGTGATGACGCCCGCCGGCCTGGAGATGTCGATATAGGTGCGCATCTCGTGACGCCGGGCGGCGGGATTGACCGGGACCGCGACGGCGCCCAGGCGCGAAAGGGCGAGAAAGCTGTAAATGTATTCCGGAGAATTGCCCAGTTGGATGATCACCCTTTCGCCGAACCCCACTCCGCGCGAACGCAGAGCGCCCGACAAGCGCTCGGTGATTTGAAGCGCTTTTGCGTAGCTTACGGATGTTGCGCCGCTGTAGAAGAAGGGGGAATCCGGTCTCGCGTCGGCGGCGGCGCGCAATAGGTTGAAAAGATTGTTTCCGGTCACGCTTGTCCGATCATGGCGGATGGTCCGGCCCCTTTTGCTTGACTTTCCAGGTACTATGTCTATACTCGAGCCGGATGTCAAGTCATAACGGATTCCGGAAAAACAACCGTTCAGCGAATGATTGCGCTTTTTTTTATCGCCATACTCCAGGTATCCTTCGTCGTTCATATATACTATCTCGTAAGCTATATCTCCAGGAAGCAGGACAGGTTTTTCAAGGGCTTTCTCACCACCGCAATCACCAATATTTTCATAGGGATATTCCTTGCGGTCCTGGTTCTCATAAATCCCGCGGAGGTCAGGGCCCTCAATCTGGACCGGGTGCTGTTCATCGAATCCGGCCTCATCTTTTTTCTCATGCTCGCCATCAAGGGGCGGGTTTCGGTCCGTATTTATCGGCGCTCCCAGGACCCGCAGCACTACCACTATTCATATTTCGGCAAAAAGGTCATTCACGCAAGCGCGGTCACCTCGCGGGACCTGCTCACCTATTTTCTCACCCTGCCGCTGACGCTGATCTGCGGGGCGTATTTCGTGGTTAAACTGGGGTGCGGCCGCTGAGCCTCAGGCGGAGTCTATCAGGGCGAGGACCAGCCTGGCGCCCGCGACAATGTCGCGCATATAAATGTATTCGCCGGTGGTGTGGACGGCCCTCATGCCGATCGAGAGGTTGACCGCCTTTATGCCGGCGCGATTGATGATGTTGGTGTCGCTGCCTCCTCCGGAGCTCTCGAATCTGGGGGTCTTTCCTATACTGCGGACCGCCTCTGCGGCCATTTTTACTATTGGGCTCGTCTCCTTGAGTGAAAAGCCGGAATACTCGAGATTGCGCGTAATGCTCACCTTCGCGCCAAGGCGCACGACGGTCTCCATGGCGGTCCTTCTTATTCGCGCCTCCGTTGAACGCATCCTCTCGGGCTTGATGGACCGCACCTCGAGCTTGCAATAGGCGTTTTCGGCGACGATGTTTGTGGCCTTGCCGCCGCTGATTATTCCCGCGTTGGAGGTAGTGTATTTGTCGATGCGTCCGTGCGGTATGCGCGTAATGATTTCGGAGAGGGTGCGTATGGCGCTCACGCCCTTCTCCGGCTCCATGCCGGCGTGGGCGGCCCTTCCTTTTACAAACAGCTCCATGGTGAGCTGGGACGGAGCCTCGAGCACTATGCCGCCGATGTCCCCGCCGCTGTCGAATACGAACGCGTAGTCGGCCCTTAGAATCGAAAGGTCGAAGCACTTTATGCCGCACAGGCCGATTTCCTCGGCGCAGGAGAATAGAAACTCGAGCGGCCCGTGCGGCATGCCGGTTTCATGGAGCACGCGTATTGCCTCGATAAAGGCCGCGATGGCCGCCTTGTCATCCCCGCCGAGCACGGTCTTTCCGTCGGAGGTTATTTTCCCGCCTCTTATGACGGGTCTTATGTTTTCACAGGGAACGACCGTGTCCATGTGGCATGAAAACAGAAGGGTCTTTCTGTCCGGATCGCCGTCGATTCTCGCAAGCAGATTGTTCGACTGGCCGCACGGATGGAGCGACCAGGATATGCCGAGTTGGTTGAAAATTGGAACGAGGTATTCGATTATCGGCCTCTCCTCCCACGATGGGGATGGCCTTTTTACAAGGTCAATAAAGGTGTTTTGCAGCCGTTTGCCGTCGATTTCGTATTTTTTTTTCACCCGTCCATCATCCTTTCTTGAATTTTTTGACCATCAGTACGAATTCGTCGAGAATGGCGTCGCGCGCCTCGATGGAATCGCCATCAGCGTAAAAGTGGATGAGCGGCAGCGCCGCGTCCGGAAGTATGAGCACCCAGGCATTGTCGCGCAGTATCTTTACGCCGTCCGTCATTTCCATCCTTGCGCCCTCCGGGAGGGTCATGGAAGAGAGCATCCTCATCACCGAGGCCTTCTCCTCCACGCTGCACGGGAGGGAGGCGCTGTGCGTGTTCGCCCGCGGCAGGCGTTCCCTGAGCTCGTAAAGGGGCCGGTCTTCAAGCGCCACGAGCTCGAGCAGAAGGAGGGCGGCGATCATGGGATCATACGTCATCTCCAGATAGGGATAGCGCCCCGAGGGCCCCGCCTGAAAGATGTCGGTGGCGTCCTGGGGCGAGCGTATCTTTGTGCTGGTGCGGACGACGGTCGCCCCGTAGACATGGCCGATCTTTTCGGTAATGGAGGGGGAGGTTATCGGAATGTTGATGGTCTTCTCGCCCCGGTACTTCATGTAATACTGAGCGAGCAGGGCCCCCGTCTCGTCCTGGGAGAGGGGGTTGCCGCGTTCGTCGATTATCGTTAGGTGTTCGCCGTGCGGTCCGATGATGATGCCGATCTCGCGGTTGGCCCGGGTCATGTCGACGATGGCCTCCAGGGCCTTTCGGGTTTCGATCCTCAGTTCGTCCTCGCTGACCGATTCCTTGATCTGTCCGCGAAGCACTGAGACCGAACATCCCATCCCGACGAGCAGATCGGGGAAAACATACGAGGTGGCGCCGTTAAAACAGTCCACTATGAGGTTGAACCGCTTTTTTTGGAGGACCTCGTGGTTGATGTATCTTCTCGCGTTAACCATATAAGATTCCAGGTGGTGGATTGGATATACCAGCCGGCCCACCTCGTAGGCATCCTTGCGTGGGTAATCGCCGCGGAAAAAGATGTTCTCGATCTTTTTTTCCTCGGTCATGGAAATCGGAAAACCGAGCCTGTCGAAAATCTTGATCTGGACAAACTGGAGGCCGGTCATGGGCGAAATCTGCACGTAGATGCCCATGTCGGCGCTGATAAAGCGGGTGGAGTAGCGGTTGATGGGTATCGATTCTATCTCCATGTCGTAAACCTCCACGCCCATGGAGAGCAGACCGGCGGTGAGCGCCCTTTTGATGAGTCGTGCGGCCGCGGTCGTATCGCGGCTTATGACCACGATGGAATTGTTGCCGAGGAAGGCCCCCAGGGCCGAGCCGAGCTTGGTGCTGAATTCCGGCGTTATCCTGGTGTTGAAGGAACCGAATATGCCGTCCGTTCCGAAGAGCATTTTCTTTTCGGTCTGGCCCCAGACAAGATCGGCGGTAAGCCGCGTCCCCTGCTCGATTATCTTCTCCGGCCAGACCCGTATGCCGGGGGGGATCTCGGAGCCGCTGCCCACCTCGCAGTCGTCGCTTACAACGGCCCCCTCGTATATGGCGACTCCGGCCTCGATAACGCAGCGTTTTCCTATAACGGCGCCGCGCAGCTCGCTCTTCGAGCCGATGATGGTGTTGTGCAGTATTATGCTTCGCCGGACCGAGGCCCCCCTGTCGATAACGCAGTTGTCCCCTATGACGCTGAACTCGGAAATCTCCGCGCCCGGTTTTACGCGCACGAAATTGCCCAGCACCACCGGCCCGCGTATGACCGAATCCGGGGAGATCTCGACGTTCCTTCCAACCCACACGTTGTCGCCGATCTTCTTTCCCGGAAAATCGATGTTTACCAGGCCGTCGAGAATTGCACGGTGGACGTCGCGGTAGGAGCCCAGCGTTCCCACGTCGCACCAGTATCCGTCGGCTACATAGCCGTAGAGGGGTACGTCCCTCTCCTGGAGGATGGGGAAGAGGTCCATGGAGAAATCGTAAGCTGCGTCTTCGGGGATGAAACGGTCGAGTATATGCGGTTCGATGACGTACATGCCGGTGTTCACGGTGTCGCTGAACACCTCGCTCCATGCCGGCTTTTCCAGAAACTTGTCTATTCGCCCGTCTTCCCTGGCGATGACGATGCCGTATTCGGTTGGCTCGCTCACCCTCGTGAGCACTATGGTGAATGGCGATTTTTTCTCGCGGTGGAAGTCGAGGATTTTTCGTATATCGAAATCTATTATGCCGTCGCCGCTAAGCACCACGACGGTGTCGCGCGTGTTTCCCGCGGCCATCTTGACGCCGCCGGCGGTTCCTAGTGGAGACTCTTCGATGGAATAGGTGATGTTGACGTCCCATTCGGAGCCGTCGCCGAAGTAGTTCTGGACGTTCTCCGGGCGGTAGAAAAGGCTGATAACGATGTCGCTAATGCCCTGTTTTCTGAGCAGATTTACGGCATGCTCGATTACCGGCTTGTTGATTATCGGTATCATCGGCTTGGGGCGGTTGCTCGTAAGGGGCCTCAGGCGGGTGCCCTCCCCCCCGGCCATAATGATCGCTTTCATGCGGTCGCCGTCCTTTCCCGCCTCCGGCATGCCCGGAGGATTGTCGCTTCCGGGACCGATCGGATCCCTTTGGCGCGCTTTCGGTGGATTGTCATCCGCCAAAAATGGCTTGTCAATAAAAAACTACGTGTATATGCTGAAGGAAACAAACTACCGGAGGCAAGCGCCTGGAAAAGCATCGGAGCATGTTATGCGCTATAATTCTGGCCGCCCTCCCGATACTCACTTCGGCGGCGCAGGCCGGAGGCTCGACCATCGAGCTTTTGCGCTCCGGCTCGTACGAACAGCGCCTGGACGCCATGCTGAAGGCGGGATTCTCCGGGAACAAGGAGGCGTTTTATTATCTTATCGGGCACCTCTCCGGAGAGAAGGAGGGCGTTTTATCCGAGAGATGGCGAACCCGGCTGCGCGCGGCGGCGGCCGAATCGCTTGGAAGGCTGCGGGACGAACGCGCGCTGCCCCACCTGGTGGCCCGATACGGGCGGGAGGAAAGCTTGGAGGTCCGCCGTTCGATACTGTTTGCGATAAGCTTTTTCCGCTCCGAAGGGACGTCTGAGGTCATCCGCGACGGCCTTGCGTCCAGTGACGAGGGGGTGCGCTTCGAGGCTATAAGGACCGCGGCGCTTTCGGGTGGGCCTGTTCACGTCCCGGCGCTACGGGAGCTTGCCGCGAAGGCCGAAGCCGAGCGCGTCCGCCTCGCAGCGGCCTGGGCGCTTGCCATGCTGGAGGACGAGCCCGGGAAAAACGTGGCGCTGCTCGAAGAGGGGCTTAAGAGCCGCGATCCGGAATCCCGTTTCTGGTCATCGGTTTATTTAGGCGAGGCCGGGATGCGGGGCTCGCTGGAGGCGGTGGCGCGGGCCCGCGAGATCGAAAACATGGAGTGGGTAAAGCGCGAGATGGACACGGCCGTTGCGCGTCTGGCCGTTATGCGCAAAAAAATGAAGGAAAGGGCCGAGGATGAACGGCTTGGGCGCGCAACTGGATTGAGGCCCGCGGGCGGGCCGCCGGAGGAGCGGCCCGGAGGGCCGGAAAAATAGCCGGGGCGGACGATGGGCGGGCGGCCTTATCTGTGATAAACGACTCTTCCTATTACGTCATTCTCTCTTACGGGCCCGAACTCGCGGCTGTCCAGGCTGTAGTCGAGGTTGTCGCCGAGCAGAAAATAGTGATGCCGCTCCATCTTCACCGCGGTCATGGTGTCCCGTCCTGAAAAGCTCATAGGAAATGTCCGGTTGTCCACGGAGTGGACCTTCCAGTGGAAGCGCGCGCGCTCGTTGTTGATGTACAGGACCCTGTTGCGGAGCTCGACGACATCCCCTTCGGCGGCAACGACCCTTTTAAGCAGATACTTGCCCGGCTCGATGGGGCTGTTCACAAGCACGGCATCGCCGACGCTGGGTGCGCCTATTTTAACCGCGTAAACCCGGTCCCCGGGCCCGTAATTCGGGTTCATGGAATTGTCCGATACGGTGAAACCGGCAAGGACCAGTCTGCAGGCAATAAAGCCCCCGAGTATGCCGGCAATGGCGAAAACGAACCTGAAAAGGCGCGGAAGACCGTATGGCGAAGCCCCGCTGTCGATGTTCATGAGGAATCCCCGGAAAATTTTCTCGAAGTATGCGGAGGCGGCCATTATTTTCAAGAAGAAAAGTGCTTGATTATCGCCTCGAAAACGGGTCTGCTTATCCGATCATATCCTTCTTCGAGAGGTGCGCCATGCCCGTCGCGGCCAAGATAAGCGAGTCGGTTAGCAAATCGTCGTGGATACGCAGGATGTTCGAGGAGGGGCTTCGGCTCAAGGCGCAATTCGGCAATGAGAACGTTTTCGACTTCAGTCTGGGGAACCCAGACCTCAGCCCGCCGGCCGAGTTCAACGACACGCTGAAGGCGCTTGTCGAGAAGAACGAAGGCGGGGTGCACGGCTATATGCCCAATGCGGGCTTCGACGGGGTGCGCGCGGCCATTGCCGAAAGGGTGTCGAAGGAACAGGGGGTCGATGTCCAGGGCAGGCATATAATAACAAGCTGCGGTGCGGCGGGGGCCCTCAACGTCATCCTCAAGACGATCCTAAACCCCGATGACGAGGTGATAGTCCCAAAGCCCTATTTCGTGGAGTACGGTGCCTATATCGACAACCATCGCGGCCGGATCGTGCTTGTGGATACCAACCCGGATTTCTCGTTGAATATCGATAACATCCGCGCCGCGCTTAACGGGAAGACCAGGGCCGTGCTCATAAATTCTCCGAACAATCCCACCGGGCGAGTATATGCCGAGAAGGATATTGCGGCCCTTGGCGCGCTGATCAAAGAGCACATGGAGTCTACAGGCCGCATAGTCTATCTGGTTTCCGACGAACCCTATAGGGAGATCGTTTACGACGGAGTGAAGGCGCCGAGCATCCTGAAGCACTGCCGGCAGGCGATAGTCGTGACATCGTATTCCAAAACGCTGTCCATAGCAGGGGAACGGATAGGATACATCGCCGTTCATCCCGGTTGCGCCGGGGTCGAGGCCCTTTTGGGGGGGCTCATCCTCTCCACGCGCATACTTGGTTTCGTGAACGCCCCCGCCCTCATGCAGCGCGCCGTCGCCCGCCTGGGAGGGGTCTCGGTCGACATGAGCGTCTATAAAAATCGGCGCGATCTTCTGATGAGCGGGCTCGAGTCCGCCGGGTACGACTTCGCCAGACCGGAGGGCGCCTTCTACATCTTCTGTAAGTCGCCGATTCCCGATGACGTGGCCTTTGTGGGCCATCTGCAGAAATTCAACGTGCTGACCGTGCCCGGCTCGGGTTTCGGCGGACCGGGATACTTCCGCATAGCCTATTGCGTTTCCGAGGGAGTCATCCAGCGCGCCGCGCCGAAATTCAGGGAGGCGCTCGAGGCCCTTAAGACATAATAGCGCGAGTTTAAATTCAGGCCCCAGTGCAAAGGAGGAGTGCATGTCCGAGGAGAACAAGGCGGCGCCCGCAAAAAACAAAAAGATCAACAAGATGGACGGTTCCGAGCTTAAAAAAAAGATGGAAGAGCTCGGAAAGGAAAACCACGTGAAGTCACGATACTATCGCCATCTTGTGATGCGTCTGGCCGAGCTCGGCTGATAGCATCGCTTTAGCCCTTTTTAACGAGTATCAGGTATTCGTACCGGTACAGATCCTCGATGAACTGCCGGACAGCCTCGTGCTCGTCGCGTGCGGAGCGCGAGGCGAGGATAAAACGCACCTCGTCGGTCCAGCGCACATGGAGGAAATCCGCGTATGGGCCGCGCGCCGAACGATATCCCAGGGCGCGGGCGACGCTTTCCAGGTGCGAGAATTTAATCGTGTATTCATCATGCCCCTTAAGCCCGATCCTCTCCGGGAATCCGGGCGGGTCCATGGCCAAGAAGGGCGCAAGCTCCGGCGGAGCTATCGCCTCGCAGCTGTGCTCGCTTACGAAGATTGCGGGCACGCCCGCGGCGCACAGCTTTTCGACGGCGAGCGCGGCGCCGAGGTTGAAGACGAAGGGCCCCTCGGGCAACTCGAGGCCATAGTGCCGGAACAGGCGCCGGGCGGTTTGGACCTCGGCGACTTCACACGCGCCCTCCAGCGCCTCCGCGTCGATATCGCAGAGCGCCGGGAAATCGCCGATGATTTCGTTCAGGATGGCGAGGTCATAGCTCGCAAGGCGCTCTTTGTCGAACTCGAAGAAGTCCCCCTCGATGAATTCGGCCCTCTCCGCGCCCACCGTCTCGCGTTGCCGCGAGAGGAGGTGCGGAGAGATGTCGAGCATCGTCGCCCGGACGCGGGGATGGGCAGCAAGAAGGTCGCGCATAACGAAACCGTATCCGCCTCCGATCTCCAGCATCCGGCTGACCCGCATCCAGTCAAGATGCCGCGCCAGGAGCCTCGAAAGGTGCGCTCCGTACGAAAGGTCTTCGCCAAGGGCGCGCCTGCAGGGGCCTTCGGGATCCTCGGTCATGGCGCACACGGTGAGCTCCCATCCCAGCGAATTCAGGTGATGGCGATGATAGTCGGCCGTGGAGCTTACGAAGGGCTTCATATATAAACAGCCCCGCCGTCGGTCGCGGCGCCGCTGGAACAGAGCAGTCGGCCAAGAAGCGCCAGTGCAAGAATTACAATGACTGCGATCAGCACTATGCGCCGCTGGCGGGCGGCCGGAAGCAGTCGGAAATTCTGCAGCGTGTACTTGACGGATAGAAGGCCGCGCACCGACGCCTCCCAGATTTTAGCGGGATCGATGGACTTCAAACGTCCGGCAAGATCAAGCCGCCGGCGGCCGGAGGCCGCCGGTTTATGCTTTAGGTCGAAGCGGGCGTTCCTGTAAAGGGCGGTATCGTCGGGATCGGCTATGAACTGGTGCCCGCAGACGCAACGCACGCGTATCTTGCCCCTGTCAATCGGGAAACGAAGCCCCCTCCCACAGGATGGACATTCCTTTACCAGAAACAAGGAGTATCTTTCCTCAGAGGATGGCCGTGGCCTGGTCCAGTATTTGAGGCATGTCGCGATAGAGCTCTTCGAGCTCGCGGTTGGAGAGTCCGAGCGTCTTGATCGCCGTATCGCTCAATTCATGATACAAACCGTCCGCTCCGATTCCAATGCCGGCCATCAGGCAGAGCGTGTTGGCGATGTGGACGATCGAGACGATAGGCAGAAATTCCGCCGGGGATTTTTCGGGTTCGTGGTGGTGCCGCACTATGGCCTTGAGAACCTCGGGAAACTTCCACTTGGAGAGGATTTTTTCGCCGATCTCCTGGTGGTCGAACCCCATTATCTCCTTTTCTGCCTGGGCAAATGGGATCTGGCGCGCCTGGGTGAGCTCGAGGATCTCGCGGAAGGTATTCTGCACGAACAGGGCAAGGACCGTTTTTCCGACGTCGTGGATGATCCCGCCGGTGAAGGCGATGTCCGCGACGGCCTTTTTATTTTTCATTATCGCGATTTTCTTGGAAAGGACCGCCACGGCGATTCCATGCTTCCAGAGCTCGCCGCGGGCCAGGTCGTAGCCTACAATGATTTTGTTAAGCACCTCGCGGGTGGCGGCGACGATTACGATATCCTTGACCTCCTTGATCCCCAGCGTGACGATGGCCCGGTCGATCGAGGAAATCTCCTTGCCCTTGCTGAAGTACGCTGAGTTGCAGAGCTTTAGTATATTCGTTGTGATGGCCTGGTCCTTGGAGATCTCTTCGGCTATGGCCTTGAAGGAGATATCCGGGTCGTTGACCATGGTGAGGACCTTGCTCGCGACATCCGGGATGGATGGGAGTTGGTCCAGATTGTTGATGATTCCCTGTATTCTTTGCTGTATATGCGCGTGCATGGGTTTACTCCACGGTGTGGTTATACTTTATAATAGAGTTTTTCCTGACCGCCGGCCTTCACTTTAAGCCGGCCGTCCTCCAGGAAGAAATCGATCACCCTTCCCATGTTTCCTCCGGTGTCCTCCTCGAGGACCGGGATGCCGTTCTTTTCGAGTATTTTTTTGCTCTCTTCGACGTTGCGTTCGCCGATCTGGCCGAGGGTGACACTGGCGTTGAATTTGAACATCGAGGCCCCTCCGGCCAGCTTTGCCGAGAGGAATTCCTTTTTTGCCCCGTCTTTGAGAAGGCGGTTTACCAGAAGCGGAATGGCGCTGTCGGCGTATTTTTCGGCGACGCCGTCTCCGGGGTTGTTTGGAAGAAGAATATGGGCCATCCCTCCGATTTTTTTCATCCGGTCGTATATGCAGATTCCGACACAGCTTCCCAGTATCGTCCTCAGAACGCTCGGGCTGGAAGATGCTCCCATCTGGGAGACTCCGACGTTTATTAGTGTGTTCATACCTGTAACTCTGGGATCCCCTGTTTTTCGATGCGACTCCAGAAGCGCATGGTCCTTGCGTGGCCGGCATCCCGGCTTCGGCCTGATGCCCGGCCCGGCCATGAAAACCGTATTCGAACTCGCCTGGCGGCCCGTTCGAAGCGTTTTACCCGCCTCGGGGCAGCCGGACCGGAAGCGCCCGAAAAGCCCCTAATGTTAGGGATCTTGAAGGGCGTTTGTCAAGGGAATTAGAGTGGACCGTGTTTTTTATTTGCTTTTTCAAAAGAAAAGGGGCATACACGAGCAGTATGCAGCCTGAAACTAATCTCGATGACAATGGACCCGCTCGAAAAAATAGATGAGATCTTGAATGGCATAGACGCCGGCGCGGACAACGATACGGGCGCGGTCTATATAAACAGCGTAAAAAACGAGTTCGTTCTGTTCAACGGCAGGATCGAGATACCCCGTCTTCCGGTCAAGGAGATAGATCCGGCATCCGCCGCGGACATTCTCGCGTCGATAGCGCGGTACATCCCGGCCTATATGGCCGGAAGGCGTCTTGCGAGCGGGATCTCCGCGGCGCACCAGCACAGCCTGCGATTGGCCCGCCGTCTGGAGGGAAACCTTGTCGACTTTGTCCATCTCTTCCGGATAGATTTAAAATACGGCGGCGGGGCGGGCGAGATACTCGAGAGGGGGGGCACCGATTATTATCCGTCCTACGCGACGGATCGCGTATATTTTAAATCGCGTCTCGTGCCCGTGGAAAAGGAGGCCGCTCCCGGGACCGGCTTCCTGCCGGTGCGATTAGTGGATTCGACCTACACCGATTCCGACCAGTATTTTCACACCTTTGCCATTTTCGAGGAGACCGGAAATCGCGAAGCGACCATGGAAATCCACCGACGCCTCGACATGCGGGACATCTTCCCCGTTTCCACTTCCCTATACCCTTTCGTGGAATTCGAGCACTTTACCGCCTGCCTCAACGTGCCCGATCCTACAGCCCCGGAGCTCGAGAGGGCGAAGGCCGTGTTCGAGCCGCTTTTCCTCCATATTTATTCGCGCTATCGTCCGTTGCACGACAGATTTCCCCGCGACAAAATCGAGGAGTCGTTCCCCGAGCTTTGTCCATCCGCCGGCGGGGGAGCTCCGGGCGATGGCCTCCGCGCGCGTCTGGCGGAGTATTTCGGCGGATATTCCTTCCACCGTGATGACGAACTGGCGCTCAAGGGATGGTGGAGAATTGATATCGTGCGTTGATATAAAAAGGGTCCCGTTTCGGCGGAGAGCGCGGGCGTTCCGGCTTCTCCTCGCCCTTTCTGCGGGAGGCTGTCTCTGTTCCCCTCCCGGCCCGCCATTGGACGGCCTTGTACTGGGATCGAGCCTCGAGCCCGACGGTTCCATGGCCGACGAATCGCTGGCGTACACATTCAGGCCTTTTCTAAAGAAGGGCACAAACCGGGATCTCTTCAATCACATCTATTTTCAGGGCGATACGGTCTGTTTCAGCGTTCGGGCCTCGCGGCCTGTGGCGAAAAGCGCGGTTCGGGCATGGTTTGTTGATCCCGAAAGCGGCAGGCGTTTCCCCGCGGAGAGGCTGGATGTAGAGGGAAAGAGGATATCCGGCTTTTCCCTTGTTGGGAGCCTGCTCGGCTCCTTCTTCGAGGGAATACGGGATAAGCCCGCGCCAAAAGGCCATCTGAACGGGGTCAGCGTCCCGTTCGAGCTTATCGTAACGATGGCGGATGAAAGCGGCGAGCACTCCGCCAGCGTGAAATCCTCCTTCGTAATTCGTTATGCGATAATGAATGAGAGTAAGGTCGATGGGCGGCCGTAACGGTTTGCGCCTTAAAAATTCGTATTACATCATGCGCCACGGCCAGAGTGAGGCGAATATTGGGCGGTATATCTGCAGTTCGCCGGCCGGAGGACTTAATTCATGCGGACTTACGCCGGAAGGAGTCCGCCAGGCGCGGGAGGCGGCATCGAAGAGTCTCGCCGGGGAGCGGGACATTGTGGTGTGCTCATCGGATTTTTTGCGCGCCCGCCAGACCTCGGAGGCCATCGCCAAAATCCTCCCGATTGAAGAAACCATACACACGCCCCTCCTGCGTGAGCGTTTTTTCGGGACGTACGATGGAGGTGATGATACACTGTACCAGGAGGTCTGGAGGGCCGACTGGGGCAATCCCTACAATCAGGAGGCCGGGGTCGAGTCGCCTGCCGCGGTGAGACTAAGAGCCCTTGCCGCCGTGCACGAGTGCGAGCGCCGGTATAAGGGAAGGACGATCCTTCTTATATCGCACGGTGACACCCTGCAGATACTCTTTGCGGCCTTTCTCGGACTTTCCCCCGAACGGCACCGCGAGATGGAACCGATCAAAAACGCGGAGATACGCAGGATAGTTCCTATAGACGGTCTCCGCCTGAAGGAGCTTGAACCATGATGCGCCGATTGAAGACCCGCCTTAGAGGCCTTGTTCCGTACCCTTCGTTTCCCGTCATTCTCTTTCTTATAGTATCCTGTTTGTCCTGTTCGCGCTCCGGCTCAGAGGTTAAAAACCTCATTCTTCTGATAGGGGACGGCATGGGACCGCAGGAGATCGGACTGGCGCTGAGCTATGCGCGATACTCCGAGAGCCCGGCCCTAAAGGACAGGGCCCTCGCCCTGGAGAAGCTTATGAATGAGGGCACGACAGGAATCGCCCTCACCAGCCCCGAGGGTTTCCTGGTGACTGACTCCGCAGCCTCCGCCACGCAGATAGCCACGGGCAAAAAATCGCGGCCCGGAATGATAGGCCTGGACCGCGACGGGAACCGGGCCGAAAGCATTCTCGAAAAGGCCCGCAAAAGCGGCCGCTCGGCGGGGCTTGTTTCGGACACGCGCATAACGCACGCCACCCCGGCCGCCTTCGCGGCGCACAGACCCAGCCGCGCCATGGAAAGCGAGATAGCCCTGGACATTTTGGATTCGGGTGCGGAGGTGCTGCTCTCGGGGGGGCTTCGCCACTGGCTGCCCGGGGGCACCGATGGGTCGGCCTTGAAGCCCGCCGGCTCCGTGGGCTTCCCGGTACGTTCCGCGCGCAAGGACGGCAGGAACCTGCTCGAAGAGGTCCGTAGCCAAGGATATGCGACGGTATTCGACCGGGCCTCCTTAAAGGAGAGCTCCTCACCGAAACTCCTCGGCCTCTTTGCCGCTTCCGAAATGCCCGACGCGATAACCGTCAACAGGACGCGCTCTCATAAGGAGCGCACCGTCCCGACACTCGCCGAGATGACTGAAAAGGCTCTTCAAACGCTCTCTCAAAATAAAAAAGGCTTCTTTCTTATGGTGGAGGGCGGACAGATCGATTACGCGGGACACAGTAACGACGCTGGTCGGCTTCTCCACGAGATGCTCGTCTTCAATGAAGCGGCGGATGTAGTATACCGATGGGCGCGCGGACGCTCCGACACACTCGTGGTGGTGATAGCCGACCACGCGACCGGCGGATTTTCCTTTAGCTATTCACGCCATAATCCTCCTCCGGCTATAAGGCTTCCCGGAGCCGCGTTTAAGGATAAGGAGTATTCTGCAAGAAACAACTATGTAAATCCCTCGGTGCTCGACAGGCTTTACGCTCAGAAGAAGAGCTTCGAGAACATACGCAGGGAGTTCGAAGCCCTCGATACCGCCCTGCAAACCCCCGAGCGTTTCATGCGCATGTTCAACGAGGCTGTGGAGTTTAAAATAAGCCTGTCACAGGCGGCCGGCATCCTGGAGCTGATGGACGCGCCACCCGGCTTCATGTTCAAGAAGGAGCGCGTTTATAAAATCCCAAGGATAAGGGACTTCCCGGAGTTTTACACGGCTGCCATGGAGAACAGAAGCAATCTCATGGCGAGGGCGGTGGCGCCGGAGCAGGGCGTGGTGTGGTCCACGGGCGGGCACACGGCCAGCCCGGTGCTCGTTACGGCCTGGGGGCCGGCCAAGCATACGCGTTCTTTCGGTGGTGTGCATCATACCACCGACGTGTATCGTTTAATGGCCGGGGCCCTGGGATTGTAAACGGGCTCAGCCTATCGGTCCGAGCGGGTTCGCGGCCTCGCCATGGCCGCTCTCGCCGAGTGGATTTTCGGCGTCGTTGGAGAGCTGTTCGCGGACGTCCTCATATTCACCGCTTTCGTTCGTCTCGATGGTGGAGGTTATTACGTACTTTTTATCCGGTAGTGTAAGCACCTCCTCCCTGGTTTCGAGGGAGGTGATGTTGATGGTCCCGCTCCTGGGTATCAGGATCGTCTTATTGCCCGCGACTTTAAGAATAAACTCCGTTCTCGATGATTTGATCCGCGCGTTCGGGGTCATATAGAAGTATTCCGGCTCGCCCTCCGGATTGTTGAATCGTGTAAAAAGGGTGCCTTTAATGAGTTTGAAAACGAATTCGGCCTGTCCCCGCCCGTGTTTCATCATGGCCCTTCCGAGGCGCAGCTCGCTATTTTCATGAATTTTCAGGAGAAAATGGTTCTTGTAGGAGAGCACCAGAATGGATTTCCTCGGGACATCGATGAGGCTTCCCTCGTAGATAGTGCTTTGGTAGTTGACGGGAGATCCATCCACAAGCGCTCCGCCCCTGATATGGTATACGTATAGCGGAAGCGGCCTGGGGGCGCGGATTTTATAGACGAAAAATCCCGCACCGGCGGCAACGATAACAAACGCCAGGGCGCCGGCGGCTGCCTTGCGATTCAGTCCGTTCAGAACGCCGCGGATGGCTTCCACAAGGGAGAGCCTGGCCGAAGTGCGATATGCCTTCCAGTAAGCCGCCAGGACGCGCCTTTCCATTTCCGGAGAAGGGTTTATGGTTTCCGTGTCCGATGGCGCGAGGATCTTTTTAAGTCCGTTGAGGCGTTCCCGGCAGTCGGCGCAATTGTCGAGATGATGGACCACGGCGTCCCCTATCCCTCCCCCAAGGAGGATGGAGCGCATGGACCTGTCGTCGATGTGGGCGCCCTTTTTCAATCTCTTCCTCTTATTTTAGATGATTGTATCACCGATATTGCGCTTCGTCATTGCCGGCCGTTCACGATGGCCTGTTTTGTTCGGAAACAGCGGCATCCTATAAGATAAAACAATCGTAAGACTTAAAGCTGCCATGTTTTGCACAAAAAATTTATATAAAACATTTTTTTTTAAGGTGCGCGGCAAGACCATCTATCAATGCCGCAAGTTTCCTCCTGGCGGTTCGCTCGGATATCCCCAGGGAATTTGCGATCTCCGGGATACTCATCCCCGATTCCTTGCTCATTATGAATATCGACCTGGAGACCTCGTCGGCCGATTGTATGTGCCGGTATATCTCCCGGTTCAGCTCGTCCAGTTCGAGCGCATCCTCCATGTATCCCTCCGCGGATATATTGCTGTCCTCCTCGAGCGGAACCGGAGTGATGCGCCGATCGCGTTTCCGGTAATTCAAGACGAGATTATGCGCCGTTCTATAAAGGAACGACCTTATGTTCACGTCGACAAGCTCATATTTAAGGGAATATTTGATCAGATTTTCAAAGCAGTCCTGAAGGATATCCTCCGAGGACTCATGTGAGTGAGCGAATCGATAAATATATACAAATAATTCTTTTTTGTATAATGCGTAAATATCACGCAGTCGCGCTTCGGTAAGCATATTTTTCAGGAAATAATGTCCGAAAATCGGGTCTCGATTGTTTTACAAGGTATAGAACCCCGGGTTCTATGATTTTAACAATCAAAAAAGGAGTCGTATATGAAAAAAGTATTAAGCCTTTTGGTTGCTCTTGCTTTTGTCGTGTCGACCACGGCGTTTGCGGCCGATGCTCCGAAAAAAGACACAGCCGGTAAGGCGGTAAAGGTCGAGGAGAAAAAGGCAGACGATAAATGCGCTAAGAAGGACGAGAAGAAAGCCGCTCCGAAGCCTGAGGCCGCCCCGAAGAAAGCCGACGACAAGGCCGCGAAGAAGGACGACAAGGCCGCTAAGAAGGACGAGAAGAAGGCGACCAAGTAGGTAGAGCCCGGTGTTCCGACTGTAGTTTATGTAATTAAAATTTACAGCGGAAATATTTTCCCCCCTCCGCTCTAGACGCGGCGGGGGGAAGGTTCAATCTCACAGTGGAATGGCTTTATTTGCGGTACAATATGGGTCTTATAATAATAAAAAACAAGGAGATTCACATGAAGAAGTTCGCAAGTCTTATCGTACTCGTTTTCGCGCTCGGCCTGGTTTTCGCAAGCTGCGCGAAGAAGGAAGAGTCTGTCGATCCCAACGCTCCGGCCGCTACCGAGGAGAAGAAGGACGAAGCCACCGTTGCCGACGCTGCGAAGGACGCCGCGAAGGAAGCCGCTCCTTCCAAAGACGCTCTCAAGGACGCCGCCAAAGGTGTCGCGAAAGACGTCGCCACCAAGAAGGGCGGGGACATGCTGAAGAAGTAGTACCGGCTCATGCCGCACTTACAAAAGGGATATCCGCCTGCGCGGCTATCCCTTTTTATTTGCCACGTTCTTTTCGTTTCCTTGTTGAGTAGTTTACAAGCTTATTGTTAAATGAGAACCTCTAAAAATTAAGGGTAGTCTCAAAAACTCGATTTACCCGCCCGCCGAAGGCGGGCGGGTAAATCTAAGTGTTGAATTTACCAGTAGTTGCATTTTAAAGATAATCTGAAAATAATTGTTTTTAGGACTTCACTTAATTTTTGAGATTCCCAATAATTGTAACTACTGGCATACTCAGGACTCAGGTTTACCCGCCCGCCAAAGGCGGGCGGGTAAACCTGATTATTAGAGATTGCTTAATGAAATTATACGGCTCGCAGGTTTTTATTGAGGCAAGGGAATGCGCCCGCGGCAAGGCATGCGTTATTCCGGGTATGCGATGAATTTTAATGACAGGATATCGGCCGCCGATTATGACAGGAGACTTTCCGCCGAGGGCTATCCTGGCGGGCTTGTCGATTATATCGAGCGTGAGCTCGATGGATGCGGAAGCGTTATCGACGTGGGCGCCGGAACAGGTTTCTTCGCGATTCCGCTTGCCGCGAGGGGATATACGATCGACGCGGTCGAACCCTCGATGTACATGCTGGAAATATTGCAATCCAAAATCGACGCTGCCACGGCACCGAAAATTCGCCTGAATAACCGTACATGGGAGGATTGGGAGGGGGAAAAGCGTGACGCGCTCATCTGTCTGCACGCCCTGTATCCGATGAGGGACCCCCGGGCCGCTATCGAAAAGATGACCCGCTATGCCGATAGGCGAATCATCCTGGTCCGCAGTGATGAGGGGTCACGCAACCTGAGCGGCCTTCTTAGGGAGATGACCGGAAAGATCCGCGATGGGGGACCATTCATCGAGTTGATCAGAAAAGCACTTGCCGGATTGGATATGCCCTACTCTGAGGAGATTGTCGAACAGCGCCGAACGAGTGTGTTTTACGATTTGGATGGAGAGGCGCGGTATTATTGCGGGCATCTCGGATTGAAGGAAGACCGGTTGGAGTGGATCCGTGGAATCATAGAGCGGAACACGGTGCGCCGCGAAGGGCGTTTCGAGTTCGAGGGACTGTATCGCGACTTCATGGTAACATTCTGAATGCCGACGTCCGGGAGAATTCCGGATCGATCCGGAGATAGTACCGACGCCATACGACGTATTTGCGTTTAACCGCGTCGTGCCTTGCCATTACAGCCTTAAATTTTTCTCCGGCCCCAAAGGCCATCTCCGAGTAAACGCAGAAATCCTCCTCCAGCGAGGCGGTGGCGTATTCCGCGAGGAATCCCTTCGCGTACAGGCGCTCATCTCCGGCCAGAGAGTCTTTGCCCCTCCGGATGGCCTCTACCCCGCCGGTCTCGCCGCCCACATAGGCGAAGCCCGGGGGATTGCACGCGCTCCATTCTTCGACGGGGAAAGGGTGTTTGGAGTACAGGATGTGGGCCAGCTCGTGGTGAAATGCCCTGCCAATATATTCATCCGTATACCCCTCGGAAGCGCCGGCGCTGCACAGGTATATGCGGTCGTGGGTGCTTGTAGCCCCGAATTTAAGGCCGTAAAACGAAAGCTCGCCGCATAAATGGACGGAACGAAGATGCCTCTCGATAAGCGCTTTTGGATACGCACCCAGTGACGCGCTCAAGAGGGCTTTCACGCGCTTTAGCTCCTCTTCGGCCATATCCGAGGCGGCCGCCGAGATTGGGGACTCGAGCCACTCCACCGGGAAAAAGCCTTCGCCTGTCACGCATCGCACTTCGATGCCATATTCCAGCTCCAGCGGACCGAGGAGGCGCGCGCAGCGGTATTTTTCGGCGGAACCGCAGAAAGCCGCAAAGAGTGAGAGCGCGGCCGGTAAGAGGGCAAAGCGTTTCAGCGTTTGAGCACCTCCGGGGCGAGACGTTCGATCAGCTCGAGCGCGGCAAAGAGTCTGTCCGGGTCGAGAGCGTGCAGTTTTCCAGCGTGTTCGATCATGAGTATGTTATCGGCCTGTCCGGCAAGCCGCCACCCGAAGGGCAGGGCGCGGGCCGAGGACGAACCGTCCGGTAGCGCCTGGATAGCTTCATTGTCCTCGTAGAACATTCCTGCGGAAAAGAGCGCAATGTCGGAGATTCTTCCGGGGCGGGCGATCTCCCCGAGGACGCGGCCGTCCGGAGAGAACTCCGTAACCGTCCGCAGGCCCGGCGCTCCCGTGACGCACCGAAAGCCCCGGTCGGTAATCGCTATCCTGGGGGAGGCGATGGCCCTGTTCGCGAGGATGATGGACGGCGGGGCCGTGGAAACGATGCTCATGTTGTACCGGCCGGCGATGCCGGCAATGACGATGGCCCGCCCTTGCATCCGTTTAAGCTCTGCCCGGTAAAAATCCCCCCGAAACGGCGGCGAAAAATTCTCGCCTTTCAGGAAAGGGGTGGTGCCGCCGCTCGAAGGCGAGTAGCGGTACAGCGACCTGCCCGCCAGGAAGAGGACTGTGTCGTCATCGAGTCGGCACGCGGCGCGAACCGGGCCTTCGGGGTTTGGGACCGTTACGGCGGCCGCCCTTCCCGAATAAATCATCAGCCCTTCGGCCCCGGCGACCGTCAGGGTCCGTTTTGTCGATTCAGCCGAAAGCAGTACCGCGTCCTCCCCGGCTTCTATCGTCCTCCTGAAGGGGAAGACAACGGAAAGCTTTTTTCCGGAACGGAAGACAAGCGAGTTGCCCGACTCGATGGGATACGGCTCGTCGAACGATTCGACAAGCGCCATCGCGATTACGGCGCCCCCGATGTCCGCGATCGTGGACGCCGGAGTTGATTTTTCGTAGCGAGAAAGGGCTCTTTCGAGGGCCTTCCGGCCGTCGTCGGAGCAGGAGGCCACGACGACACACACGAGCGCGACGTGAAGGGCCGTGTGAATGAAGGGCTGTTTCATTGTCCGACCCATTATGGTTTGGAGCGTTTCATCATCACGCGCTCCATGGCCTTGTTGAGGAATGTCGAGTCCATCAGCTCCATCATCATGGAGGCCGCCGCGTTCTTGGCCCGGATGCTGAATCTTGCCGTGGTGAGATAGATGCCGCTCTTGCAGTTTTCGGCGTTCATCCGCTTATAGAAATCGTTGATCTGGGATTCGGTGATGTCGCGGGTGGTTCGGTTGAAATAGATGGCCAGCGGCGGCTCGTTGATGCGTTTGATATTGAAGGCCTTGTAAAAATATTCATTTACATTCACCGGGCTTTTCGATATTATATTGTAGTTGAGCCTTGCGATTACCTCGGTAATGAGCGGCTGGAGCTCCTCGAGGGAAGCCGTAAACAGGACCCTCTGGTTCTCGTTGTCGAGTATGCCGCGGTAGTCCTCGAGCTTCGTTTTGGTGCTTCTATAGGACGAGTTGGTCTCGTAAATTTTCCGCCAGTGGTAGACGGCCTCGGTGATCTTGTTCGCCCGTTCGTAGCACTCGGCCAGGAGATAGCGGTAGGCGAGGGAGTCCTCGTCCTTTCCATCGAGCCCCTTAAGCCCCTCCTCCAGGCACTCGATGGCCTCGTCGTACATATCCTGCTCGAAGTATATCTCGCCGAGGGCGTGGGTGCTTCCGACCAGAAACCGCCGGTCTTTTCGCACGGCATTGTACATGCGCATGGCGGATTCGTAGTCCTTGCGCGACTTGTAGATGGCGCCCAGGTAATACTGCGCCTCGGCCGTATCGGAGGATGTTTCGAGTGATTTGAGGAGATACTGCTCGGCATTGGAATGGTCCGCGGAGTGGTAGCACGATACGCCGAGTGGAAGCAGGCAGTCGTCGAGTGACGGGTCCTGGGTATAGGCCTTTAGAAGGTGCTCGCGCGCGTCGCCGTAGTTTTTCTGACGGTAAAGGACGTGTCCAATTCTGTGGTTGGCGCGTATGTCATCCGGGTTGAACCTCAGGATGGCCCTGTATTCCTCTACCTCCTTCTGCCATTGCTGGGTCTCGTGGTAGAGGTCGGCGAGATGGTAGTGTATGTCGCTCTCGTTCACGAAATCCGCGAATCCGTTTATCCCGAGCAGGCCGTTTAGCTCGGATATCGCGAGCAGATATTGTTTCTGTTTGATTAGAATTCGGGCCCGGAGATAGCGGGCCGGGACATAGTCCTGTTTATTGCCCAGTATCTTCTTTACGATTTCGCTGGCCTTCTGTATTTCGTCGTTTTCGAGGAATTCCTCGGCCTTTTTTATCCGGCCCGGAAGATGGGTCCTGCGCGCGAACAGTGCCGCCATGGCGGCGATGCAGAGCGTAAAGACGGCAGCGAGAAGTTTTATCGTTGTCATCGTTTGTAGTCCGCATGGTCGCGGCCCGGGTCGGGCCCATTGATTTACGTCCGGTAAAAACGTATCGGGGACGCCCGTTTTTTTAAAATGGGCCATTCCCGCCGAACCGTCAAGAATAATACATGCCCGATAACGCGGCCCATAAAATTCTTTACAATAATCCGAAGAACGGTCCAATGTGTATCGTTTCCGGGTGTTTCTCGATTTTAAGGAGGTTTCACATGCCGCTGGTTTCGGTGGTTTTAGGGAGCGATTCGGATCTCCCCAAGGTAAAAAGCTGTTTTGACCTGCTCGAGGAATTCGGAGTCGACTTTGAGGTTGTCGTTTCCTCGGCGCACCGTACCCCGGAAAGGACGAAGGAATGGGCGCTCACCCTTCGCGATCGTGGGGTAAAGGCCGTTATCGCCGTTGCCGGCGGAGCCGCGCACCTGCCCGGGGTCGTCGCCGCGTTTACCACATTGCCGGTTATCGGCGTGCCCATAGAATCCTCCATAGCGGGCGGTCTCGATTCCATTTTTTCGATTTTGCAGATGCCGTCGGGCATTCCCGTGGCGACCATGCCCGCGGGCAAGGCCGGGGGGGCCAACGCGGCTCTCTACGCGGTGGCGATGCTCGCCGCGTTCGACGCCGGGCTCGACGGCAAGCTTTCGACCTACCGGAAAAAGATGGCCGACGGTATCGCGGAGAAAAACGAAAAACTCCAGAAGATCGGTTACAGGGAATACATCAAGGGACTTGAGTCCAAACGTGAGTAGGACGCATGCCGGGCGAGCCCGCCTATTCCTCCGCTTTGGGCTGTTCTTCCTTTTTCGGCCGGTCCGCCTGGCGCTCGAGGTGGACCGCCTCCTCCCGGGCGGTGACGCCGGGTGAGTAGTGGTTCGCCATCGCGAGGCACTTCCTGGGGCATACCTCGACGCAGCGGCCGCAGAAGATGCACCTCAGCCGGTCTATCTTCCATTCTTTAAGGTCCCTTCGTACGGTGAGCGCCTCCGTGGGGCACCTTCGCGCGCACAGGTTGCAGAAGGTACAGGCCTCTATGTCGATTAGGATCATGCCGCGCGAACCGGGGCTGTACTCGCGCTTTTCCCTGGGATAGCGGCGAGTAACCGGGCCCTCGATGAGGTTGCGCGCGATGTTTCTGCCCATTGATAGAAAACTCATCCCGTACCTCTATCGCTCCACGCAGCTTATACAGGGATCGATCGTCAGTATGATGTTCGGCACATCGGCTAATCCCGCGCCTTTTAGCATCTTTACCATCGCCGGCAGATTCGCGAAGGTGGGCGTACGAACTCGAAAACGCTTGAGGTTCTTGGTGCCGTCCGCCTTTACATAATAGATCACCTCGCCGCGCGGCTGCTCGACCCTGCTGAAATATTCGCCCTCCGGCGCGCCGGTCACCCTTATCTCCGTTTCGCCGGGCGGTATCTTTTGCGCCGCCTGTGCAATCAGCTCGATCGACTGGAATACCTCGCGAACGCGCACACGACAGCGGGAGTAGCAGTCGCCGTCCTTCTCGATCACCGGTTCGAATTTAAGGTCGCGATAGGCCGCGTACCCGATTTTTCTCGCGTCCATCGCTATACCGCTCGCGCGAAGGACCGGCCCCACCGTGCCGAGGCGGTGCGCCTCCTCGCCGTCGATCACGCCGACGCCTTTCAATCGGTGCTGGACCGAGTAATCGTTTAGAAAAACGTCGGTGCTGCGCCTTATCTCCGAAGCCATGGTTTCGAGTTTTTTCACGATTCCTTTCATCGTGCCGTCGTCTATGTCACGCCGTACGCCGCCAATTTTACAGCTTCCGAATATGACCCTGCCGCCCGTCGTCGCCTCGATGATGTCCAGAACGCCCTCGCGATGCCTCCAGCAATTCATAAAAAGGCTCTCGAATCCGAAGGCGTCGGCCGCAAGCCCCAGCCACATCAGATGGCTGTGGATGCGCGAGAGCTCGGCCCATACGGTGCGAAGATACAGGGCACGCGGCGGCACGTCCAGGCCCATTATCTCCTCCACGGCCTGGCAGTAGGTCATGCCGTGCATAAAGCTGCAGATGCCGCAGATACGCTCCGCTACGTAGACAAATTCCTGGTAGTCTTTTTTTTCGACAAGCTTCTCGAGCCCCCGGTGCACGAAACCGATCGAGGGAATGGCCTCGACGACGGTCTCGTCCTCCGTTACCAGATCCAGGTGTATGGGCTCCGGAAGGACGGGGTGCTGGGGGCCGAAGGGTATGATGTTTCGCTGCGCCATGTGGGTTCCCTATTCCCCGTCCGCCGGACTTTCTACCGGGCCGGGAGTGACGAAGGGGGTCGGCATGGCTGTACGGTAGAAGTGGCCCTGGTAATCAACAACGATGTTTTTGATATTGAGGCCAAAAAGCTCCCGCATCTCGTTTTCATATACAAAGGCGCTCCAGTATATGATGCTGATGCTCTGTATCTCCTCCCCGGGCTTTACGGAGAGCCGGAGGTTTGTGAAGCTGTAGTTTAAATCGAACGAGTAGTTGACCTCGATCGCGTCCTCAAGAGGAGTACAGCATATCTGCACAAGGCGGTATCCCTGGAAATGGAAATCGGCCACCCTGCCCAGCAGGGTGTCTTTCCCCACCTCGATGATGGCCTGTTCCTCAGTCATTCAGGCGGTACCTCCTCAGTTTTTTCTCCTGCCTCTGCGATTCGACTCTAAGCTTCTTGAATTCCCTGGAGCGCTGTTCGAGTATATCGAGCGCCTTTACGATGCCGTCGATGATCGATTCCGGCCTCGCGGCGCATCCGGGAACATACACGTCGACCGGTATGACCTTGTCGATCCCTCCGAGTACATTATAGCACTCCCTGAAGATTCCGCCCGAAGTCGCGCAGATGCCGACCGCCACCACTACCTTGGGGTTCGGCATCTGGTCGTAGATGTTCCTCACGACCGCGCTGCTGCTCGGGTTTACCGATCCCGTTACGACGAATATGTCGGCGTGTTTGGGGTTGCCCATGTTGATTATCCCGAAGCGCTCGAGATCGTACAGGGGGGTGAGGCTCGCTACCACCTCGATGTCACAGCCGTTGCAGCTCGTTGCGTCGTAATGAATGATCCATGGAGATTTCCTTAAAAACATGCCTCTCCTCCCGCCCTACGGCCTTATGGCGAAATAAAGGATGATGATGTTGGCCGCCCCGAAGAGCGCGGTGACCACCCAGGTGCTTTTGAATGTAAGCTCCCATTTGAAGCGGGCGTTGGTGTTGTCGATGACAATCTCCAGGAAATATAATAGCAGCATTGCCGCTACGCCGACGGCGGAGTTGAAGGAAAAGAAAAGATAGATGATGCCAAGGAGAAGGACGTTCTCGTACCAGTGGCCGATCTCGATCATGGCGAGGGTCGTGCCCGAAAACTCGGTCTTGAGGCCGCTTACCAGCTCCTGGTGCGCGTGCGCGGACATGGAGAGATCGAACGGCGATTTGCGCAGCTTGATGGTGAGGACGTGCAGATATCCGAGGAACACGCCCGGAAGGAAGAGTATAAGAGGTTTGTCGTATAATGCGATCGCGTCAACCCTGAAGGTGCCGGTAACCAGGTACATCCCGACGGCGACAAGTATGATCATAGGGTCGTAGGACATCATCTGTATGAGCTCGCGTTCGGCGCCGAGATGGCAGTATGGGGAGTTTACCGAAAACCCCGCCAGCGCGAAGAAGACCCCGGCAAGCGTAAGCGCGAAGATGACCAAAAGGAGGTCTCCTCCCAGAAAGAAGAGGGAGCCGGTGAATATCATGAACACGAAGAAGAGTATAACGTTGAAGTTCTGGAACTTGTTTACGATGATCTTTTCCTTCTGGAACAGCTTGAGGACGTCGTAGAAGGGCTGGAGGATCGGCGGCCCTATTCTGCCCTGCATGCGCGCGCTCAGCTTGCGGTCGATGCCGGCCAGCAGGCCTCCGAGGAGCGGCGCCAGCACTATGTAGATGGCCGCCTTGAGGTGGATGTTGTCCAGGTGGATATAATAATCGATCGGCGTCATGTGATCACCACTCCGATCATGAGTATGACCAGGAAAACCGCAGCGACCCAGCCGAAATCGAAAAGGCGTTTCTCGCTGAAAAAGCTGTCGAGATAATAGTTTCGTATATCCGCGGTCAGCTCCTCCCCCGTCGAGCCGAGAAAGCGGATGTTGTCCACGTTCGCGCCTCCAAGGTAGGTTCCGACCCGCTTGTAGTCCTTGTCCAGCCAGGCGTAGTACATAAGCGCGACGGGCAGCATGGTGAGGAGCCCCAGCATGATGATCATTATAATGATGATGTTGAACCTGTCCATCGACGGACTCGTCCCGAAGAGCTCGGTGATGTATGGCTCGATGAGAGCGGAGGAGAGGACAGGGAATATTATGCACACGCCGATGGTCATGAACGAGAGCACGGCAAGTGTCGTCCATTCCCAGGGGCTTACCACCTTTTCGAGGTTCTTGAGGCCGTATTTGATGGTAATGATCTTGCCCATCCATTTGGTCCAGAAGAATAGCGTGGCCGCGCTGCCGTAGGCCAGAATTATCGCCATGATGGGGTTAAAATCGATAAAGGCCTTGAGCGTGGCCCACTTGCTGATGAGCATTCCGAACGGGGCGAGGAACATTCCGGATATACCGATGATCATGGCGGCCGAGACCTTAGGCATCACCATGATTAAAAAGTCCATGTTTTCGATCTCCTTGCTGCTCAGCTTGTGCTCCGTGATGCCCACGCACAGAAACATGAGCGATTTCGCCACGGCATGAAAGACGATAAGCAGGATGGCGCTCCAAATAGCCTCGCTGGTGCCTATTCCGGCACAGGCGACGACGAGCCCTAAGTTCCCTATGGTGGAATAGGCAAGCACCTTCTTCGCGTTGCTCTGCGATATGGCGATGAGCGAGGTGACGAGAAATGTAAGGCCTCCCAGATAGGAGAGCATGGCGGCGGCAAGGGTCCCCTTGAGCGCCGGGGCGACCTTTATTATTATGTACACCCCGGCCTTGACCATGGTGCTGGAGTGCAGCAGGGCCGATACGGGCGTGGGGGCGACCATGGCCCGGGTTAGCCATGAGGAGAAGGGCAGTTGAGCGGATTTGGCGAGTCCCGAAAACGCGATTAAGGCCGCCGGAAAGACGGCATAGGCGCCGCCGTCGGCGATGAGGCGGTCGAGCTCCAATGTCCCGGCGTATATACCCGCGTAGGAGATTCCGACCGCGAAGGCGAGGCCGCCCAGAAGGTTCATGGTGAGCGCGGAGAAGGCGCTTCCTATCGATTCCTCGTCCTCGTGATATTTGATGAGAAGGAAGGAACAGACTGTCGTTACCTCCCAGAAAAAGTAGATCCACTTGAGATTGTTTGAAAAGACTATACCGAACATGGCCGAGAGGAACAGGTACATCAGAAAGAAAAAGACCCTTCTGTTGTCCTCGGATTCCTTGTGCCGCTCGTGGTACTCCTCGATGTAGCCTATGGCGTAGAGGCAGATGAAGCTGCCGATTACGCCTATGATGAGGGCGAGGATGATGGAAAAATTATCGATGAACAGACTGTGGGCCACATGGATGCCCGGGGCGGCCACTGTTTCGAAGTGGACCAGAAGACCGAGCTGCAGAAGCGTAAAAAGCACCACCAGATAGCGCCTGTACCGCACCCCCATGTAAAGGACAAACGCCGAGAGGGCCGCCTCCAGGGCCAGCATGGAGCGCTCTATCCAGACGCTTTCGAGCTCGAAACGCACAGTCCCGCCCGAGGATTCATACAACAGGCGGATGGCGCCGGCTATAAGCGCGATGTTGGCTATGACCGCTACCGTCCGCCGCACCGATTTGACCGGTATGGAGAGAAGGAGGAGCGAGACCCCCGCGGGGAAGAGTATCAGAAAGAGTATGGTTTCCACATGACCTTCCGGGCCCATCATCACGAAGGCCGCCGGGCCAAGCCTTGCTGCCCGGAAGCCACTCGAATTATACTACCGGCCTGCGCCGCAAAGTCAATGAAAAAGTCAGCGATATTTTTTCATTGCGCGCTGAATTTCGCGCTCGCCCTCGCGCTTCTGTATCGATTTTCGCTTGTCGTACAGGGCCTTCCCCCTGGCAAGCCCCAGGAGGAGCTTGACCTTTCCGTTTTTAAAGTACATCTTCAACGGCACAAGGGTCAGCCCCTTCTCGTTCAGCTTCCCGGTGAGGCGACGAATCTCATGCCTGTGCAACAGGAGCTTTCTCTCGCGTGTCGGCTCGTGGTTGAAACGGTTTCCCCTGTCGTAAACGGCGATATTGAGCCCGAGTATGTAGGCCTCTCCGTTCCTGATCCTGGCAAAGGACTCGTTGATGCTCACCTTTTTCTGCCTGACCGACTTTACCTCCGTGCCTACAAGGACGATGCCGGCCTCGAAGGTTTCGAGCACCTCGTACTCGAAGCGGGCCTTTTTGTTTTTTGCAATGTCCGAAAAATTATCTTCCACTCGCGTTTCTCCATTCCCGCGTCGACGCTTGTATACTTGCCATACCGGACGCCGCGCGGTCAAATCTTTTTAGGCCCGCTTAATGGTATTTGCCTCAAGCCGGGTCCTGGCCTATCCTTAGGAGTCGCGGTGGGCTTCCGCCGGGCCGTGAACTCGAGGTGGCGGCGCTCGCGGAAGGCGGGGGCACGGGTTTGGACATCACCTCCAAGCTCGATGTCTGCGGCTAGGCTGTTGAAACGCGCCGGCTTGGCATATGCGAAAGGGATCCACCTTTGAAACGGCGCACAACAGATTTAATTCGCCATCGAGTGGATATGTGGGTGCGATCGGGCGGCGCGTTTTATTATCTTGACTTGTCCCGATTTGCCTTTATCATTTCACGCGTCACTTCATCCGCGGGAAATTATCAATGCCGGCCGTTAGAGTATTCATAGTCGAGGACGAAAAGATCGTCTCGCGCGATCTCCAGAACGTGCTGGAGTCGATGGGATATGAGGTCGTCGGCGTCGCCACCTCCGGTGAAGAGGCCGTCGGACTGATCCCGGAGAAACGGCCGGATATCGTTCTTATGGATATAATGCTGAAAGGGGCGATGGACGGCATAGAGGCCGCCGAGAAGGTCCGCCTGGAGATCGATGTTCCGGTGATCTACCTCACCGCTTACGCCGACGACACGACCCTCCAGCGCGCCAAGATCACGGAGCCATACGGCTATCTGCTCAAGCCTTTCGACGAGAGGGACCTTTCCATAGCAATAGAGATGGCGCTCTACCGCCATCGCATGGAGAACAGAGTCCGCGAGAGCGAGCGTCTTCTGTCCGCCACCCTGAGGAACATCGGCGAGGGTGTCGCGGCCATCGACGACGATGGAAGGGTGGTGTTCCTCAATCCGCAGGGCGAGGCCCTTACAGGCTGGTCGGCGGAAGATGCCAGGGGAAGGCCGATCGAGGAGGTCTTCAGCGTGCTTATATTCCTGGAGGGCGTCGAAAAGACTGGCGACTTTAATCGGGTGCTTAAAGGCACCTCCGGCGATAACGGTTTTATACTGATGGACAGGGCCGGAGGGAGAAAGCACGTCGAGTTCAACGCTTCGATAATACGGGACGAAAAGGGCGCCGCGACGGGGGGCGTGCTCAGCTTCCGCGATATAAGCGCGCGACGGAAGGCGGAGGAGGAGCTTCGTCGCCACCGCGAACACCTCGAGGAGATGGTGCTCGAAAGGACCGCCGAGATACGCGCCGCCAATGAAAAACTCCACGGCGAGATAGCGGAGCGCATGAAGGCGGAGAAGGAGCTAAAGAAGGCCATGGAGATGGCACAGGCGGCCAACCGCGCCAAGAGCGAGTTCCTTGCCAATATGAGCCACGAATTGCGCACGCCGCTCAACTCGATCATCGGATTCTCCAAGCTCATGAAGATGCAGTTCGAGGACGGAGATTTTGCGAATTATCTGGACAACATCCTCTCATCCGGACTGCACCTGCTCAAGATCATCAACGATATCCTGGACGTCTCGAAGATAGAATCGGGGCGCATGGATTTCGAACGCGCTCCCCTGGATCCCGGAGAAATCATCGCCTCCTGCGTATCCATGATGGAGGTGCAGGCCGGCGAAAGGGGTGTTAAACTCGAAAACCGCTTGAGCCTCCCCGGGGAGCTTGCGATCTTCGGAGACGCCAAGCGCATCAGGCAGATATTTATAAACCTCATTTCAAACGCGATTAAATTCAACAGGTCCGGCGGCTCGGTCGGGATCGACGCCCGGACGGAAGGGGCCATGCTTGTAGTCGAGGTTTCGGACACCGGCATCGGAATCAAGCGGGAGCACCTTTCCTTCATCTTCGAGAAATTCAGCCAGGTCAATTCCGACCTGAACCGCGATACGCAGGGAACGGGCCTGGGGCTTACCATCTCGCGCATGATAGCGGAGGCCCACGGTGGCCGTATCGGCGTGCGGAGCGTGTATGGAGAGGGAAGCACCTTCACGGTGAGCCTGCCACTGTGCGGTGACGAGGCTCGCTCCGACAGGGGCGCGTGAGCGGGCATTAAAACTATTGGAGAGGACCGCAATGAGTGAAGCCATGAGGAAGACAGTAATCTACAGGCCGAAGGACCCCATCCTGATTGTGGAGGACAACAGGGAGACGCAGGATCTTCTGCGGGGGATCTGCAAGAACATGGACGTGCCCGCAGTCGTCGCTGTGAACGGTGAGGCGGCGCTCGGGATGCTCGACGAGCACGAATACTCGATATTTATCGTGGACCTAATGATGCCCGTAATGGACGGGAAGACATTCATCTCACACCTTAAAAAACGCCTTCCGGAATCGATTGTGCTTGTCGAGACGGCCCTCGATTCGCCCGGCACCATCATCGACATAATGAAGATGGGCGCATTCGATTACATCATCAAGCCGATCGACCCGGAGCTCTTTCAGGCGAGCGTGGTGCGCGGCCTCGAGTATAAAGCCCTGCGCGATCACGAACGGAACATGAGCATGAGCGCCGGGCTCAAGATACGCAGCCAGATCGAATGGCTGAACTACAAGGAAAGCCGCCGCGTGGCGGACAAGGATTATTCCGAGACCAAATCGGTGTACAATCTGAAAACCTCGCTCTCCCAGGGGGCGGGCTTCGGCACCCTTGTTTCGTTAATTGACGTAATGGCCGCCACCATGACGGGAGAGGGCGACAATTACATTGTCCAGAAAGACATTGTCGAAATGCTGATAGAGAACAACACCTACTGCCGCAATCAGCTTGCCGGCCTTCAATCGACGACCGCGATAATGGACGAGAGGTTCCCCCTCTCCCGTTCGAGCGCGTCGGAACTCCTGGAGGCGCTTCCCGGGATGGTTGAGGCGGTGCTCCCGTATATAGAGCGCAAAAAACTGCGCATAACCTATCCCGAGCTGAAGACCAACTGCGCCCTCGACCTGAATTTCGAAAAGATCGGCCTCATGATGGAAGAGCTCATCGTGAACGCGTACAAGTACTCGGTAAAAGGGAGTTCGATCAACATTTTCTGCCACATCAGTGAGGGCTACTTCTGGCTTTCGATCAAGAACGACGTGACGGAAAAACCGTATGGCGGCATTCCGGCAGAATACGAAAAGCTGGTGGTAGAGCCTTTTTTCAGACTGCTTCCTCCGGACGAGTCGGCGGCCCTTATAGAGAAATTCGGTTTCGGGCTTGGGCTCGCCGTGGCCGACAACATAGTGCGAAAGCACAACGGGATATTTCTCATACACGACGTAAAGGACCACACCGGCAGAGAGGCCAAAAGCTGCGTGCTTGCGGAGATCCTGTTGCCGGTCGTGGTCGAGGAATGAAATTTATCGGACGGATGGAGGGACCGTGAATACCGGAGACATTTATCGGGAGCTTTCGCGCAGGCTGATGATGGAAAATTCCGAGCTCATTCCGAGCATCTGGCGCGCGGTGTGCGACGAAAGGGAGGCGCGTCTGGTGGCCGCGCTTCCCGGGACCGTTGCGGAGCTTAGCGAAAGGATGGGAATCGGAAGCGAAGAGATCCGGGGAATGCTCGCGAGCCTTTTTCAAAAGGGGGCCGTTTTCGAGTCGGCGCGCGATGGGGAGACCCTTTACCGGATGCCGAGGCACATTATACAGTTCCACGACGCAACGCTACTGTGGAAGGAGGCGCCCGGGGAGATGATCGACCTTTGGGTGCGTTTTATGGACACGGAATACGCATCGCTATTGGAACTCGTTACGCAGATTAAAATGCCCTCTTTCATGAGGGTGATTCCAATAAACGAAACCCTGGATACGCTTAGCGGCGTAATGGTATACGAGGATGCGGCGCGCCTAATCGAGGGGGCGGAGACGATCGCGGTGGTGCCATGCGTTTGCCGAAAATCTCAGAAGCTCTGCGACAGGCCCGTGGAGATATGCATTCAGCTCAACAGGGGGGCCGAATATACGCTCAAGCGGGGTACCGGGCGCAAGATCGACAGGGCCGAGGCGCTCGATCTTTTAAGAAAGGCCGAGGAGGCGGGACTCGTCCACATGGTCGAAAACAGGGCCGGGATGGGAAACGCAATCTGCAACTGCTGTCCATGCTGCTGCGAGATGCTGCGCTACGCGGCGAATCCGAAGACGGCGGGAGTGCTCGCCCCGAGC
>MVZN01000010.1 GCA_002069125.1 Spirochaetes bacterium ADurb.BinA120
AAATTAGAACGCCTTAAATTCGTTCCTCCGGAGTTACAATTGGATTTCGGATTTTAAATGTATGGGACAGTAGTGATTCGAAATGATGACAGATCCGTAATGTATTGCAAGCCAATTATTTTCCCTCCTGCGGCCAGAGCTCATTGACGTTGACATTTTACATGCGATAATCGAATATCGGCCCGTATTAACGACTACGCACAGGGGTTTGCTTTATGACGGCCATGCGCGATCCCGGCCCATTGCTTGCCGAACTCCACGCAATCCACCGCTCCATTCGCTCCGAGGTCGAGCTTCGCTTAGAGAGCTTCAAAACAATCTGGCGCGATGGAAGCGACGAGGACATTTTCCATGAGCTTGTGTTCTGCCTGTTCACGCCCCAGTCGTCCGCTTATCGCTGCTGGGAAGCGGTGGAGCTTTTAAAATCCAAAGGCCTCATATTCCACGGCGCCGCCGAAGAGATAAGCGCGCACATCAACACGGTCCGGTTTAGAAACACCAAAGCGCAAAATCTTGTTCTTGCCCGCAAGCTTTTTATAAGCGACGGCCGGATGAGCATAAAGAGCATGCTTTCCGCATATCCCGAGCCCCCGGAGCGCAGGCTCTATCTGGCCCAAAACGTCCGCGGGATGGGCTGGAAGGAGGCGAGCCATTTTCTGCGCAACACCGGCTTCGGGGAAGATCTTGCCATTTTGGACCGGCACGTCTTAAAAAACCTTGTCCTGCTTGGAGTAATCCCCGAGCTGCCCCGCTCGCTTGGCCCCAAACGCTACCTGGAAATAGAAAGCCTCATGGCAGCCTTCGCCAGTCGCATACGGATTCCTCTTGCGCACCTCGACTTCGTGCTGTGGTACAAGGAGGCAGGTTCCGTATTCAAGTAGGCCGTCGGTCTCATTGCGCGGGAAGACGTAGGAGGCGGCCCATCGCCGGCGGAAAGCAAACCGCTATCGTTCGTGGGATATTTCCCCGCCAAATGTATCCTTTTGCAAAGGACACATTTTACACAATCTATCCTTGACACAATGACACATTCTGGTCCATTATATCTTCATGGACCTCCATCCCGTATTGCTCGGAAAACTGAACGAGGCGCTTATGCCTTTCAGCGCCGGTGGATTCACGAGGCGCGATGCCGCCCTTCCGAACGTTCGCGGAAAAGTTCATGCAGTAATCGGCATGCGCCGCTCCGGCAAAACCACCTTCCTGAAACAGCTTTTAACGGCCCAAAAACAATCACGTGAATCGGAGCTGTCGCTATATATCAGCTTCGACGACGATCGGCTTGCGGACGTTTCTTTGGCGGACCTGTCCCATCTTATCGAGGAATACTACAGGCGTTACCCGGAGCTGCGAGGCAGGGAAACGATATGCTGGTATCTCGATGAAATTCAGCTTGTTCAAGGCTGGGAACGCTTTGTACGCCGGATAATGGACACCGAGCGTGTGGAAATAGTGGTTTCGGGGTCCTCGGCGCGCATGCTGTCACGCGAAGTGCATACCTCCCTTCGCGGGCGCGGAATCGACACGGTCATACGTCCATACAGTTTCAGAGAATTCCTGCGCCATCGCGGGGAAGAGCCATCCAGGGGGCCCAGACGATGGACACCCGCATAGCGTTCGCGAATCGAGAAAAGGTTTCTTGAATTTCTTTCGGAAGGAGGCTTTCCGGAGGTCCAGGGGCTTCCGGCCCCGCTCCGCATCGAGCTCCTGCAGGGATATGTGAACACAGTGCTGTTCCGCGATATCGTGGAGCGGTACGGGGTTACCCAGGTGGCCGCATTGCGATGGCTAATTCGCCACTGCCTTCGCAACCCTGCGGCCGCGTACAGCATCCACCGCCTCTATAACGACCTCAAATCCCAGGGACACGCGATAGCGAAGGACACGGTATACGCGTTTCTGGAACACATTCTGGACTCCTTCCTGCTGTCATCGGTGCCGCTGGCAACCGACTCTGAAAGGCGGCGCAACTCGAATCCGCGCAAGCTCTACCCTGCGGATACCGGACTTATTGGCGCCTTTGACATGGGAGGCCGCGCAAACACCGGGCACGCATTGGAAAGCGCGATATTGACTGAAATTGAGCGGCGAAAAGCGGATATCGGTTATGTTAAAACCGATGAGGGCCATGAAATAGACTTCCTCGCCCGTTATCCCGCAAGGGGAGCGGAACTGATCCAGGTATGCTCGGACATTTCAAACGAGGCGACACTCAAGCGCGAACTTCGCGCGCTGAGAGAAGCCAGGGACATTCCACATAAGGCCAGGAAGCTCCTGCTCGTACTCACCCACGAACACGCACTTTCATTTATAGGCACCGGCATCGATGCCGTCCCGGCGTACGAATGGATGCTCCCCGACGAGGGAGAATAAAATTTACGCCCGAATACCCAGGTTCCGTATTCAAATAGGCCGTCGGGCTCATTGCGCGGGAAGGCCTTCCCCCATTTTTTACGCCAGTGCGGAATATTTTTGTTTACACTCGAAGCATCGAAAGTATACTTTGGTCGCTTTCAACGCACGGGGCGTAGCGCAGTCCGGTTAGCGCACATGACTGGGGGTCATGGGGTCGGAGGTTCAAATCCTCTCGCCCCGAAGCTTGAAAAACATCTCGGTATAGCGAGGGGAGATCGCCTCTCTTATGGAGAGTGACTATAATATAACACGGACGTTGACCGGAAGAGAGAAATCCCGCCATACCGCCGCCTTGCCCTCAGGCCCGATAGAGTCGCCCGCCGCGTCCCCGGGCAAACGGCAATCCCCGATAATTTCAAAGGGTAATCGAAAAAACAGCACACCGTAAAGCGATCTATCGACGGTGTGTCGCCCCGTGCCGGAAACACTGCCGGAAAACATCGGGATTTGGAGCGGCAGGATGTATGGAAAGGCGTAGATTTTCGTGATAGACTTAGTTCATCGACGGAGGAAAAAATCAATGGTTCTGGAAAACTATCTCGATAAAACGCAGGTGTTTTTTCTGAAAAACACCGAAAAACAGATGGTTATAAAGGAGATGCTGCAGCGCCTCGAAAAGCTCGGAAAGATAGAGCATTCGGACCGGTACTACGCCCAGGTGATTCACCGCGAATCGCTCGAAAACACAGGCGTAGGCGCGGGCCTCGCCATTCCTCACGCCAGGACCGATTCCGTACACGATTTCATCTCCATCCTCGGGGTCTCGACCGAGGGGATAGACTACCAGTCCTTCGACAACGCCCCGGTACGCTATGTTCTGCTTAGCATTTTCCCGACCGACATGAGCACCAAGTATCTTTATCTGGTGGGCATGATAGCGAGGATATTCTCGAACGAGGAAAAGCGCCGGGAACTCGACGAGGCGAACACTCCGGCAAAGGTATATTCGAAACTGGCCAGGGACGCCAAGCGCTATTTCGAGAGCATATCGCAGAAGGAAGAGCCCGGCTCCGAAAGCTCCATCAACCTTTCCGGCGTTCCCTCCTCCGATCTCGACCTTATAATCCGTCTCGACAGCCTCTACCATCTTCTCGACGAGGAAAAAAACTCGGACTCCATAGGGAAGAAAATCGAGGGCATGCGCAAACTGATAGACAACCGCTCCCTCACCTATTACGAGCGCATGCGTAAAAAATGCCAGAACCCTTTCGCCATCGTCGACAAGAGCAGTTGCAGCGGCTGCCACCTGGAGATACCCCCCATCTATTTAAAGCAGATCAAGGAATCCAAGGGTATCTCGGTCTGTACTCACTGCGGCAGGTTTCTCATCATCCTCTGATCGAGGGCGTCGCCCGGCAGGCCTGGCGCCCTTCATTTCGTCAAAACAGGTTGCGGAAACGGTAGAAAAACCATTCCAGCAGAATGTTCCATGCGGAGCGCTTCTTCCAGTCCCGAAGAAGCAGCTCCTCGCTTTTTTTGAGGTCCGAAAAAAACACCCTCTCCATCTCGTCGCCGAAGGGCTGGTCGAGTATTATGGCGTTTATCTCGAGATTGCGCGAAAAGCTCCGCCTGTCGATGTTGGATGAACCGACGGTCGACCATATCCCGTCGATAACCGCCGTCTTGGCGTGCAGCACCGAACGCCTGTATTCATACACGCGTATTCCGTGCCGGAGATACCGCTTGTACAGATACCGGCTCGCGTGCTGCACCATCGCAAGGTCGCTTTTTCCGGGCAGGAGCAGGCGCACATCGACGCCGCGCCTCGCCGCGCGTACGAGCGCGCGGTAGATCCTTGCGTCGGGGATGAAGTAGGCGTTGGTGATATAAATCGACTGTTTGGCGAAATTGATGGCCGATATATACGACTCCTGAATGGGCTTTACCTGCCGGCGCGACTTGCTGCAGAGCACCATTAGGAGCTTTTTACCGGGCTCGTAGAGGTTCGGGAAATGCCGGGCGCTGTCGACCGTCGCGCCGCCATAGCGGTACCAGTTCTCGAAAAAGAAAAACTGGACGTCCCGCACCGCCGGCCCCTCTATTCTAAGATGCGTATCGCGCCAGTCTCCGCCGGAGTATTTACGGCCCGCGTACTCATTGCCGATATTCATTCCGCCTACGAACGCCACCCGACCGTCCACTATCAGAAGCTTTCTGTGGTCCCGCATGTCGATGTTGAAGTACTTGCGCCATGGAATGACGGGATGGAACTCCACCAGTTCCACCCCACCTAATCTCAAAAAGGAGAAGAGGGCCGGCGATGTGCCCAGGCAGCCCACGGCGTCGTAGATTATATTTACCTCCACACCGCGCCCGGCCTTTTTTGCCAGTAGTTCCGCGATCATCCAGCCGATCGCGTCGCTTTTAAAAATGTATATTTCGAGATTGATGCTGCGCCGCGCGGAATTGATCGCGGAGACAAATTCATCGAAACAGGCGTCGCCCGTGGTGAGAAGCCGCACGCTGTTCCCGCCGGACAGCCCCCCTATGCGGAGGCGCCTCATTTCGGCCAGAAATCCAGGCAGAAAGAACCTGTTCTTCAGCCGGGCGAGCGCCTCCCTGGCCTGCTTTCCGGCCCTGACTGCGCGCGGCAGTGCGCCCAAAGAAACCCGGGCTTCCTCCGGAGGGATGATGTTACGGTTTTTTTTTCGCATCTTTGGGGAGGGCGCGCCGCGCCTCAGGAGACCCCCGCCGGCTCCCTTACAGGGCCCTCCGGCCTTTTGTCGGGATCCATCAGCGGCCTGAAGCAGATGGAGCCCGCCCTCACCGAAACCTTTATCCGGTCGGCGCCCTCCAGGCTTCCCTTGAGGAGCTCCATCGCCAGGGCGTCCTCCACCTCGCCCTGCACTGTACGTCGGAGATAGCGTGCGCCGAACTTCTCGTCGAAACCCTTATCGGCGAGAAACCGCTTGGCCGCCGGGGAAAACACGAGCTCGATGGACCGCTCGCCAAGCCTTTCGTTAAGCTCCAGGAGCATCAGATCGACGATCTTGCGGATGTGTTTCCGGTCGAGCCGGTGGAAATAGACGACATCGTCTATGCGATTGAGGAATTCGGGGCTGAAGAGATGCTTGAGCTCGTCGTATACCTTGTCCCTTCCTTCGTCCCCGGCCGCACGCTCGTGGGCGAAACCCATCTTGCCCATGCGCTGGAATTCGCGGTTGCCGACATTCGATGTCATTATAATGAGCGCGTCCCTGAAGCTGATGTGCGAGCCGAAGCTGTCGGTAAGCTCCCCCTCCTCGAGCACCTGAAGGAGTATATTGAACACGTCCGGATGGGCCTTCTCGATTTCGTCGAAGAGCACCACCGAATAGGGGTTGCGCTTTATCTTCTCCGTAAGCTGTCCGCCGTCGTCGTATCCGACGTATCCCGGAGGCGCTCCGATGATTCTGGATACGGAATGTTTTTCCATGTATTCGGACATGTCGAGCCGTATAAGGGCGTTTTCGTCCTCGAAGAGGAATTCCGCAAGCGCCCTGGCCAGCTCGGACTTTCCCACGCCGGTGGGCCCCAGGAAGATGAACGATCCGATCGGCCGCTTGCCGCTGCGAAGCCCGGTGCGCGAGCGCCGAATGGCGCGGCTTATCACCTTGATTGCGCTGTCCTGGCCGATGACCCGCCTGTGCAGCTCCTCCTCCATCCGAAGAAGCCGACCGGTCTCCGTCTCCTCGAGCCGCTCGAGCGGGATCCCGGTCCACTGGGTCACGATGTCCGCTATCTGCTCCGAATCCACGACGATGGCGTACTCGTTGGCCTTGCGCTGCCAGTCTCCGATCTTCTCCGTAAGGGTGTTCTTTTTCTCCCGGATGATATCGCGAAGCGCGGCCGCCTCCTCGTATTCCTGGGACTTCACCAGCTCGTTTTTTCTTTCGTTCAGTCCGCCTATCTCTTCCTCGAGCTCCCTGATACTGGCGGGCTTGTCGCAGTTTTCCAGCCGCGCCTTGGACCCCGCCTCGTCGATTAAATCGATGGCCTTGTCGGGAAGAAAGCGGTCGTGGATGTATCGATTGGCCAGTTGGGCCGCCTTATGCAGAGCGTCGTCGGTGAATTTGACCATGTGGTGGTTCTCATACCTCGCGCGCAGCCCCTTGAGGATCTCTATGGTCTCGTCTATGGTCGGCTCCTTGACCATTACGGTCTGGAAGCGCCTCTCGAGGGCGGAGTCCTTTTCGATGTGCATCTTGTATTCGTTCAGGGTGGTCGCACCGACGCACTGAAGCTCGCCGCGCGCCAGGGCCGGCTTGAGGATATTGGCGGCGTCTATGGCCCCCTCCGCCGCGCCCGCTCCGATGATGGTGTGCAGTTCATCGATGAAGATGATGACGTTCTCCGAGCCGCGAATCTCCTTCATGATGCGTTTGAGGCGCTCCTCGAACTCCCCGCGGTATTTCGTGCCGGCCACGACCGCCGCGATATCCAGCGCCAGGACGCGCTTGTTCTGCAGCGGCTCGGGGACCTGTCGGGCCACTATGCGCTGGGCGAGCCCCTCGACAATGGCGGTCTTGCCGACGCCGGCCTCGCCTATGAGCACCGGGTTGTTCTTTGTCTTTCGGGAAAGGATGCGAATTACCCGGTCGATCTCCCTGGCCCTTCCCACGACCGGGTCGAGCCGGTCTTCCACCGCAAGCTGGGTAAGGTTCTGTGCAAACTCGTCGAGGGTGGGGGTTTTGGATTTTTCGGGTATCTTGTCTCCGGTCACCGACACCGACTGAATGCCGAGCAACTTCAGTATCTCGGCGCGCAGCACGCCGTATTCGATTCCGGATTTCACCAGGTCGTCTATTCCCGCGCAACTGCCGTCCTTGAATATCGCCATCAGGAGGTGCTCGGTGCCGATATAGTTGTTCTTGAGCCTTCTGGCCTCCTCCCGGGCGGTCTCGATGATCTTGTTGTAGCGCGAGCTGATCGGAACGTTTCCCAGAATGATGGTGGTGCCAGATTTTCGGATCGACTGTTCTATGTTCTTTCTGAGCATGTCGAAATTTACGCCCAGGCCCTTCAACAGGCGCGCGGCGACGGAATCGTCGTCCTTGAGGAGCGCAAGGAAGATGTGCTCCGGTCCCAGCGAGTCGGAGTTCAGGCGGCGCCCCTCGGACTGGGCGTACACCTCGAGGACCTTTTTGGATCTTTTCGTAAAATCGTACATGCCGTTCAACCCGCCCGTTCGAACCGTTTCCTTAAAAAGTCGGCCCGGTAGCTGTCGCACTCGAATGCGCCGCCGAAAATCCTGCCCGCGCTCTTCTGGAGATGCGACCACTGCACCATTACCATTAAATCATTTATTCTGCCCAAATCAATATTTTTTATGATCGATAATATTACACCGAGGCGGATGTTCGACAGGTGCTCCATGGCGTCCGGATAGCTGAGTATCCGGGAATGGGCAAGCATCCCGAAGGAGCGCCATATTCTGTCCTCCAGTTGGCGCGCGTACTGCGCCAGATAATCGTCGCGCGCCTCGTTCTCCATGTCGATGACCATGGCCGCCACCTCGTCGAGCTCCTCCAGTATTTCCACCTCGGGCTTCCCCAGGGAAACGCGGTTGGAAATCTGATACATGCAGGCAACGGTCTTGCCGCCGTCGCCCGCGGAGCCGCGCATCTCCGCCCCGTAGTCGCGGACCAGCCGGGTGACGTCGGCGATGGACCGCATGAAGGTGAGCGTGGGCAGATGCATGAGAGCGGATACCCGAAGCCCCGTGCCGAGATTCGACGGGCAGGCGGTGAGGTAACCGAAATCGTCGGAATAGGCGTAGGCCGCCAGGCGGTTCAATTCGTCGTCGAGCCGGTCCGCCAGTCCGAAGGACTCCATCACCTGAAAACCGGGATTGATGACCTGTATACGGAAATGGTCCTCCTCGTTAACCATTATCACGAAATTCTGTTTTTCCCCCAGGATCACCGAGCAGTTGGGGGCCGTTTCCATTTCGCCGGTGATGATGTTTCTCTCGCGCAGGAAACGCTTGTCGTCGGGGTCGAGGCCGTCGAGCCGGAGAAGCCTGGCCCCGTCGTGGAGGGAGGCGTCGGAGGCGAACCGCTCGGCCACGGAGTTGATGAGCCGGAGGTCTCCCTCCTCCTGCCCGCGGGGAAAGTTGACCGCGGCGAGGTTTCGCGCCAGGCGGACGCGCGTCGACAGAACCACGTCGCCGCCGGGCCCATGTCCCGCCCAGAACCCGGGTTTTTCGAAAAGCTCCTCGAACATGCCGCCCCCCGCTACTCGGCGGCCTCGTCCCGGCGAATCCGGTCCCTTAAAACGGCCGCCTCCTCGTAGCGCTCCTCTTCGACCGCCTGTTCGAGCTTTTTTTTAAGGTCGACGATGGTGTCGGTTTTCTCCGCGAGCTTCAGGTTTTTATCGGGAAGGGCCCTCACCGGCGCCTTCATTTCTATGTAATTGAGCGGCATTTTCCCGACATGCCGCTTACCCCCGTGATAGCCCGCCACAACCTGATCGAGCGAAGAACGCAGGTAGCGGTAGCATTCGGGACAGCCCAGCTTGCCGGTTTTCCGGTAATCGAGAAACGTGTAGCCGCAGCCGCGGCACCGGTTGGCGTCGACAAGCTCCCCGGCCTCCTCGAGATCCAGAAATGAGAGCATGTCCGGCACCGTGAGATTGAAATTCGCGAGCTTTGAATTGAGCCCGATCTCCCGCGCGCAGGCCTCGCAGAGATGCACCTCGGACTTGACGTTTTTTATTATTTCCGTCAGATGGACCGTAGCTTCGTTATGTTTGCATTTTTCGCAGAACATATTCTCACCGGCGGGCGACCGGACCCCCGGAATGGCCCGCACCAAGATTAAGTGTATATCAGTTCGATAATCTTGTCCACCAAAATATGCGAATCCGCGACCATTAGACGCCTTGGCGGGCGAGGCATTTTATCCGGAAAGACCGAGTCCGGCCCTGGTTCGCGGTCGATGAAGATTTATTGACTTTTTGCCCCGTTTTCCTCATTTTAGGCCGATAATGAATCGATCGGGGCCGGACGGCGCGGGGAGCGCTTCTCCTGCCGCGAAAGGCGCCACTCCGCATGAAACCGTCATGGCGGAATAAGCGTACCGGAGCGTGAAAAACGGTTCCGGCACAGGGAGATCTCCAAATGCGAATAGTGCTCATCCGCTGGGGTATCATTACTGTCGGTATCTGTTTCGCCTCTTACATCCTGCCCGGCTTCTCGGTGAGCTCCGTCACCATGATGATCGTCGGGGCGGCGGTGCTCGGACTTCTCAACCTAACGCTCAAGCCCCTGCTAATCCTCTTCACCCTTCCCCTAAATGTGCTGACGCTCGGGCTCTTCACTCTGGTCATAAATGGAATAATCATCCATATTACCGGAGGGCTCATCGAGGGCTGGCACATCGAGTCATTCTGGACCTCCCTTGGGGCCTCGCTTATTATAAGCGCCATTACGCTTGCGTCCAACGCCCTGCTTGGGTACGAGCGATAATCGATGTTTTTCCGAAAACGAAAACGGCCCACAAGGCCCCACTTCGTCTCCATCGGCGCGGGGGAGAACCAGGTGCCGCTAATCACCGAGGCGTCGCGTCTTGGATTCCATGTAATCACCGTCGACCGAAATCCGCTGGCCCCCGGCGGGAAACTCGGCAATTTGAAGATAATAGAGTCCATAGAGAACCACGCGGAAATATATCGGCACCTCCAGGAGGCCCTCATCTATGGCGACATGGCCGGGGTCCTGACGAAATCGTACGGCAGCGCCGTCAGGACGGCGTGCTATATCGCCGAGCGGACAGGCAGGCCGCTCGTGCCCTTCCGGCGAGTGGACGATTTCATCGACAAAAAGAGGATGAAGGCGGTCCTCTCGCGCGCGGGCATAGACACCCCGGAGTTCATGACGATAGAAAGGGGCCTGCCCCGCAAAAAGGCGGACCGGCTCGGATACCCGCTTGTAGTGAAACCCGTCACCGGACACGCCAAAAAGGACGTGCGGCTGGTCGCAAATCAGCGCGAACTCGAGGCGGCTCTTGAGGGAAAAAAGGGAAATGGGAGTGAATTCATCATCGAACGCTATTCCGAGGGCAGCGAGCTAATCGCCGCTGGCATCGTGTTTCGCGGCACTTTCCATCTCGCCTCGCTTTCGGACAAAACGCTTTCGCCCGCGCCCTTCTTCGTGGACATCATGCACTCGACGCCCTCACGGTTCGAACACCTCCACGACCGCATCAGGGCCCTGGGACAGCGCATCGCCGACGAATTCGAGGTGAACGTCTCTCCGCTCATTATGGAGATCATAGTGGGCCAGGGCGGCGAACTGTCGCTGATAGAGACAGTGCCGGAGTTCGGCGGCGAGTTCATCCCGGACCTGCTCATTCCCGAAAGCACGGGATACCGCTTTATTCACGAAACCATCAGGGCGGCGACGAACACGGGTTTCACGCCGCCTTCCTTTCGCGCGAAGAGGGCCGTGGTTGTACGCTATATCACCGGCTTGAAGGGCAGGCTTCTGTCTTTCAACCGCCGGCCGCGCAATGTCCCGGGTCTCGTGGCGTGGAAGATGTTCAGGCAGGAGGGGGCCGAGCTCCCGGAAAAAGCCGCCACCAACCACGACCGAGTCGGGGTCGTAATTGCGCGAGGCCGTAACCGCGAGGCGGCGCTCGAGGCGGCGGAGCGCGCAATAGGCGAGCTCGACATAAGGCTTCAGGAGTGACGACCGAATGGACTCGGAAAGGGCATGGGAGCGCCATTACACCAGGGAAAGGTCCGTGCTTCTCCACCCGGACGAAAATCTCGTACGCATGCTCGCGCCGTACACTAAGGGCCGCGATATCGGCGGCATCCGCGCCCTCGACCTCGGCTGCGGCACCGGCCGCCATGTGAACCTGATGATCGGGATGGGCATAAACCGTCCCCTGGGACTCGACACCAGCCTCAACGCGCTTTCCCTGTGCGCGGACCTGTACGACGCTCCGTTCGTCCAGGCCGACGCGCGGGCGATACCCCTTAAATCCGGAACGATCGACATCGTCGTGGCATGGGGCTCGCTGCACTACGCCCCCAAGGAAGACCTGGAAGCGATGCTCGCCGAGGTGCGGCGCATTCTCGGGAAAGGCGGAAGGCTCTTCGGCACGCTGCGAAATTCGCGGGACTCGTATCTTAAAAAGGGCCTGCACCTGGGAAACGACGTCTGGAGGACGGGCCCAGGCGACATAGAGAGCTCCACCGTGGCCTTCTACTCCGAGGACGAGCTTGGCGCGGCCCTTTCGAGGTTTTCGTCGTTCCGGTACGGATTCATGGAACGAAGCCCCCTCGGCAGACCCGATTTGGTCATCTCCCACTGGTACTTCGAGGCCGAGAGGTGAGCATGGATTTCGGCGATCCGGCCGTATACGAGCGGCCGCTTTCGGCCTGCCCCCTCTGCACAAGCGGCGACATCGCCCGCTTGCATGAAATTAGCCGCTTTTCGCCGCCCTTCCGCGTCGATCGGTGCGAATCGTGCGAATTTATCTTCATGAATCCAAGGTTTACGGAGCGGACGGTCCGCGCCCTCTACAGCGAGGACTACTACCGCGGAACGGCCGAATACTCCTACTTCGACGAGCGCGAGGCGGAGCGGTACGCGCGATACGTGTGGGACGCGCGCCTTCGGGTAATGGGACGATACGCCAGGGGCGGCAATTTTCTCGACGTGGGTGCGGCGTTCGGAGGGTTTATGAACGCCGCCTCGACACGCTATTCCGTTTACGGGATCGAGCCATCCGAGTATTCCGGAGGCGAGGCCAAAAAGCGCTACGGCGAGCGTGTCCATATAGGCACGCTCGAGGACCATCCATTTGAAAGCGGGTTCTTTTCGGCGATCACGATGATAGAGGTGATAGAGCACCTGGCCGACCCGGCCGGGGCGGTGCGCGAGTGTTTCCGCCTGCTCCGCGACGGCGGCGTTCTCGTCGTGCAGACCGCGAACATGGCCGGCAGGCAGGCCCGATTGCGGGGGGAACGATACGAATATTTTATGCCCGGGCATCTTTCCTACTTTACGCGGAAAAACCTGACAGGGCTTCTCCATAAATCCGGTTTCTCCAGCGTCGACGCCTATCTCCCGGTGGAATTCGGCCTGCTCCCCAAGCTTTTAAAATCACGCTATAGCTTCAAGTCCATCGCCGACTACCGAAGCTGGATTCGCATCGCCTTGTATCATCTCAAAAGCTCCGTTCATTTCGGCGATTTCGCGCTTACAAGCTCCATGGTGCTTTACGCGGTCAAACACGCGAAATAATGTTGACTTTTCAGACTGAATGGCGTTCAGTCTGTCCGGTGGCAACTTATCATCATTCGCCAAGAGGAGAACTAATATGAAAAAATGTCTGGTAGTATGCCTGGCGTTCGTCATGGCACTGGCCTTCCTCCCGCTCGGCGCACAGGCGGCAAAGCTAAGCGAAGACACGCTGGCAAAAAAGAAAGAGGGCTGGTATCCCACGGGTCTTCCGCTGGTCAATTTCTCAAGCGACGACGGATTCGGCTACGGCGCCCGTGTCTACATGTATTACAACGGCTCGAAGGAGGATCCTTATTTCGACAGCACCCCGTATTTTATGCAGCTTTACGCCCAGTACTACGCCACGACCAACGGCGTCTCTTATCACGAGCTTAACCTCGACATGCCGTACCTTGCGGGAAGCACCTTCCGCATCAAATCGGCCCTGGTCCTAAACCGCGACAGAAACGCCAACTATTTCGGCCGTGGGGCCGACGCCGCACAGCAGAAGATATTGAATCCATTGGACGGCACCACAACATACAGTAATTACTCCGATTATCAGGATTTCATAGACGACCACAAGGAGTACATGAAGTTTTACAAATACGACATCAACAAGCCCAAGGGCTACTTCTACCTGTTCAGCAACGTAACCGAGGAGCTAAAGCTCATGATCGGCGCCGAGTTCAAGAAGATCGGCATTCATAGCTGGGCCGGAGAGAGCGGGAAGGAGGTTGACCATGTCTTACAGCAACCCACCGCCCTGGACCTTGACAATCCATTGGGGAGAGACGGCGGATGGACCAACTACGCGCGCGCGGGCATAGGCTACGATACGCGCGACTTCGAGCCCGATCCCAAGAAGGGCTACTACCTCGATTACTGCTTCGAGGTCTCCAACGGGGCCCTGGGCTCCGAGTACGATTTTACCAAGCACAACGTTCAGGCCATGTACTTTTTAAGCCCTCTGAATTCCCTAACCTTCGCCTTTAGGGCCGGCTACACGACCGCCGCCAACGACATTCCGTTCTACGAGCAGGACTGGTTCGGCTTTGCGCTCGAGCGCAGGCAGGGCCTTGGCGGCAACCGCACGCTTCTGGGATACAAGAAGGGGCGTTTTGCCGGAAAGACCATGACCGTGGGTAACGCGGAGGCGCGCTGGCAGTTCGGCGAGCTTACCGGCGCCGGACAGCGTTTCGGCTTCAAGCTGATAGGTCTGGCGGCGGCAGGTAACGTCTTTGACGAGGCGGGCGATCCCTTCACCGATCCGCGCTTCGACGAGTACTTCACCACCTTCGGCGGCGGACTCGCAATCGCCTGGAACCTCAATACGATCGTCCACTTCCTCTATGGCGTAAGCAAGGAGGATACCGGAATCTCGATCGACTTCAACTATACGTTCTGATCCGAAGCATCCCCATGGGAGGGGGCTTGCCCCCCTCCCATGGCGCCTCACGAACCGCTCCGCATAGGCAGTTCTCGCCTCTGGTTGTATAGCATCGAAAACTATCGTGTAATTATCATTTCAACCTGGCGGATGATTTACAGAATTGAGGGTTCGAATGTTTATATCGTCGCGCTTTTCGATGGAAGAAGAAATTTTGAAGATATATTGTTAAGAAGAATTATCAGAGAATAACTCCGCCATGGCTTTTCTGATGTGCGAAACCGTGTCCCCCGCTTTGAGCACCATTACGCCGGAGGCCTCCACGGCGAGCTCGGCCGCGCGCCCGTGCAGATAGGCGCCGATGCCGGCCGCGTCGAGCGGGGCCATGCCGCGCAATAGGAGCGAGCCCGTAAGGCCCGACAGCACGTCGCCGCTTCCGGCCGTACCGAGGGCCGGAGTGCCGGTGGTGTTTACCAGGTGGCGTTTTCCGTCCGTGGCGATGGAGGCCGGCCCTTTTAAAAGCGCCACGGCCCCGGTACGCAGCGCCAGTCGCAAGGCCGCTGCGTGTCGGCTGTGCTTTATCGCCTCGACCGGCTCTCCAAGAAGGCGCGAGGCCTCGCCGAAATGCGGCGTCAAAACGAAGTCGATGCCCGCCGGAAGCGGCGAGCGTTCGAGGTGGTCCGAGAGATGATACAGTCCGTCGCCGTCAACAAGCACCCGCCTTATGCCGCTTTCCGGAAGTGCGTCCATTAAGGCGCCGAATACCGCGCGCGAAAGCCCGTTTCGCCCCATTCCAGGCCCCAGGACAAGCGCGTCATATCGCCTGTCGCCGGAAAATAACTCCCTAACCCCCTTTTGGGCCCCGACAACTCCGTCGGAAGCCGGGATCGCCCGCGTCATTAGCTCGGGGACCTTCCCCGCGATAATCGGGCGCGCCGTCTCCGTGGTGAGCAGGGTCGCAAGCCCGACCCCCGCCTCGAAAGCGGACATGGCGGAGAGCATGATGGCGCCCTCCATAAAATCGAAGCCGCCGACCAAAAGCAGATGGCCCGCCTCCCCCTTGTGGGTGTCCATACCGCGTTCGAGGCTCAGGCGCGCGCGGGCGTATCCGGCGTCGACCAGATCGGTCGCAAGCTCCCCGCTTTCCAGAAGCCGGCGGGGAAATCCTATATCGGCAACGCGTACCTCTCCCGCGTATTCGCGGCCCGGCCAGGTCACAAGGGAGATCTTTGGAAGCCCCATGGTAACGGTATAGCTCGCTCTTACGGCGGGCCCATCCGGGCCGGCGCCGTCGGAGGGAAGGCCGCTTGGAACGTCCACAGCGATGACCGTGAGGCCCGAGGCGTTTATGGCCCCTATAATGGCCGCCATATTGGACCGAACGGCCCCCTCGAATCCGGTCCCGAGCAGCGCGTCGATTATGAGCGAGCAGCCCTCGAGGTCCAGATCGCGCGCAGGCCCGGGGCCCGCAAGGGTGACAATGGGGATGCCGGTGTTAAGACACAGCTTCAGGTACGCCGCGGAATCGGGGCTGACCCGATCGGCTTCCCCGGCGAGGAAAAGCCTTACGGCTATTCCCTCCTCCGCAAGGCGCGCCGCGGCAACGAACCCGTCCCCGCCGTTGTTGCCCGTCCCGCAGAGCACCGCAACGATTCCGTCGCGGTGAACGGCGCGCGCGAGGTCCGCAACGGCCCCCCCGGCCAAAGCCATAAGCACGCCGGCGGGGATCCCCATCACCTCTATCGTTTCGCGGTCGATTCGCCGCATCTCATGTGCCGTGACCGCCTTCATTTATTTCCACTCCATCACTTCGACTTCTTTTTTATTTACGTGCGCCGAATACAGTTGCCCCGTTTCGTCCGCGAACACCTCCTCATAGAACTTGTTATCCCGCATCTGCACCAGCACGTTGTTTATGACGTTGCCGTCGAGGTTGAGTATGGCGAACTTGATCTTTCCCCCCTCGACGTTCCACAGGAATAGGTGCTTGTCGTCGACCAGATTGAAAAGCTCGTTCTTGGGGTCCGGAATCGTTATTACGCTCCGCTCGTCCTTTCGCCCCTTCTCGAGGGAATAGTCGTAGATTTTTCGATACTTGAACCGCGACCCGTGGTAATAGGCGACCGAAACGAGAAAATCCTCGCCGCTTGCAAACGCCTTTATGTTCTCTATGCGCCCGGTGTAGCTCTCCCCCTTTTCGGTCTCCCGAAAATCGGAAACGCCGAGGCTAATAAAAAAGTCCCGCTTTCGGTTGTCGAAACGGAACACGCTCCAGGTGTCGAATGTGCGCGAGACGACGAACAACCTGTCGCTCCGGTCGATCTGAATATCCTCGATGTAATAGAAGGGGATGTCCGGGCTTCCCTTCTGCCCTATGGTGTGCATGAGGCCGCCGGATTTATCGAAGACGAGTATGTAGCTCGGCGAGAAATCGATTTCGTCCCCGCGTTCGGAGCGCATGGCCCCTCCGGAGGGCATGAGCCTGTTCTGCACGTATATGGATCCGCGGGAATCCACCGCCAGGGCGCCTATCACGCTGAAGTTGAAGGTGGACTGTTTTACGTCTCCGGCGTCCTCCCGCGACATGCGCGGGCCTATCATTAGAAGCGGCTCGCCTTCCCGGTTCAGCACCTGAAGGCGCTTGAGCAGGTTATCGGCCGTATAGATCCTGCCGTCGAAGACCCTTATGCTGAACGACTGGTTGAATGTTCCGCTTTCATCGAAATCCATCATAACGCCGCCGGGGGCGCTGGCGTTCGGAATCGCACAGAGTTTCTTCTCCTTGAGGGCGCTCACCTTCCATTGCCCGCACGCGGAAACGCCGGCCGAAAGACCGATTACGACCGCCATGAGTAACGCTTTTTTCATACCACCTCGCATAATTCCGGACGGCAAATATTTCGATACACTGCATAGTAAAGGTCCGGCTTAAATTCAAGAGAAAAACTCCCTCAAGCGGCCGCCCCGCGGCCCGACGAATGGCCCGTCTCGAGACTCGTTGTTCCCCGACAAAGGCGTGGAACAGACTGTCTTAATCGGGGAATCGGGATTTTTTCCACGCATAAAGCCCACTTTATTCGAACCGCTCCGGAATTTTGATTGCATTGAAATGCACAAAGACCATTCTGTGTACATATAAACACAAGGGCCTTTCCGCAATCCGCGGGCGCCGGTACGGCGTATGCGGCTTGCAAACGGCCTATTACCGCATGCGAGGAGAATTGTATGGATTTCATGCTCAATGACGAACAACAGATGGTAAGGGAAATGTGCCGCAAGTTCGCCGACAACGAGCTCGCGCCCAGGGCCGCGGAATACGACCGAACGCACGAATTTCCGTGGGAGCCCGTAAAAAAGCTCGGCGAGATGGGGATGCTCGGCGTCGTCTATCCCGAGGAATACAACGGCGCGGGAATGGACTACGTGTGTTACGCCATCGCGGTCGAGGAGATATCGCGCGGATGCGCCTCCACCGGCGTCATAGTCTCGGCGCACAACTCGCTCTGCCTTTCGCCGATATACTACTTCGGCGCCGATGAACAGAGGAAAAAATATCTGTCCAAACTCACCACTGGCGAATGGATCGGATGCTTCGGCATTACCGAGCCGGGCGCGGGCTCGGACGCGGCCGGCACCAAAACCACAGCCGAGCTTAAAAACGGCAAGTGGGTGCTTAATGGAACCAAGAACTTCATTACCAACGGCGGCGTGGCGGACGTGGCGGTCGTTATGGCCGTCACCGAAAAGGGCATAGGCCACAGGGGCCTCAGCATGTTCATCGTGGAGAAGGGCACGCCCGGGTTTTCGGTGGGCAAGGTCGAGGACAAGCTGGGCATCTGCGCCTCCTCCACGACGGAGCTGGTTTTCGACAACTGCGAGATCCCGGAAGGGAACCTCCTGGGAAAGAAGGGGGAGGGATTCGCCATCGCCATGCATACCCTGGACGGCGGCCGGGTCGGCATCGCAGCCCAGGCCCTCGGCATAGCCCAGGCCGCGCTGGACGCCGCCGCTAAATACGCCAAGGAGCGCGTTCAGTTCAACCAGCCGATAGCCAAGCTCCAGGCGATCCAGTGGATGATAGCCGACATGGCGACCGAGATTGAAGCGGCGAGACTGCTCACCTATCGCGCGGCGCAGCTCATCGGCACGGGCGACAGAAGGAGGCACTCGCGCCACGCCGCCATGGCCAAGCTCTTCGCCTCGGAGGCGTCGCACCGCGTAACGCACAAGGCCATACAGATTTTCGGCGGATACGGATACATCAAGGAATATCCCGTGGAGCGGCATTACCGTGACGCCCGCATCACCGAGCTGTACGAAGGCACCTCCGAGATCCAGCGCCTGGTAATCTCCTCCAACGTGCTGAACGACTACTAAGGCGTCGACCGGGGGTGGAATATGGAATTCATGGAGGGCGGGCTCGAAAACGTTTCCGGCTACAGGTTTTCGGCCGTGGAATGCGGCATAAAATACAGGGACCGGCTGGACCTTGCGCTCATTGCAGGCGACAAGCCCTGTCATGCGGCGGGCGTATTCACCATCAACCGCGTCTTCGCGGCGCCGGTCCGGTTGTGCCGTGAGCGGACGGGCTTCCCAGTGCGGGGCATCCTGATAAACGCCACGAACGCCAACGCATGCACCGGCGAGGAGGGATACGCCAACGCCGTCGAGCTAACCGCGGAGACGGCGCGCCTCCTCGGCGCTCCCGAAAACTCCATTCTTATGGCGTCCACCGGCGTCATTGGCGTTCAGCTTCCGGTTGAGAAGATGCTAAAAAGCCTGCCCTCGCTCGTGGAGGGGGCCTCCGCAGCGAAGGGCGGGATTGTGGCGAGAGCCATCATGACGACCGACACCTTCGCCAAGGAGTGCGCCGTGCGCTTCTCCGCAGGCGAAAAATCCTATACCGTGGCCGGCGCAGCCAAGGGCTCTGGAATGATCGCCCCGAACATGGCGACACTGCTCGCCTTCCTGCTTACCGACATCCCTCTTGCGAAGGCCGATCTCGACGCCATATTCCGCCGCTGTGTCGGCGAAAGCCTTAACGCAATCACCATCGACGGAGACATGTCGACCAACGATACCGCCCTCCTCCTGTGCCCGGCCTCCCCCTCCCCCAGGTCGGACGCGCCCGCCCTTTCGGCCTTTGAGGAAGCGCTGCTTGCGGTATTGAAAAGGCTTGCGGAGCTGCTCGCGCGCGACGGCGAGGGTGCGACGAAATTGGTTCGCGTGCGTGTACGCGGCGCCGCCGACGTATCGGACGCGAGGCTCGCCGCCCGCGCCATAGCCGAGTCCCTGCTGGTCAAGACGGCGCTTTTCGGAAACGATCCGAACTGGGGAAGGATAGCCTGCGCCGTCGGCTACTCCGGGGCCCGGGTCGAGGAAGGGACTCTCAGTATAAGCATCGACGAGGCGAGGCTCTTCGACAGGGGGGCGCCCGTGGCCTTCGAGCGCGCCGAGATGGCGTCGAAACTCGCGAAAAAGGAACTCGTTATCTCCGTGGACCTGGGCCTGGGAGACGCCGAGGCGGAATTCATTACCACGGATCTCTCGTATGACTATGTGAAGATTAACGCGGAATACACAACTTGACGAATATTTCATTCTTGACGAAATGACGCTTCTGGTCGACAATAAGGACATATCGAGGTCATGGAACCGGGCATGGTCATTACATCGGGCGTCAGGCGGGCGGCCCCGTATCGCTCATTAACCGCATTACGCTTGGCGGCGTCGATTTTATGCCTTGCCATGCCGCTTGCGGGCCGGATGGCTTATGCGCAAACGGTAAAGAGCGAATACCCCGAAAGCAAGATCATACTGTACAATTTCCAGAACACGGGCAAGGCCGCCGAGTTCGGCTATTATTCGTACATCATCCCCGACTCCATCTCCACCGAACTGAAGCGTTCAAAGAAGTACGATATTCGTTCTTTCCCCGTTACAATCGAATATGTCGATTCCAAGGCCCCCGAGGACGTCCGCGCGAACGCCGTCCGCCTTCTGGCGGAACGGGGAAAGGAGTTCGGCGCGGACTTCGTGATTACCGGGTCCTACCAGGTGGAAAACAGAAGGATCTCTATAAAGACCCAGGTTTTCGACGTTCATAATGGGAAAATCAGGGACATTAGCGAGACCAGCGAGGAGCTCGGCGCGATGCTTCTCATCATAATAGACAGCCTTACGGAAAAGATCGACACCGAACTTCGGAAGGGAGCGGCCGATAGGCTGGCCGCAAAGGCCGCCTCGCCCTATATCCCTTTTTATCGCGCGCTTTGCGGGTGGAGCCTGGGCGCGACCATCGGCACGGTCCAAATGCTCGGGCCATGGGGGGATATATACGAAGATAGATATAAAAGCGCCTCGCTCTATGTCCGATACGATCCCGCCGAATCGGGCCTGGCGAAAGGCACCCCCATCCTTCGTAACATGGCCTTCTCCCTTCAATACGACTACCTGACCGCCGATAATAGCGACAAAGACGAACCGGCCCAGTCGATATTCACCATGCGCTCCTTTTCGCTTAGCGGCTTGTATCTCTACCGAATAGAGAGTTTTTTCGCCCTCGCGGCCGGCGCGGGAGCGGGCCTTGCCGTCTCCCTCGTCGAAATTCCCGGCCCGGATATTGGAGGCCCATCCGAAATCCTCGATTCGAGACGGACATACGACCCCTCGATCCAACTCTCGGCGGGCGCCCTGTTCCTATTCTCCAGGGTGGAGCTTGGAGCCGGCATCGAGTGGCATCATATATTTTTTAAGGACCGGGGCATGGATTTCACGCGCCTTTATTTCAGCCTCGGCTACCGGCTTTAGGTCCTTCCGGCCTTTTTTTAATTGACATTAAGGAAGAATGTCCGATCCTGATTTTCGCGATCGGGGTTGCGTCCCCGATGTTTTTATTTTACACGTCCCCGGTAAACTGCCATGAGCTCGAAAAAACTCCGAAGTATAATGGAAAATGACCATAAATACCTGTTCCAGAACTATGGCGACCGCCTTCCGGTCTGCTTCGTCGGCGGAGAGGGGTCGTCGCTCTACGACCAGGACGGGCGCCGGTATATAGATTTCTTCGCCGGCATAGCGGTCAGCACGCTGGGCCACGCTCATCCCGGCTTCGTAAAGCGACTTCAGGCGCAGCTCGAGCGCCCAATACATTCCTCCAACTGGTTCTACAACGGCGAACAGGCCGCCGCCGGCAGGCTGATAGGCGAACTCTCGTTTCCGGGAAAGACCCTTTTTGTAAACAGCGGCACCGAGGCGAACGAGGCGGCACTTAAGCTTGCCCGCGCCCACGGGCAGTCCATTTCGCCCGAGCGGTATGAAATCATCTCCTTCGAGGGCTCCTTCCACGGCCGCACATTCGGCGGAATGTCCGCCACCGCCCAGGAGAAGATACGGAAGGGCTTCGGGCCGATCGTCCCCGGTTTTGCCTATCTGCCCTTCAACGATATCCGGGCGGTCGCCCAAAAGATCGAGCAAAGCGACCGCGTGTGCGCCGTCATTACGGAACTTGTACAGGGCGAAGGCGGCATCCGCATCGCCGACAGGGAATTCATCCGAAGGCTCTCGGCGCTCTGCTCCGAGCGCGGTGTCCTTCTCATAATCGACGAGGTGCAGACGGGCGTGGGACGCACCGGGCGGGCCTTTGCCTATCAGCACTTCGGCATAAAACCAGACATCATCACCCTCGCCAAGGGGCTTGGCGGCGGAGTTCCGGTGGGGGCCATGCACGCTCGAAGCGGCCTGTCGCCTCTCTTCGGAAAGGGGGTCCACGGCACCACCTTCGGCGGCAACCACCTGGCGTGCGCGGCCGTCGAATTCATACTTAAGGAGCTTAAAAAACCCGCGCTCTCGAAAAACGTCTCGTCGGTTTCCGCTTTCATCTTCGACAGGCTGCGCTCCATGAAGGCAAAGAGCCCCTCCCTTATCCGCGAGGTGCGCGGCCTGGGGCTTCATATAGGCATCGAGCTCTCCAAACCCGGCATGGACATTGTAAAAAAGGCCCTTGCGGCCGGACTCATCATCAACTGTACGGCCGAAAGGGTGATACGCATAATGCCCCCCCTCAACATCTCCATCAGGACGGCACGGGAGGGCATGAAAATACTGGAATCCATTCTCGAGAGCGAGGCCTCATCGTGAAGATACCGAAACTCGCCGCCAAGGACCTCGTAACCCTGACAGACCTCACCGCGCGCGAGATCCTCGGCATCTTCGATCTTTCCGCGCGCCTCAAAAAGGAGCTGGCCGCCGGAAGGCGAACGCCGATTTTAGAGGGCAAGACGCTGGCCATGATATTCGAGAAGAACTCCACGCGCACGCGGGTATCCTTCGAGGCGGGCATGTTTCAGCTTGGAGGTTATGCGCTGTTCCTTAGCAGGGACGACATCCAGCTCGGGCGCGGCGAGACGGTTGCGGACACGGCGCGCGTGCTGTCCCGATATGTGGACGGCATTATGATACGCACCGATCGACACTCAAAGGTCGAGGAACTGGCGAAAAATGCGACCGTCCCGGTCATCAACGGCCTAAGCGACACCTATCATCCCTGCCAGGCCCTTGCGGATTTCTTTACGATCTACGAGCGCGAAAAGAAGCTCGAAAAGATCAAGCTGGCCTACGTCGGCGACGGCAACAACATGGCCCATTCCCTCCTGATAGGCGCCGCGATGCTGGGCATGGACATTTCGGTCGCCTGCCCCAGGGGGTACCAGCCGGACAGTCGGATAAGCGCACAAGCCTTCAGCATATCCTCCGGAACGGGCTCGAAGGTGACGGTGACGACCGACATAGGCCTGGCCGTCGAGGGTGCGGATTACCTCTATACCGATGTGTGGACCAGCATGGGAATGGAGAAGGAGGCCGTACGGCGCAGGAAGGCCTTCGCGGGCTACAGAATCACCCGGAAGATTTTAAGCAAATGCTCCGACCGGTGCGCGGTGATGCACTGCCTTCCCGCTCACCGCGGCGAGGAAATCGATGACGATGTCATCGACTCCGAATGCTCGATAGTCTTCGACCAGGCCGAGAATCGGCTGCACGTACAGAAGGCCCTTGTTTGCGCGCTCATGAAATAGGAGCGCCCGGGGCGTAATGCGGAAAATAAAGGGCCGCCCCTGTGCGGTCCCCACACCATAGAGCGGGAGAACGCCATGAACGTAAAAAAAGTCGTGCTCGCATATTCCGGTGGACTCGATACGTCCGTAATAGTGCGCTGGCTTATCGAGACCTACGGCTGCGAGGTCGTCTGCTACGCCGCCGACGTGGGACAGGAGGAGGAACTCGACGGGCTCGAGGAAAAGGCCGTAAAGACCGGCGCAAGCAAATGCTATATCGAGGACCTCCGCGAAGAGTTCGTTCGCGAATACGTGTTCCGCGCCATCCGCGCAAACGCCATATACGAGAACCGGTATCTGCTCGGAACCTCGCTCGCGCGGCCCATCATCGCGCAGAGGCAGGTGGAGATAGCGCTTAAGGAGGGGGCGGACGCCGTATGCCATGGGGCCACCGGCAAGGGGAACGACCAGGTGCGCTTCGAGTTGACCTTCAAGGCGCTTGCGCCCGGGCTTTCCATCATCGCCCCATGGAGGATATGGGACCTTCATTCGAGGTCGCTTCTTTTCGACTACGCGGCAAAGCACGGCATCCCCGTGCCGGTGAGCAAGGACAAGCCCTATAGCATGGACCGCAACATCATGCACATCTCTTATGAAGGCGGAATACTCGAGGACCCATACAGGGAGCCTGACGAGAGCATGTTCATTCTTACAAAATCCCCGGAGAAGGCGCCCGACAGGCCGACTTATCTGGAAATAGACTTCGAGCGCGGCATTCCGGTCGCGCTTAACGGCGAGAGGCTTGGCGGCGTGGAGCTGATGCAAAGGCTCAATAAAATCGCGGGCGAAAACGGAGTCGGGCGCATAGACATAGTCGAGAACCGCCTGGTGGGAATCAAGTCGCGCGGGGTTTACGAAACGCCGGCCGGCACGGTCCTCCACGTGGCCCATCGCGATCTGGAGTCCATAACGCTCGATCGAGACACCCAGCACCTGAAGGACGATTTATCGCAGGAATACGCCCGGATCATTTACTACGGCCTTTGGTTCGCCCGAAAGAGGATGGCGATAGACGCGTTCATCGACGAAACCCAGAGGTACGTAACCGGCACGGTCCGAGTCAAGCTCTACAAGGGAAGCTGCATGGCGGTCGGCAGAAAGTCCGCTGTGACATTGTACGAACCGGATATTGCGAGCTTCGACCACAGCGAGCTCTACGACCAGCGCGACGCCACCGGATTTCTCAATATCTACGGCCTTCCCCTAAAGGTCGAGGCGATGCTCTCTAAAAAGCAGGGCCGTGGATGATTTCCTGAGTCGGCTCGGCGCAGGCTTATCCGCGCGCCGCGGCGACCGTTCCAGGCGCGCGGCCGCCTGGAACGAGCTATGCACGCACTTCCCCCCTTCTATCGAAGCATGCGAGGTGGAGACGCCTCCATCCACACTCTTCGCGCGCGATGCCGGAGACCTGGGAGTGGCCGTTCTATGGATAGTACAGGCCGCGCTGGCAAGGCCGATCGCGGCCGAAACCGGCATACCCCCGGAACGCCTTTCGCCTCTTTCGTCGATCGGCGCTCTCGCCCATTCGGAGGATCCCGCCCGCCCTATGAGGTTTTGGATGGATGGCAGAGAGATCAAGCTCTCGGGACGGAAAAAATACATTACCGGGGGGATGGACGCGGACTGGATCATCATTACCGCGCTCGAAAAGGAGGGTGAAGGCCCGAGGGCCGTATACGTCCCTGCGGCGGGCCTGCCGGCGGGCGCGCTCGAGGAGATCGACCTGGGGATGCTGCGCACCACAAGCCACGCGCGCCTGACTCTCTCGGAACAATCCCCGGAAGGGGCCGTCCCGCTTCCCGCCGACGGCCGTACGGTACGGCGTGCCATCAAGCGCTGGGGGATGGTCGAGCGCGCCCTTATCCTGGAGGCCTATGCGGGACTGTGCCTTCGCCTTGCCCGCCTTATCGGAATGCCGGACATCCAGGGCCGGCTCGACGAATTGATGGCATCCATCTCCTCTTCGCGGCGCGGGTTGATCGCCGCGGCCATGGCGGGTGAGCGCCTGGCGCCCGGCGGCCTGGACATCGCCGAACTGGCCTGCATAGCCTCGAGCATTGGAGACCAGGCCCCCGGGGCCGGCTCCGGGGCGGAGGACGAGCCAAGCTTTGACGACCTCAAGCTTGCGCGGCTTTTTTCACCGGACCCACCGCGGGCATAATAATCCGGAAAGCCGAGTTAAAATACTTGCATTTGACGACCCTTTCCGCCTACTGGAACGGACGTCAATCCAGCGCACAACTACGGACAGGCGGCCATGTTCAAGGACGTTGAATCGACAATAAAGGCGCTCGAAAACCAGCAGTACATCTGCTCGAAGGATATAGCGACCACCGTCTTCCTCGCAATGAAGATGGAGAAGCCCGTACTCGTGGAGGGACCGGCGGGGGTGGGCAAGACGGAGCTCGGAAAATGCGTGGCCCTGGCTCTCGGGATGGACCTCATCCGGCTCCAGTGCTACGAGGGGCTCGACGAGGCCAAGGCGCTTTATGAATGGGAATACGCCAAGCAGCTGCTCTACACGCAGATTCTCAAAGATAAGCTCTCCGCGCTGCTCGAGGGGGAGAAGACGCTGTCCGACGCCGTGGCCAGGCTAACCTCGGAGGAGGACGTGTTCTTTTCCGAAAAATTCCTCATCCCGAGGCCCATCCTCAAGTCCGTTACCGCCAGTCGCCCCACCCTGCTTCTTATCGACGAAATCGACAAATCGGACTCGGAATTCGAGGCCTTCCTGCTGGAGGTGCTCTCCGATTTTCAGGTGTCGATCCCGGAGATCGGCACCATCAAGGCCAAGCGCAGGCCCTTTGTGCTTTTAACCTCGAACAACGCCCGAGAGATGTCCGATGCGCTCAAGCGTCGCTGCCTGCACCTGTATATAGATTTTCCATCCCGCAAGCTCGAGGAAAGGATCGTCACCATTAAGGTCCCGGAGTGCGGAGAGCGGCTTGTGAGCGAGCTTGTGGCGGCGGTGCACCGGATTCGAGAGCTTCCGCTTAAAAAGGAGCCCAGCATCAGCGAAACACTCGATTGGGCCAGGGCGCTCGCCCTGCTCGGCTGCGATGTGCTGCGCCGGGATATGGCCGTGGATACGCTCAATTTCATACTCAAATACGAAAAGGACATAGAGCTCGTAAAAAAGCATTCCGCAGAGGTCTTTATACATTAGTGATCCGTCCCCACGACGGCCATCTCTATAGTGGCGGGCGAACGCGATGCTATACGCAACCGAGGAACAGCGCCGTGGAACGAGGAAAATCCTCGAGTTCATACGGATACTCAAGGACGCCGATGTGCGCGTTTCACCGTCGGAGAGCATAGACGTTTTCGGGGCGCTGGGCCACGTGGACTTCACCGACAGGACGGTATTCAGGCAGGCGCTCGCCACAACGCTTGTAAAGGATTACACCGATCTTCCCATATTCGACCGCTGTTTCCATGAGTTTTTCGACCGCAGCCCCTCGAGCGAATCCCCGGGCCCCGGCGAGCTTGTCGGCGGCCCGGATGGCGGAGAGACGTACGAGAAGGGCCTTTCCGCCCTGGATATGCTCGAAGCGGGCGAGGAGATAGACGCCTTTATCGACGGCATGGACGAGACCGCGCCCGGCATGCTTACGGAGCGCGATGCTGTGAACATCCTGCTCGACGATGAACGGCTGGCCTCCTCCTCGGGGGCCCTGGGCATGATGATCATGAACGCGCGCTCGCGGCGCGGCCGTCCGGATGGCGGGACCGATGAGGAGGGGGACGATGCGGCCCTTTCGTTTATCATCGGCAGGGTGCGAAGGAGGATGCGGGAGCGCGCCATCGGAAGCTCCATTCGCCGTCGCGAGGAGTATCTGCTAAACAAGTACATATACCAGCTCAAGCCCGCGGAGGTCCAGGAGATGCGGGAGCTGGTGAGGCGCTTCGGGCAGAAATTGAAAAACAGGATTACTCTTCGGAAAAAGCGCGTGAAACACGGCGGGCTCGACGTAAAACGCACGCTCAGGAGCAATCTGGCCCACGGAGGCATACCGTTCAGGCTGTACTACCGCGACAGGAAGATCGACAGGCCCCAGCTCGTGGTGCTGTGCGATATATCGAGCTCCGTCAACCAGTACTCGCGCTTCATGCTGCTATTGACCTATACCCTGCAGGGCCTGTTCTCGAAGGTGCGGACCTTCGCGTTTATCAGCAATATGGTGGAAATAACCCCGCTTTTTATGGAGATGGACCCCGAGCGCGCCCTCAACTCGATCTTCACCGACACCGACTTCACCTACGGTTTCGGCAGCAACTACGGCCGCTGCTTCGACCAGTTTGTGTCAGAGTTCAGCGACTCCCTTGGAAGGAAGACCACCGTGCTTGTCCTGGGCGACGCGCGGAACAACAATCAGGACCCCGGACTCGATTCGTTCATCCGCATAAAGGAGTCCTCGCGGAACATCTTCTGGCTCAATCCCGACAGAAGGCACCTTTGGAACTGGAGCGACAGTATCGCCGGAATATACGCCGCCCACTCTACCGAGATGAAAGAAGTGAATAATGTTCTGGACTTATCGGAATTCATAGACAGATTGTTCAGGTGATATGAATACGAGGATACAGGCGAGCCTTCGCGTCAAACTGATCGTCAGCCTCATCTCGGTGGTGCTAATCATCGGCTCCGCCTCAATCATCATCGGGCTGCGAATCATCAACAACAACATCGTCGGCCAGGCCTACGAACAGGTCCAGAACGACCTTAAAACCGCCCGCTACATCTACGAGGACAAGATCCACATCATCCACCACTTCATGCGCCACCTGTCGCTCCTGCCGTATCTGCACGAAGCCATAGAACGAAACGACCGGAGGCTTTTGGTAAACAAGCTGCAGGAGGTCAAACGCGAGCTCGACCTCGACATCCTGAACATCGTGGACCCGGCGGGAAGGGTCATAGTGCGCGCACGCAACCCGGTGCGCACGGGCGACAGCGTTGCCGATGACAAGTATATAAGCTATGTCCAGACCAACCTGAAATCCTGCTTCGGCTCGGACATAATGTCCCACGACCACCTCGCCAGGGAGGGCCAGGACCTGGCCGAAAGGGCCTTCATCACCCTCGTCCCCACTCCAATGGCGCGCAAGACCGACAACACCTATGAGGACAGGGGGCTGGTGCTCAAGGCGGCCTCGCCCATGATCCACAACGGAAAGCTCATCGGAATAATCTACGGCGCGCGGCTAATCAATCGAAATTACGACATGGTGGACCAGATAAAGAGCCTCGTCTTCAAGGACCAGAAATACGGCGGCTTCGAATACGGAACGGCCACCATTTTCCTGGAGGACCTCCGGATATCCACTAACGTTCTGCGCGAGGACGGAGTCCGCGCCATTGGAACGCGCATTTCCGAGGAGGTTTACAAAAAGGTGTTCGAGCGCGGGGAGCTGTGGCTCGACAAGGCCTTCGTGGTAAACAACTGGTACATCTCCGCCTATAGCCCAATATACGACCTCCACCGCAAGGCGATCGGCATACTCTATGTGGGGATAATAGAGAACAAGTTCAACGACATCAAAAAGGAAACCACCATACTCTTTCTGGTCATAATCATCGTAACGCTGATTATCGCCATCGGCCTTGCGGTTTACCTTATCCAGAATTTTTTACATCCGGTAAATATCCTCGTGGACGCGTCGAAGCAGATCGCCGAAGGGAATTATTCCATAAAGATACCCGTGGATTCCACCGACGAACTGGGATACCTTTGCAAAACATTCAATTCAATGGTCGCCGCGATAGTGGAACGCGACAACCTACTGAAGGAGGACACCCAGAAACAGATCATCCAGTCGGAAAAGCTCGCCTCGCTTGGAAAGCTCGCGGCCGGAATAGCCCACGAGATCAACAATCCTCTTACGGGGGTTCTGACATACAGTTCGATCCTGCTCGAGGAGTTAAAGGACACGGAACACAAGGACGACCTGGAGGTCATAGTGACCGAGACCCTGCGGTGCCGCAAGATCGTCCGGGAGATACTCAACTTCGCCAGGGAGACCCGCATAGAGAAGGAGCGGGCCAACGTCAACCAGGTTATCCGGGAGATGCTGTCCATCCTGGAAAAACACGTCAATTTCCAGAACGTCAGCATCGTAAAGGATTTCGACGACGCGGTCCCCGACATGGAGATTGACGTCAACCAGATCAAGCAGGTGATCAACAACCTGTCCCTCAACGCGGCGGACGCCATGCCGGATGGGGGGACACTTACCATTCGAACCCGCTTCGACGCCGACAGGGATTCCGTTGTAGTGGATTTTTCCGACACCGGACTCGGGATAAGCGAGGAGAACATTGGAAAGATATTCGACCCGTTTTTCACGACAAAACAGACCGGCAAGGGCACAGGGCTCGGCCTTGCGGTAACATACGGCATAATAAAGCGGCATAACGGCACAAGCACCGTAAAAAGCGCGATTGGAAAGGGGACCACGTTCACCATCATATTGCCCGTGGCCCAGCCGGGGCCACAGTAAAGGGCATTGATTGATGGCTTTTACCCTTCCCGGATGGAAGAGGACACCCCCGTGCGGTTATTTAAATGGCTCTAAAAGGGCTTTTTTGGAATAAGTGCTTGAAATTCACGACCCATTATCGCAGCTTATTCCCTGACGCAGCGGCATGAGCGCGTGGGGGCCGGTTAAAAATAACGGATGGGGGCGCCCGATTCCCGGGCAAAGAAGCTGTCATTAAACACCCGGATAAAGGCACAACATGGCCAAGCTCAAAATACTTATAATTGACGACGAGGAAGTCGTTCTTAAAAGCTCGCTCCGCATTCTAAAGAACGAAGACTACGAGATCGATACCGCCCCCTCGGGTATCGATGGGCTCGAGATGGCGAATTCGAAAAAGTACGATATCGTCATCACTGACCTCATGATGCCCAAGCTGGGGGGAATGGACATCCTGAAGACGCTCCAGAAGGAGCAGCCGGATGTCACCGTAATAATCTTTACCGGATATGCGACTGTCGAAACCGCCCGCGAGGCCCTTAAGAACGGCGCTTTCGATTACATACCCAAGCCCTTCACCCCGGACGAACTCAGGGACATAGTGAAAAACGCCATCGCCTCGCGTCAGGACAGCTCCCAGACCCGCATGCTCGACCTAATGTCCATAGTATCACACGAGCTAAAAAGCCCCATATCGGTCGTACACACCACGGCCGAGACGCTCTACAAGGGATATTTCGGCAAGCTCGATGCCGGTCAGGAAAAGACCATCGAGACCATCCTGCGCAATTGCCAGTACCTGGAGGACATCATCCGCAACTATCTCGACCTCTCAAAAATGGAGCTTAACGACATCGAGGCCTTCGCTCAACCGATCGACCTTGTAGAGGAAGTCATAAAGCCGGTGGTGGAGCTCCCCGAACACGCCATCAACATGAAAAAAATGACCATTGTCGCCGATCTTAAAATCAACCCTGTAATAAACGGCGATCCGAACCTCCTTAAGATACTGGCCACCAATCTGGTGAACAATGCCATAAAGTACGGCAAGCCCGAAACCGAAATAAAGCTCACCCTGGAGGAGAAAGAAGGAGCGGTGGCCCTTTCCGTATTCAACGAGGGGGTTGGAATATCCAGGGAGGATATCGAAACCAGGCTGTTCCAGCGTTTTTCCCGCCTCAAGCAGAAGGGCACCGAGGGGGTCAAAGGAACCGGGCTTGGCCTTTATATATGTAAAACCATAGCGGAAAAGCACAACGGCGCCATCTCCGTGGAATCCGAACCGGGCAGTTGGGTTCGTTTTACCGTCACCCTGCCCTTGCAAAAATAGATTCGGAAGGAGAGGCGCAATCCCAAGCTGTTAAAAATGGATTAATTTTTTGCGTTGACATCTTTCGGCTTGAAAGGGTATTATTTCCTCTTATGCCGGAATGCCGTTTCGTCTTTGACGCCATGTTTCATTTTTCGAGGAGCGATTTGGAGGGGCTGATGGAAATTGAATTCAAGGATCTGGGCGAGCATAAAATCGTACAGGTCAGCGGAGAGGTCGACCTGTATAACGTCAGCGAGTTAAAAAAGGCCCTTTTCAGCATTACCGACGGAAAGCATTCCAGCGTGATCGTCGATTTGAAAAACGTCAACTATATGGACTCCTCGGGCATAGGCGCGCTTGTGGCCGGCCAGAAAAAGATGAAGGCGCACAGCGGCAGGTTCGCCCTTGTGAACATACACGATGACGTGCTGAACATCCTAAAGCTCGCCACGCTCGACAAGTTCTTCAAGATATACGAGAGCGAAGACGAGCTGTTGTAGCCCTCAGGAAACCCGTTTCAACACCAGCGTCGTCATGTCGTCATGCGGCGGCGCGTTTCCCTGGAAGGCCGTAACGTCCTCTACGATGCGGTCCACTATCTCCTGCGCGTTGAGGCCGCTGCAGGACATGATAAGACTCTGCAGACGGGGCCGCCCGTACTCCTCTTTGTTCTCGTTACGCATTTCGGAAATACCGTCGGTGTACAGCACAACGATGTCGCCGGGATCGAGCCTCACCTTGGCGTGCGGATACTCCACGTCCTCGGTGATGCCGATGGGCATACCCTCCAGGTTGGTCACAGTGCATTTTCCGAGACGGGCCCTGTAGCAGAAAAGCGGTCCATGCCCCGCGTTGGAGAAAGACAGCTCCCCTGTTTCACGGTTGTATATCATGAAGAAAAGCGTGGCGAACTTGTCGACGGCGAAGTCGGCGCTTAGCGCATCGTTGATCGAGCGCACGATCGTTGCGCAGTCCACGCGCCTGTTGTTTTTGATGGAATTGGTGAACACCGTGCGGATCATGACCATCACCAGGGAGGCCGGCACGCCCTTTCCCGAAACGTCGCTTATGAGCGCTCCCACCCTGGATTCCCCGATATCGATGTAATCGAAATAATCGCCTCCAACGCCCTTCGCCGCGCGCGTAAACCCCTTGATCTGTATGCCTCCCTTTTCATAGAAACCCATTGGGTTCAGCCCCTCCTGGATCTCCTTGGCGAGCTCCAACTGCTCCTCCATGATTCGCGACTCTATCTCCATCTCCTTCGCTTTTTTTAGCTTCTCGGTCATCATGTTGAAATCGCCGGCCAGCAGCCCCAGCTCGTCCGAGCTTTTAATGTCGATCTTGTACTCCAAATCCCCGGTCGAAACGACAGCGGCCCCCTCGGAAAGCTTCCGGATCGGTTTTATGGTAAAACTTGCGAGCGCGAATGAACCGACCATCGCCGCAGCGAGGAAAAAAACCGCGATGATCATTATATTCCTCGTGACCTGGGCGATCTGATCGCGGATAATGCGGTCCGAGAAGCCCATACGCACCGTCGCGATGCGGTTTTTAAAAAGCGTATGGAGCACCGGTTTGGAAAAATCATAGATAACGCCCCCTTTCTCCACGGGGTCCGGGAAGTCGAGCATCATGGGGCGTTCGGTCCCGGAGTATTCCTTCGCCCTGCGCGTTATTTCATCGTCATCCATCTCGGTTCCGTTTTTATCGGGATCGAAATTCTGGATGATCCTGCCGTTGGTGTCGAAGATGTACACATAGCGAATGGCCGTGATCTTCTGCACGTTCCGGACGGCGGCTATAAGCGAGAGCTCGTCCTTGGCGCTAATGGACTCCTGGGCGGTGTTGGTGAGGTGCTCTATCTCCCGTTCGGCGAACTTTATAATCTCGGCCTTTAAAAGCGCGCTCTCCGTACGGATGAAATAAAGCGTCATGATGACGATGACTATGGACACCAGGGTGATTATCGCAAGGGAGAACTTCATTCTCAGCCCGAATCGGACCTTCCGTCTTTCCCCGCCGCCAGATCCGGCCTTCTCCTTGCCCTTTTTTCCGCCCGCACGGGCCACGGAGTCCTTTTTCTTTGCATCCCCAGCGGCCATAATCACCTTCCTAACAATACCAGGCTTTTACGTATATTGTTTCTCGCCTTTTCATGGGTGGGGTCTATCACGAGGACCTTGCGCCATTCCTCGATCGCCCGGTCGAAGTTGTTGTTCGTATAATAATTGATGCCGTTATAGTAATACGTCCTTACCAGCTCCTTCTGCTTTTCCGTAAGCCCGGCCCTCTCTGGAGCCGCCTCCCCTCCTCCGTATCGGAGCTGGGACTCTATCCTGTTCATGGCTATAAGCGACCTGGCGTGGTTCGGGTTGTTGGCGACCACCCAGCGAAAATTCGCAAGCGCCGCCTCGATGTTCGCCTTCCCTCCTCTCTGGTAGAGCTCCATGCCGAGGGCGTACCGGGCCTCTATATCCTGCTGGTTGACGCCGGCCGGCGCGGCCCTCTCGGTCCCCCTTTTAGCCTGGGCAATCAGCTCGTTTATCTCCGGATAGTCCGCGGATATCGAGCGTATCAGCTCGAACTTCGTAAGCGCCTTGGCGTATTTTCCGCCATCGAGGAGCCCCTTGCCCTCTTCGACGATCTTCTGGGCGAAATCCTGGAAGGCGGCGGGATTGAGGGCGAGCTCGCATTTCAGCAGATATTCGAGGGAGACGCGGTTCTTGGGGAAAAGCCTTAGTATCTCATCCCAGCGCTTACGCGATTCGATGTAATTGCCGCGGTCGTAAAGCTGTTTTCCTGAAATGATAAGCGGATTGACGATGCTGTAATAAGGGGAATCCACATCTACGACCTCTTCCTCTATGTCGCGAATCGCCTCCTTGACCATGCCGATGTACTTTTTGGCGAGCTCGTTGCCGGCATCGAGCGCCAGGGTCTTTTCCAGGTGGGACAGGGCCTCCCTGTACCTGCCCTCGGAATAGGCGAGCAGGCCGTTCTGGAATTCGCGATCTATGTTTCTAAGCCGCAGAAGCCGCTGCTCTTCGGCGTACTCCTTGCGCAGGCGGTCCAGCCCGTCGAGCCGGGCGCGAACATCCTTGTAGTCTTTTATCAGTGACAGGGCGTTCTTAAAATCGTCCGCGGCCTGGTCGAAATTCTTATTTCGTATATTCTCGATTCCGGACAGATAGAACTGCTCAGCCTGAATGCGCTTTAGCTCCATGTTTCTGTTGGATTCGAGCAGCTCGTCGATGCGGTCAATGTATTTTTTGGCCTCCCGGTTCTTGATATCGAGCGCGAGCGCCTCCTCGAAATCGTTGCGCGCCTCCTTGTATTTTTTTTCTCCGAATAGTACGATACCCCCTGCGAGGAGGAGCTGTATCTTCTCGTATTTAAGGCGGTTGGAAATCGCCATCTCCGCGTTCCTAAGTCCCTCCAGCGCCGCGGTGTCGTTTGGAACGAAGCGCAGCACCTCTTTGTAATTGGCGAGCGCCTTCTCGAATTCCATGGATTTCATCCTCGCCGCGGAATCCTCCATCAGCGCGATATAGCGCTGTTTTAGCTCCTCGGAAAGCCTTTTCTTGGCAAGCTCAATACGCACCTCGTCCTGAAGCCTGCGCATTTCCTCGCGCATAGCCTGGAGATCGGGGTCCGTCGGATCTATCCTGTAGGCCGTGACGAAATTGTTGATCGCCACGTCCGAATCTTCTTTTGCCTTCTGAACGTCCGTGGGTATTTCCTGGCGGGCCAGGCGAAAATGGAACCGGGCCTTTTGATAGGCAAGGTCCTTGCGATGCTTCTCCTCGTAGAGCATCTCGATCTTTTTCTGAATGTTCTCGTTGTCAGGCTCGATTTCGAGTATGCGAAGCCATTCCCCCAGCGCGCGCGTAAATTCCTTGTTCCGATACAATTCCCCCGCGCGCCGGTCGAGCTCTTCGACGCTCTGCGGGCTCACGGCGCTCGACATCATCACAATCGCCATGAGCATGAAGGCCGGTATCTTTTTTCGCGCTCTTAGCCGCATCACTCACCTGCGCCCGGACGGCCGTGCCGATTTCGTCCGCACGGCGGCGGTATCAAAATGGAGCCAGGCGCCCGCCGAGGTTCCCCATATATGAATATACGGATTATTTCCCCCGGCAACAAGTCGAAAGACACCCCTTTGGATGATTCGCGCCGGGCGTGTTTCCGATGGGCATTCTCTTTCCATTGATCTCCCGCATGCCGGTCCGGGCTACCTGTTGATGGCAATGAAGGTCCTGTTGGACATAAGCCAGCCCCTGGCCGCCTTTTTACCCTCGATGTATTTAATGAATACCGCGTCCCCACGCACCACCTGATACGGCCTTCCGCTTGCCCTTTTTACAGCGCTTGCCTCGAAGCTAAGGGATCGGTGAATGAACCGGCCGCCGTCCACGTCGGTTCGCACGTCCTTTTCATCGGCATCCTCCACCGAGGTGACCATCAAGTCGGCAAGGTAATAATCGCGGTACATGTCCCTGAATACCGCCTCGCTCTTTGGGAAGGCCTCCGCGCCCGCATAGGCCTGGTAGTTTAGGTCCTGTATGGAGCGCGCCCATTTCACCATAACATAGGCCGGTTCCGGCGTCTTTTCCGCTTTTTTGCACGCGGTCGCCGCGAGAACGGCGACCATTAGGGCCAAAAGCACTCGTTTCATCTCAGGATAACCTCCTTAAGACCGGTACACTTCATTATCGTGCGTCCCGAAGCCTCTCTTTAAGGAAAGTCAGGGAAGGCCGAGCTCCTTCTCCCCAAAAACCTGGGCCGAAAACTTTTCTATCCTGGTCCCTTTCGCCCTCCAGGCGTCGGCCGGAAGGCCGGCCTTGTAGCAGGTATGCTGCAGAAAGGTGTCGCGGTCCCACCCGTATTCGGTCGCGACCTGGGGCAGAAGCAGCCCCGAACGGTAGCCCGAGCTAACGATAAGGCCGTCGCGTCCCACCACGATTTCGGCCACGTCCCGCACCTCTTCGATGGGGGACATGATGGAGATCTCTATGTCTATGAGGTCATATTCCTGTTTCCGGAGCGGAGGAAAGCGCGGGTCCTTGAAGGCCGAGGCGTTCGCCATGTCTATAATGGTCTCGGGAATGGTCTTTACGCCTCGTATATAGCCGATACAACCCCTCAGCGCGCCGCCGGAATGCAGCGTGACGAAGGCCCCGCATTTTTCGCCGAAAACCGGTTCGTCGAAGCCCTTCAGACCCCCGGGGTCGGGAAGCCCTTTCCCTTCCAGCACCTCCCGTATCGTGCGCCGCGCCAGGACGAGCAGCCGGACCTTTTGGTCTCCGTTCAGTTCGATCATTCAATCCCTCCAAAAACCTCGCCTCGGAATTATCCGGGCGTCACTTCGTTATGGCCGCGGCGAGGTATCCTACAACCTGTCCCCTGCCCCCGGCGGTGTCCCCCGAGTTCGCGTATTTAAGCACCTCGATTTGCGAGGCGCCCATGGCCTTGGCGAGCTCCAGCCCCGCAAGGACCGGGCCCTCCCCGCACGCCTGCGCCCTGTCGGTGCTTAGTGCGCCGGAAAGATCCGTGGTATTATAGCGTTTGAGAGTTTCGATAAAAACAGCGTCTATTCTTTTGGCCTCATCGTAGGAATGATAGTGGGAAAGGTCCGTGGAGAGCACGATTATGAACCGGCGTTTTTCGCCGGAGAGAACATCCGAAAGCCCGGCGGCCAGCGAACGGCACAGCTCGAGATCGGTGGTCCCCACCACTATGGGCACAAGGGTAAAGTCCCCAAGCACACGCTGGAGAAACGGCACCTGCACCTCGAGGGAATGCTCCTCCTCGTGGGCCTGGCGTATAAACTTGAAGCGAGGCTTTTCGACGAGCTCCGCACCGATTGTTTCGTCCACAGTGACGTCCCCAAGGGGCGTGGAATACAGGCCGGACGGTATGATCGAGGCCCCGTCGAATCGGGCGCGATGGCACGGCGCCAGCACCACCGCCACCTGAATGTCGAGCTTTCTCAATAGAGCGTAAGAATAGGCGGCCACCGGACCCGAGTACACGTAGCCTGCATGGGGGGCGATCACTCCGAAGAGCTCGCCCTCTACCTTCGCGCCCTCGGCCTTTTTTAGATAGGCGTCTATTTCGGAGGCGAGTTTGCCGGGGTCCGAGGGATAAAACGATCCGGCCACCGCCGGCTTTCTGTGCCACATACAAACCTCCCTTTATCCGGGAAGCGCCCCCCGACACCGAAAACCCGCGGGCCCCGCAGGGGGAGCGGTCTCCCTATTTTACGCGGGCGGCAAGCCCGGTCTCGATGGTATCGAGTATCGCCGAGGCAAGATCCCTCTTGGACATTAGAGGGAAATCCACCCGGCCTCCGCCGCGCTTGAAAATTACGACGATGTTGGTATCGGTCGCAAAACCGGCCCCCTCCCTCGACACGTCGTTCATACAGATCATGTCGAGGTCCTTTTCCTCAAGCTTCGAGAGCGCGTAGGCCTCGACGTCGTGGGTCTCCGCCGCGAAGCCCACGACGAAAAGCCCCGAGAGGGAGGGGTCGGCCGATTTTCGGGCCGCGACATTTTTTAGAATGTCGGGGTTTTTTACGAGATCGATCCGCAGCTCGTCCGACCCTTTCTTTATCTTCAGCCCCAGGCGCTCGGCCGGCCGATAGTCCGCCGGCGCCGCCGCCATGATGAGCACCGCGTCGGGGGATATTTCGTCCATCACCGCCCCAAGCAGATCCCCGGTCGATTCGACCGCCCGCGTCCGGAAGCGCCCGCCGCTCAGGAGCGAAGGGTCGATAGGTCCGTGTATGAAAACCGTGTCCTTCGAGCGGGCATGGGCGGCGCTTGCCAGCGCGATTCCCATCTTCCCGGAAGAGGCGTTGGAGATATAGCGCACCGGATCGATCCACTCGCGCGTCGGACCGCCGGTAACGATGATTTTCCTATCCTTCAAGGACATCGACCGCGACCCGGTAAATGGTCTCCACCTCGGCGAGCTTACCGTAACCGAAATCGCCGCAGGCCACCGCCCCCTCCGACGGATCGACAAAGCGAACGCCCCAGCTTTTAAGTTTCGCTATGTTCTCCTGAACTGCGCGGTGCCGCCACATATTAGGGTTCATGGCCGGGGCGACAAGGACGGGGCATTCCACCGAGAGAAAGGTGGTGCTGAGCAGGTCATCGGCGATGCCGCCGGCGAACTTGCCCAGTATATTGGCCGTGGCCGGTGCGACAAGCATGAGCGCGGCGTCGTCCTTAAGCTCTATGTGGCCCATTGCGCGTCGCTCGCGCGCGAAGGTCTCGGTGTAAACAGGATTTCCCGAGAGCGTTTCGAGCGTAAGCGGCGTCACCAGATGGGCCGCGTTTTCGGTAAGCACGCAGTGGACCGAGTAGCCGGCCTTGACGAAAAGCCTGGTGAGGTCGCACGCCTTGTAGGCCGCAATGGATGAGGAAACACCGAGAATAATCTTTTTCATGATCGCTTGAACATCCTCTCCATATCGGATCTGCCCAGCCTGTACACGAACGGCCTTCCGTGGGGGCACCTGAGCTCGTACTCGCCGGAGAAGGCCTTGCGCACCACAAGCTCCATCTCCCCGCCCGACAGCGCGTCGCCCGCCCTCCGGGCGGAGTGGCATGCCATACGCCGGGCCACGCGCTCGCGCATACCGACATCCCCCTCCCCCCCGGTCCTTAGCGACTCCGCCAGGTCGGCGAAAAAGGCGTCGATGTCGAACGCCGCGGCAAGCACAGGCACCGAGCGTATGATGACAGCATTTTCCGAAAATTCATCCATGTCAAATCCTATTTCCGCGAGAAAGGCGGCGCTGTCGGTGATGGCCCCGAAATCCTCCATGGAGAGTTCTATCACCCTGGGGAACACCAGAGCCTGCGATTCGAAACCGGCGTCCTTTTTCATAAGCTCGTCATAGATGAAGCGCTCGTGCGCGGCATGGAAATCGATTATGCAGAGCGAATCGCCCTCCTCGCAGAGAATATATGTTTCGAACACCGTCCCCAGAACCCTTACATCGGCCCGCCCCGAAGACCCCATGTACGGCGCGTCAGCATCGCTTACTAAGCGGGCTTCCGTTTCGTTCGGCCGGGGCGAAGCGTCCGGCCCGACGGCGGCAAGTGGGAGGTCCAAAGCGGCCGTCGCGGATTGAGGCGGTTTTGTCTCCACGGCTTCGAACGGAAGGGAGCCGTCGCGCGCAATACCCTCGGACGGAAGAGACGGGGCCGGACGCAGAGCGTCTCGGGCAATCTCGTGCGGGCGCTCGCCCAGGGCCTTGCCGCACAGTGCGATTATCAGGCTGTCGATGTATTTCTGGTCGAAGAATTTAATCTCGCGCTTGGCCGGGTGTATGTTGACGTCGATGAGGGCCGGGTCGATGTTCAGGAAAAGCACCGCGACCGGATGGCGGCCATGAGAGGCGATCCCCTCGTACGCGCGGGAGAGGAGGAATCCAAGATATCTGTATTCCACGGGACGCCTGTTGACGTATAGCTGCTGCATCGAGCGCGTCGATTTTAAAAACCCCGGCTCCGAAAGAAAGCCCTCTATGGATACGCTGATGTCGGAAAGGCGGACCTCTGTAAGCCTTTTAAAGGCATCAGCCCCGTATACCTGTTCCATCCGCTCCCCGATGGTCGATGTTCTTTCGAGGCGGATTGCCTGCCTTCCCTCCGAGAGGAGCGCAAAGCGTATTCCGGGGTGCCCGATCGCCATCCTCAGAAATACCGAGCGGATGTTCCTCATCTCGACGGCCCTGGATTTCATGAACTTCTTGCGCGCCGGAGTGTTATAGAAGAGGTTCTCGACGATGATGGAGGTCCCCACCGGCCCGGCGTAGTCGCTCATCTCAAGAGAGCCTTCGCGGTAAGCGAGCCTGGCGCCCGTCTCCTCGCCCTGAGTGCGGGTGTACATCGTAATGCGCGAGATCTCCGCGATGCTCGGAAGCGCCTCTCCCCGGAAGCCGAAGGAGCCGATTCTCTCTATGTCGGCGATGTCCCGTATCTTGCTCGTCGCGTGTTCCATTAGCGCGAGCGCGACGTCGTCCCGGTGGATTCCGGCGCCGTTGTCGCGCACCACGAGCTTTTTCAGGCCGCTTTCGAAGACCTCTACCTCTATCTCCGTGGCCCCGGCATCGATGGAGTTTTCGACAAGCTCCTTGACGACGGAAAAAGGCCCCTCTACCACCTCGCCGGCGGCGATCTTCTTTTTAACCGAATCCGGAAGTATCTGTATACGGTCCATCGTCCGATTCGCCTGGAGACTGCCATTCCCCCTTAAGCCTCGGACCTTCCGACGGCCTCGGAGGAGCGCTTTAGAGGCGCGCGACAAGCTCGGGAAGCGTTTTTCCCGCCGGCCCCTGAATGAATACGTCGGTAATGGAATGGGTGAGCCCGGTCGACTCGAGGTTCATCTCGATGACGCGGCCTCCATTGGACTTGACTATGAACGGGATGCTGCTGGCCGGGTAGACGACGGCCGAGGTCCCAATGACGAGTATGGCGTCGGCCAGGTTCGACAGCCGCTCGGACTCCGCCAGCGCCCGCATGGGGATGGCCTCGCCGAAGAACACCACGCTCGGCTTGAGCACGGCCGAGCAGTCGCGACAGAGTGGCGGAGAGCCGTTGAGATCGAACTCGCTCGCCCCATAGCTCTGCCCGCAATTGAGGCAGTCGAGGCGGCTCGCGTTTCCGTGAAATTCAATGACATTCCTGCTGCCGGCGGCCTGGTGCAGGTTGTCTATGTTCTGGGTGATTATCGAACGGAGCATGCTCCTTTTTTCAAGTTCGGCGAGGGACAGATGGGCCGGATTCGGAAGGGCATTCATGGTAATCTCCATGAGCTCGAAGACCATCTTCCATATCTTGCCCGGATTCCGCCTGAAGGCGTCGATATGCGCGTATTCCATCGGATCGTATTTCGCCCACAGGCCGCCGGCGCCGCGGAAATCGGGGATTCCGCTCTCCACCGAGATGCCCGCGCCGGTGAGGCAGATGACGGTTTTGGCGTCGTTTAATATTTCCGCCGCCTGTCGGTATCGCTCTTCCATGTACTGTCCCGCCTGTTGTTGATGTTCGGGCGGCCTAAGACACGCCGATAGAGGCCCCGGCCGCGATCGACCTCCGGCCTTATCGCGCCTCGCCCGCCGATCACTCATATTAAATCGAACCGGAGAGCTACCCGTCAAGAGAAAAATGATTGCGAATTGAGGCCCCATGGGGCCAATCTGAAGAGCCGGGACAGGCTGCGGTGGAACCGGAAATTACGCCGGAGGAACAAATAGTATCTTATGGGAATCGGGGCGGAAGAACTGCGTGAAAAAACCGATGAGCTGGCCGGCATGATACGTAAACACCCCCTCGCGCGACGACACGAGAGGCTGCTTGCGGAGATAAACGCCGACGAAAGCTCCTGCGGGCTGCTCCACAGGCTCATAAATCTCGGGGCCATGATAGACCGCACGGCAAGGGCCGGCAAAGAGGCCGGGATGGATGCCGACGAAAAGGCCGAACTCGAGAATTCGCTTAAGGCCAACCCGAACGTGCAGACCTATATAGAAACGCGAAGGGAGCTGGTTGCGCTTTTAGCCGCGGTCATGGAAAGGGTCCGGAATCCGGAACCCGCCGGCTGAAAACGGCACGCCTCTCCGACCGAAACATCCGGAAACATCACTTTTCGGCGCAGTCCGTTCTCCCGCCCGCCTCTCTCCCCGGGCAATCCGCCATGGGGCAATGGTCGCACACGCATTCGCGCCGGCCGGCGATCGTCTTTGCGATACGAACGACCCCGTAGACGACGGCGATAAGGGTGATGAGTGCCGCAAGCGCCTCCTGCATGACCAGCCTCCATCTTCAATGTACCACAATTCGCCGCCCATGGCAAGTTGTCCGTTTTTCCACTTTTTTTCATCCAGACTCAAAAAGTTTTAACTTTTTCCCCGAGCCATTCGTATTCACAGAAAGGCTTCCAATAATCCATCAAGGAGAAGGTCATGTTCAATTACACCGCCGCAACCATAGAGGGAAACGTTACCCACGATCCGGTGATGAAGACCACCAAGACCGGAAAGGCCGTCTGCACGTTTTCCATCGCCATCAATCACTACACCTCCCCCGACACCCCTCCAAGGGTCTCATACATCGATATCGAGACATGGGAGAAGGTCGCCGAGATGTGCGGCAAGAACGTCACGAAGGGGAAAAAGATAATGGTGATAGGCACGCTCAAGCAGGACCGCTGGGAGGGCAAGGACGGCAAGACCCAGTCGAAGATAAAGCTGGTGGGAAAGGAGATCCGCTTTCTCGACGTAAAGAAGAGGGAGGGGGCGGCCGCCGAGCAGGCGGTGTAGAGAGGACCTTTCAGTGCGCCATGAGGGCGGGACCGATCGTTACCGTAGCCTGTAGCAATCATTCCGTTCGTGCCGGGAAGGTTAAATGGGCTTTGGGTCCTCATGGCGCACGAGAAGCCCGTTTACGCATAACAGGTTCGATAATGCGGAGGTAGGGATATATCCGCCATGCGACTGAACGCCTTATTTCGAGGAAAAGTATTCCTCCGCCACCTTTTTTAGAAGCGCCGGATGGTCCGACATGACGGCATCGGCCCCGGTATTGTATATGCGCCGCATCCCCTCCTCGTCGTTGACGGTCCATACGTGCACGCGCAGGCCCTTGCGGTGCGCCTGCCCCACGAAGGTTTCGCTTACGACCCTCGATGGACCGAAAAACTCCGGAATCTGCAGGACATCGGCGGGAAAACTCCTTTTAAAAAACAGTAGCCCCGAACGGAACAGAAAATAATAATACAGCGCCTCGGAAAGCGAAAACGATGTGGCCATCTCCGGAAAGCGCGCGCGCACCGGCCTTGTGTTCTCCGAGTGCTCGGAGGCGGTGAGCACCCTGTGTACGGCCCCGCTTCTCTCCACGAGGTCGCAGTAAAACGGCGCCTGCGCAGGGTTCTTTGCCTTGAGGTCGATATTAAAGCGCTGACGCGGGAACTCCTCCAAGAGCTCCTCGAGCGACATGAGGCATAGCCCCCTGCCTCGAAACGGATGGCTCGCCCCCCCGTCGGTGGAGAAGCCATACCCGGCATCGAATTTCTTTAACTCCGCGAGTGTATGGTCCGCCACTGCCCCCGTTACGTCACAGATCCGGCCCAGTTCGCCGTCGTGCGCCACGACAAACCTGTTGTCCCGTGTGAAGTGGACATCGGTCTCGATTACGTCCACGCCGATCCTTACGGCCTCGCGGAACGATTCGATCGTATTCTCCGGGTAGGCGCCCGAGGCCCCGCGATGGGCGAAAATCCTGGGCTCCGGATCGAAAAATTTCTTGTTCATGGCGTCCATTAACTCCGTTTTGGGCGGGGCCGTCCCGTTCCGGCTCGGGCCCTTTCTTTCTCCCGGAATTATCCCAAGAGGGCAGAAAATACGCAGCGTCAAGAAAAATAAATTTTTATTGCTTTTAACCCGGCGCGCGTATACACTTTTTGACGGATTTAACGGCTGTCCACATATCATCTGTGTGAAGGAAGCTCATTATGGCGAAGGCAACCTCCCTCCTGAAGGCGTATCTTACCAACACCATACCGCCCAATGGCGGATTCATCATCTCCTCCTTTTTCGACACGGGCTCGGCTTATGCCATCTACGAGATCACCTCGTACGTAAACGTCAAGGACATCTATAAAAGCCCCGACGGCCTCGTTTTTAAAACGGACGGCAACAGGACCCACGTTCTGGTCGAACCGGCCACCTTCATTAACCGTTTTTCGGAGCCGGTGCACCGTGAAAAGGGAAAGTCCATACCCTACCGTTTCTCGGAGCTCGAGGTGATCACCGGAAAAAAGCAGGAAAAGATCATGATCCCGCTCGAACCGATAATGCTGTATTCCTCCTTCACGATTCTCGACACGGTTGGCGAGGACTTTTCGTTCGTGTTCCATCCGACAGATGATGTCTACCTGGCCATGAGGAAGTTTATGGCCGACACCCTGTACAACGATTGCAATCTTACCAAAGACGAGTGCCTCAAGGCGTCGGAGCTGGTGCTTGCCACCATCAAGAAGTTCTCCATCTGGAAATAGGCGGCAGGCCCACGGAGATTATTTGATTGACAGGCGCGTACTTCGAGCGCGAATAGTATTCGCGCTCAAGGCGATACTCCTTTACAGGATGAATGCCAGACAATGACATCTGACAGCTCGGATTTGCCCCACCCACCCGGTCGATCGGCGCTTGGAAACCTGTTACTCAAAATGAAGGAGGTCCTCGGCCGGTCGCGGAATCCCATCGCGTCCAATGAGGCCCCGCAAGAGGGTACGCCCGCCCCCGAGACCGCCGAGCAGGAGATGATCCGCGGCGTGATGGGGCTCTCCAGCAAGAACGTACGCGAGATCATGATCCCCCGTATCGACGTGGTCGCCGTTTCGACCTCCATCACCCTTAACGCGCTCGTCAAAGTGATAGACGACGTAGGCCACTCGCGCATACCGGTCTACAACGAGACCATAGACAACATCGCCGGGATACTCTACGTAAAGGAGCTCCTGCCCTTTATCGCCAACAAACCGCGCAAGTTCGAGCTCAAGAAGATGCTGCACCGCCCATACTTCGTCCCGGAAACCATGCCGCTCGACGACCTTCTGGTGGAGTTCAAGCGGCGCAGGCTTCACCTCGCATGCGTAGTCGACGAATACGGCGGTTTCGGCGGGATCATCACGCTCGAGGACGTTATAGAAGAAATTGTCGGCGACATCAAGGACGAGTTCGACGACAACGAGCCGCCGGAAATCCGAAAGATCGGCCGCAACACATACGAGATCGACTCGCGCATGACGCTTACCGACTTCAACGAGGAGGCGGGCACCAGGCTGCCCACCGACGAGTTCGACACGATAGGCGGACTGGTGTTCGACCTTTTCGGAAAGATACCCAAAAAGAACGAGACGGCGCGCTTCGAAAATATTTCCTTTAAGATAAAGGAAATAAAGGGGACGAGGCTGACGCGCGTGATCGTCACCATTTCCAGGACCGAACAATGAGATGGAAATAAGGAAGGCCTCCGGGCTTGTGCTGCATTCCCGGCAGTCGGGCGAGGCCGACATTCTGGCGCGCATTCTCACCGCCGAGTTCGGAAAAGCCAACTTCGTCTTCAAGGGGCTAAAGAAAAGCAGAAAGCGTTCGCTCGCCGCGGGGGAACCCGGCACCCTTCTCGACCTCTTGTACTATCAGCACGACAACCGCGAGTTCCAGGTGGTAAGCGAATTCAGGGTGGTCCGGGACCGCATGGAGCTCCGAAAGGACCTTTCGCGCATTCTGCACCTTTATTATCTGCTGGAGCTGGTCGACAGGACCACCGCGCAGGGAGACCCCCACTCACGGGTCTTCGCACTGGCCGCCGCGGCGGCCGACGCGCTCGCCGACACCATTTACCACGCCCATCTCTCGGCGTTTTTCCTGCTGCACCTCCTTCGCTTCCACGGAGTTCTGCCCGATTTATCGAGGTGCGCCCGATGCGGAAGGACCGATTTCACCAGGTTCACGCTCGACACGCCCGATTTCACGCCGGTTTGCGGCCGCTGTGCGGCACAAAGCGGAAACAATTCCTCCTCGCTCGACACCCCGGCGCGGGAATTTGTGGCGGCTGCGCTATCCGCGCGCTTCTCCGGACTGGACTGCGGCCGTTTCCCCGCGGAGACGGTCCTTGGCCTGCTGTTTCATCTTTCACTCTTCGTGGAAAGCTATTTCCATTGCGAGATAAAATCCAAAGGGATGATTTTCAACCTGCCACAGCCGCTCCACAGGGGCGCCGGTTGATGGCCCTTTCTTTTCGATCAGCCGGCGGAAAGGCCGGCTTCCCCCAAAAATTGCTTGATTTTAGATCGATTCGCACGGGACACTTCCAGTTCAACCCGCCCTCCCGGCGGGGAACGCCATGATAGACCGCTATTCAAGAAAAGAAATCGCCGGCATCTGGACGCTCGAGAACAAGTTCCGGATATGGCTGGACATAGAAATCGCCGCGTGCGAGGCCAACGCGCGCCTCGGCCTTATTCCGGAGGAGGACCTGGCAAACATCCGCAAGAAGGCCGCCTTCGACGTCCGGCGGGTCCTGGAAATAGAGGAGCGGGTGCACCACGACGTAATCGCCTTCCTCACATGCGTAGGCGAGTCCGTGGGCCCCTCGGCGCGTTTTATCCACTACGGCCTGACCTCGAGCGACGTGGTCGATACGGCCCTATCGGTCCAGATGAAGCAGGCGGGCGCCATACTTCTTGGCGGCCTGGACACGCTTATCGAAAGGCTCCGCGCGCTCGCGCTCGAGCACAGGAAGACGGCCTGCATGGGCCGCTCGCACGGCGTACACGCGGAGCCCACCACCTTCGGAATGAAGATGGCGCTCTACTTCAAGGAGTTCCAGCGCGACCGCGAGCGCCTCGCCCTGGCGATCGAGAACGCATCGTACGGAAAGCTCTCCGGGGCTGTGGGCACCTACAGCAATATCGACCCGGAGGTCGAGCGCTATGTCTGCGAGAAGCTGGGCCTTAAGGCCGAGCCGGTAGCCACGCAGATCATACAGCGCGACCGCCATGCGGAATTTATGGCGGCCCTGGCAATTACGGCCGGGAGCCTCGACAAGCTCGCCACGGAGATAAGGCACCTCCAGCGCACGGAGGTCCGCGAGGTCGAGGAGCCGTTCCAGAAGGGCCAGAAGGGCTCCTCCGCCATGCCGCACAAGCGCAACCCCATCCTCTCGGAGCGAGTCTCTGGCCTTTCGCGCGTCATTAAGGCGAACATGAACGTGGCCCTGGACAACATGACGCTCTGGCACGAGCGCGACATTTCCCACTCCTCCGCCGAGCGTGTGATACTGCCCGACTCCACGGTGGCGCTCGACTACATCATCCACCGCATGATCTTCATACTGGACGGCCTCATCGTCTATCCCGAGGCCATGAGGGAGAACCTGGAACGCACCGGAGGGCTTTACCATTCGCAGTCGCTCCTCCTGAAGCTCGTGGAAAAGGGCATAACGCGCGAGGAGGCCTACGCCGCGGTCCAGGACATCGCCATGCGCGTATGGAAAAGGGAGGGGAGCCTCGAGGAGCTGGCGCGCCGCGACGAAAGGATAAGCGAGCTTCTGGACAGTGAAGAACTGGACGCGGTATTCGACATGGCTTCATATTTCAACAATATCGATTATATTTTCAGGAACGCGGGGCTCGAATAGAGCGCCGGGAAGTAACGCATCGCCCCCTTCCGGAAAAATTATGGCGGTCAGCATGAACACGACAGAGCTCCCACCTCTCCGGGGAATGAAGGTCCTCGACTTCACCTACCTGCTTCCGGGGCCCTACGGCAGCATGATGCTTGCCGATCTGGGCGCCGACATAATCAAGGTGGAAAATTTCAACAACCCCGATCTCATGCGCATAAGCGCCCCCTTTATAGACGGAGTGTCCGCGGCGTACGCGCACATCAACAGGGGGAAGCGTTCGCTGGGGCTCGACCTTAAGACCCCGGGCGGACGCGAGATAGTCTTCCGGCTGCTAGGCGAATACGATATCGTGCTGGAGCAGTTCAGGCCGGGGGTGATGGAAAGGCTCGGCCTGGGCTACGAAGAGGTACGCAGGGCCGCTCCCTCCGTCATCTACTGTTCGCTTACCGGCTACGGAAGCACGGGCCGCTACGCCGAACGCGCGGGCCACGACATAAACTATCTCGCGCTGTCCGGAATCGACTCGTACTCCGGCCGAAAGTCCCAGGGCCCGACTCTCTCCGGAATACAGATAGCCGACGTCTGCGGCGGGGGAAAGAACCTTGCCATAGCCGTGATGGCCGCCTATATACGCAGGCTTGCTGGCGGCGGGGGCGCCTACATCGACCTGTCAATAACCGACAGCACATTCGCGCTTTCGGCCTTTCAGGCGGCCGGATTTCTCGCCGGGGGCCTGGAGCCCGCCCGTGAGGGCGAGATACTAAACGGCGGCTCGGTTTACGACTATTATCGGACGTCCGACGGCAGGTATCTTTCGGTCGGATCACTCGAACCCAAGTTCGCGGAGGCCTTTTATCGCGCTATAGGCATGGACGAGATGGTCTCACCGGGCCTGCTGTCGCAGGAGGAGCTTATGGCCTCCAAGCGCCGGGTGGCGGAGACCATCGCCTCCCGAACGCTCGAGCACTGGCGCGGCGTATTCGGCGGCATCGATGCCTGCGTGGAGCCGGTACTCACCATGGACGAGGCCGTCCACTCCCCGCCGCTTGCCGACAGGGGCATGGTGGCCGATGTGACAAACCACGCCGGGAGGACTTTGCGCCAGGTGGCAAGTCCTATCAAGATATGCGGCAAGGGCACCGCGACCGAGGCCGGTGCGCCGATAGGGCATCACAACGAGGAAATCCTCTCCTCGCTCGCCTACTCCCGGCAGGAGATCGATGAATTCAGAAAAAAGGGCGTAATAAACTGAAAGGCAAACGGTATTTCATAGAGACCTTCGGCTGTCAGATGAACAAGGGCGATTCGGACCTAATGGCCCATTCGCTCGAAAAAGCCGGCCTGCGGCGGGCGTCCGGCGAGGAAACGGCCGACATAGTCGTTTTCAACACCTGCTCGGTCCGCGCCCACGCCGAGGAACGCGCCCTGGCCCGCATACGTTCGGCGCGCAGTAAGGGCCAGGCGCTCATTGTCGTAACCGGCTGCATGGCGCAGCGCCTGGGAAAAAGGCTCCTGGCCCAGGGCTACGCGGACCTCGTGGTGGGGCCGTACCAGTCTCCGCGCCTGGGCGAGATTCTGTCCTCAGGCGGAGGGGCCCGGGCCTATCTGTCGCAGGACCATCGCGACTTCGCGCCGCGGACCGACGAGGCCGCGGCCGGGAGGCGCGACGAGCTCCCCTTCCACAAATGGGTAACCATCACCCATGGCTGCGAAAACTACTGCTCGTACTGCATCGTCCCTTACGTCAGGGGGAGGCTTATATCCTTCCCGTCGGAGGCCATACTGCGCCACATACGGCAGTGCGTCGAGGGAGGCGCGACCGAGATAACACTACTCGGACAGAACGTCAACCAGTACGGCATGGACAGCGGAGACATCCCATTCCACCGTCTGCTTGCGCTGGCCGCGGAGACGCCGGGGCTTCTGCGGGTGAACTTCCTTACCTCGCATCCCATGGACTTCCGCGACGATATCGTAAGGGTCATCGCCGACCACGGCAACATCTCGCGCTCGGTCCACCTGCCCCTGCAGAGCGGCTCCGACAGGGTCCTCGCTCTCATGAACCGAAAATACACGCTGGAGCGCTACGCCTCCATCATCGCCCACCTGGAAAGAACGCTCCCAGACCACGCCGTTTCGACCGATCTGATAGTCGGATTTCCCGGCGAGACCGAGGATGATTACGAGCTTACGCTCGAGGCGGTACGGCGCTTCCGATTCGACGAGGCCTTCATGTACGCCTATTCGCCGCGCGAGGGAACGCCGTCCTTCGCCATGGAGGAAGGGATAGGCCGCGAGCGCAAGCTCGAGCGTTTACAAAATCTGATAGACCTTCAGCGGGCCATATCCCGGGAAAAGCTCCTCGCGCGGGTGGACCGCGCCGAGGAGATCATAGTGGAAGGACCGAGCAAAAAATCCCCCGACGAGTACCGCGGCCGTACCTATCTAAACCACCCCGCCGTGCTGCCGGCCGGGCCGGCCGATGTGGGGCGCAAGGTCAGCGTTATAATTAAAAAGCTGCGCGGCTCGACGCTTTACGGGGAGCGTAGTGCCTAAGGCGTCCATCGCCCTCGCCCTCGTTGCCGCGCTCTGCGCGCGCGCCCATGCCGCCGCGCCGTCGGAACGGGATTTCCTCGATAGAATACGCGCTCACGCCAGGCTGGGCGAGTCGGAGAAGCTGCGCTCCCTCGCCGCGGAATTCTATCGGGCGTATCCGAAGAGCGACTCCGTGGCCGAGGTCCGGCTGTATGCGGCCGACGCCGAGGAGGCGCCGGAGGAGGCCATCAGGCAATATAGGATCCTGCTCGAAAAATACCGCTATTTTAAGGACAGGGACCGCGCGGCGCTCGGCATCTGCCGGACGCTGTACCTCCTCGCGCGATGGGGCGAGCTCGAGGCCGAGAGCGCGAGGGTCCTGGGGCTCTTTCCGAAAAGCGAGCACACCGCGGGCTTCCTGCTGTACCGCGCCAAGGCTCTCATACATCTCGAACGCTTCGAGGAGGCCCTCGAGGGCTTACGCCGCGTCTCGGAGCTAAACCGCGAGTACGATGAGCTTGCCGCCACTCTCCTCGTAATGGCCTATGTGGAGAGAAAAACGACCGGCTACTCGCGCGCCTATCTCGTCTCCCTTCGGGAGCTCGTAACGGGTTTTCCCGAGGCGCCGAGCGCGCCGGGGGCGCTTTACCTGCTTGGGCGCTTCCACGAGAACAGGGGGGATTACGGCCGCGCCTACAGCGCGTACGCCGATCTCATGAAGCGCTACCCTCGGGCCGTGGAGAGCGGCTTCGCCGCGGGGAGGATGGAGGAGCTTAAGGCGCACAAACCGACTCCGGCCCCATACCTGCCGGAGGAGGCCGCGATCAGGCAGCTCGACTCCATCGACCTTCGCCACGATTCGGAACCGGGCGGCGCCGACGAGGAGGCCGAAGTGGCCTACGCCGTGGCCCTGGGGCCATTCTTTTCAAAGGCGGAGGCGGAGCGCGTGCGGCGGATCATATCCGGCGAGTTCTCGCCGATTCAGTCGGTAGCGGTAGCCGGCCGTCACCTCATTTACGTGGGCCGGGCGCGCGACACCGACTCCGCCGTTTCGCTAAAGATCCGGCTGGCCGAGGAATTCGCCATAAACGGTAACATCGTGAGGATTCGCAGGGACGAAAACCGGCGCTACATCTACGGAGACTGAGAATGGACGCGAAGCTCACACCCATGCTCAAGCAGTACCTGGAGATAAAGAAAAAGCATCCGGGGGAGATCCTCTTCTTCCGCATGGGCGATTTCTACGAGATGTTCTTCGACGACGCGCACACCGCCTCGAAGGCGCTCAGCATAGCCCTCACCTCGCGCCAGAACGACGTCCCCATGTGCGGCGTGCCCCATCACGCCGCCGAGAGCTATATAGCCCGCCTTATAAAGGCCGGACACCGCGTGGCGATCTGCGAGCAGATGGAGGCCGTCCCATCGTCGGGAACGGTGGTACGCCGCGAGGTGACGCGCGTCATCACCCCCGGCACCCTGGTGGAGCAGAACCTGCTTCAGTCCGACCACAACAACTACCTCGCCTCCGTGGTGGAGGGGCCGGACCGCATTGCCTTCGCCTTCGTGGACGTCTCGACCGGCGACTTTCACCTGTCGTCCATGGCTCACTCGGCCGACAAATACCGCGGAGAGCTCGCGCGCTTCTCGCCCCGCGAGGCCATTCACCACTCAATGAACGGCGCGGACGATACCGTGCTCGGATACCTCAAAAGCCGCGGGATACCGGTAAACCGCATAAACGAATGGCTGTATGACGTCGAATATCTCACCTCGGCCATAGCGGAGGCGTTTCGGCTCGCCGGGATAAAGGGCCTCGGCATGGAGGACCCCCTCGAGATCCTCGCAGCCGGCTCCATACTGGAGTACTTAAAGGACACCCACAAGAAGGCCTTCGGCCACCTGAAGCCCCCCCGGCGAATCGTTGCCTCGGACTATATGGCCCTGGACGAGGCGACCATAGCCAACCTCGAACTGGTGCATAACTCGAACGACGGCGGCCGCGAGCGCACGCTCTACTCGGTGCTAAACAGGACCAAAACCGCCATGGGCCGCCGCCTGCTGGAGCGCAACCTGCTCCAGCCGCTCATCCGCGCCGACGAGATCGAGAAACGGCTGGACACGGTGCGCCTGTTCCACGAATCGGCTTCCCTTACCGCCGATCTCCAGGACCGCCTCGACGGCGTTTACGACATCGAGAGGCTCATAGCGCGTTTCGTCATAGGCCGATGCACCCCGCGCGATTACCTGGCGCTCGCCGCCTCGATCGAGGCGGCCCTGGAGACCGCCAGGCTGCTGGAGGGAATCCCCCACGAGCTTGGAGCCAGGATCATCGCGGCCGCAAACGAGTGCAAGCCCCTTGCGAAGCTTATCGGAGAGGTGATAGACGACGATCCGGCGCTTTCGCCCGAGCAGGGCCGCGTGGTGCGGCCCGGCCGAAGCGCGGAGCTCGACCGGCTTTACGATCTGAAAAAGGACTCGAAGAACTGGATGGTGGAATATCAGGAGGAGGAAAAGCGCCGCCTTGAAATCCCCACGCTAAAGGTGAAATACAACCGGGTGCTGGGCTACTATATCGAGGTTAGCAAGGGCCAGTCGTCGAAGGTGCCGGCCGATTATTTTCGCAAGCAGACGCTGGTGGGCGCCGAACGCTATACGACCGGGCGGCTGCAGTCATTCGAGTCGGACATTCTGGGCGCTTCGCAGAAGATAGCGGCCATGGAGACGGCCGAGCTCGAATCGCTCCACGGCGAGGTGCTCGCCCAAAGGCCCGGAATCCAGGAGCTGGCGGAGGCCCTGGGGGAGATCGATTTTCACTGCTCGCTTGCGGTGGCCGCGCTCGAAAACAGGTTCGTGCGCCCTTCCTTCAACGACCGGGGGGTGATGAACGTCTCCGGCGGCCGGCACCCGATAGTCGAAAAGTATTACACCAGGGAGGTCTTCATACCCAACGACGTGCGCATGGACGATTCGGGCGACTTCATCAAGATCATCACCGGCCCCAACATGTCGGGCAAGTCGACCTATATACGCATGGCCGCGATTATTCAGCTTATGGCGCAGGCGGGATCGTACGTTCCCGCGGCCTCGGCGGAGCTGCCGATAGCGGACCGCATCTTCACGCGCATAGGCGCCTCCGACAACATCTCGCGGGGAGAGTCCACCTTTCTCGTGGAGATGAACGAGACCGCCCTGATCCTGAACAACGCCACACATAAGAGCCTCATAGTTATGGACGAGGTGGGCCGGGGCACCAGCACCTTCGACGGCCTCTCAATCGCCTGGGCCGTGGTGGAGTACATACTGCGCTACATCCGCGCGAAGACCCTGTTCGCCACCCATTACCACGAACTGACCCGTCTTGGCGGACGGCGCGGAATCGTCAACTATACGGTGCTCGTAAAGGAGCACATGGGCGGGGTCGATTTCCTGCACCGGGTGGTCCCCGGCGCCGCCGACAGGTCCTACGGCATCCACGTGGCGCGCCTGGCCGGAATCCCGCGCGAGATCACCGCGCGCGCGCAGAAGATACTGGAGCGCATGGAGAAGACCAACCGCGCAGGGAACGCGCCCGAATCGGCGGGAGAGGACGACGCGGGCGAACAGCTCGAGATATTCAACGCCGCCAACCACCGGCTGGTGCAGGCGATCCGCGCCCTCGACATCGACACCCTCACCCCCCTCGACGCGATGAACGAACTGAACCGCCTGAAGAAGCTCGTGGAGTGAACCAGGGCCCGGCGGCATGCGCCTGAAAGCACGGTACACGCGTGAAAGCGCGATTTCCGGCTCTACTCAGCGGAAAGCCCCGTACTTACTTAAAAAGCGGCCGGACACGTGAAAGCGCGATTCCCGGCTCTACTCAGCGAAAAGCCCCGTACTCACTTAAAAAAGCGGCCGGACACGTGAAAGCGCGATTCCGAAATCGCGCCGCGCCGTGCCGTGCCGTGCCGCGCCGTGCCGTGCCGCGCCGCGCCCTCAGTATGTACGCTCCGCGCATCCGGCACGCGGGCGCCAAACGGGCGCCCGTCGGCCCGACGTGCGGTCTATTTCTTCATGAAATGCGAGATGACATCCAGCGGAATCGGGAAGAGCGTTGTCGAGTTGTTCTCGGTAGCCACCTCCCTGAGCGTCTGCAGATAGCGAAGCTGCAGCGCGATGGGATGCGTCTCCATGAGGGAGGCCGCTTCGATGAGCTTCGCCGCCGCCTGAAATTCGCCCTCGGCGTTGATGACCTTCGCGCGGCGCTCGCGCTCCGCCTCCGCCTGCTTGGCCATTGCCCGCTGCATCTCCTGCGGAAGGTCCACGTGCTTCACCTCGACCGCCGTCACCTTTATGCCCCACGGATCGGTGTGCGCGTCGAGCACGTTCTGAAGCTCCGAGTTTATGCGCTCGCGGTCGCTCAAGAGGTCGTCGAGTTCGTTCATGCCCAGTATGCTGCGAAGCGTGGTTTGCGCGAGCTGGGACGTCGCGTACATGAAGTCCTCGACCTCGGTTACCGCCTTGTTGGGATCGATGACCCTGAAATACACGACCGCGTTCACCTTGACTGAAACGTTATCGCGGGTAATGATGTCCTGCGGCGGAACGTCCATAACCACAAGGCGAAGGCTGACCCGCACCCATTTATCGATGAACGGTATGATGATGATGATACCGGGCCCCTTGTGCGTTTTTAAAAGCCTTCCAAGCCGGAACACGACCGCCCGCTCGTACTCCTTGACGACCTTGATCGAAGCGATGACCAGAAGCACCGCAAGTATCAGCAATGTTGGAAACATCTCGAACATCGTACACCTCCTGTGTGTCTTGTAATGTATAACTCCGGCGGATGGTCCGCGCCGCGGCCCCTCCGCGTTTCAGCCGCGGCGGGCTTCGCTAAAGCTTTCTTACGAAGAGGGTCATGCCCTTCGAACCGGTCACCGTCACCCTGTCGTCGCGCTTTATCTCATCCTCCGAAACCGCGTTCCATATCTCGCCGTGGACGAACACCTTGCCCCCGGCCTTAAAATCGCGTATGGCCACGCCGGTTTCGCCTACCATCCCCTTCATGCCAGTGGTGACCTGGCCCCTGTGAGCAAGCACTACCGAGCGCACCACCACGAAGAAAAACGCCAGCAGAAACAACATCACGGCGATTATGGAGCGCATCGGAATCCGTCCGCCCGGCAGTGGCGAATCGAATAGGATCATGGAGCCGAAGATGAACGCGACTATCCCGCCAATGGTAAGCAGGCCATAGCTTGCAATCTTTAGCTCGAGTATGAAGAGCACGACCGCCAGGATGATGAGCGCGAGACCCGCAAGATTTATAGGAAGCACCCGAACCGCCATGAGAAAGAGGAAGAGCGCGATGGCCCCCAGAACCCCCGGCACGATGAGCCCCGGGCTTTTAAACTCCATTCCGATGCCGGCCACCGCGATTATGAAGAGCAGAAACACCATCTGAGGGTCCGCGAAGTAATTGAGCATCTTCTCCTTCCAGTCCATTTCGAACGAAAGCGGCGCAACACCGGCCGTCGAGATGACGACCACCGAACCGTTGACATCAACCCTTTTACCGTTTAGCTTTACGAGCAGGTCGTCCACGTCCTCGGCTATGATATCCACGATGCCGAGTCTGTGGGCCTCGAGATATGTGCTCGAAATGGCGTCGCGGATGGCGCGCACGGTCCAGTCGACGTTCCGCCTGCGCTTCTGCGCAAGGCTCTTGCCGTATGCTATGGTGTCGTTCAGCACCTTCTTTTCCATTATTCCGCCGGCCGGATTTCCCTGTTCGTCCTTCTGGCCGAAGTTCAGAAAGGGACTCACCGGATGCATGGCGCCGATCTCGGTGCCCGGGGCCATGGCCGTAACGTGCGCGGCGAGCATGATGTATCCGCCCGCGGAGGCGGCCTGCGCCCCTTTCGGCGCGGTAAACACGACCACCGGCGCTTCGGAGGAGAGGATGGACTTTATGATCTCTCGCATGGAGCCCATCAGTCCGCCCGGCGTGTCCATCTGTATGATGATGAAGCGCACATGGGCCTCGTTCGCTTTTTCTATCGATTTGACTACATGCTCGCCGATGATCGGGTTTACCGAGCCCTCGAGTTTTATGAGGGCGTAGCGGTCCGCCGCAAAAGACGGTGCGGCGAATGCCGTCGCAAAAAAAAGCGGCGCAATCCATGCTATGGCGGTTTTCATGATGTGTATCCTGTCTAAACGGTATCGCGGCGCCGGAAGCTCCTCGCCCGGCGAACGAACCGCATATTTTCCTCTCGAAAAGCCCCGTCAAGCCTGAATGTTACACATTTAAATGGGCGGTGTCAAGAAATAATGGCCCGGTCTAACCATGCCGTCGACGTTTTTATTCGGCCGGATTGCGTATAAACGGCGTCCATGCGGCCCCGAAATGGCCGATAATATCGATGATGGCGTGTAAATCGCGTTTCTTCCGGGCGGCCGCGTTCCGTTTCAGTGCGCCGTATAGGGTTTTTGTTACACGGATGCGCCGGTCCGCCTGTATGCGGGCGAATGTGCTTGCGCCCCGCACGGCCTCCGCATATAATCAGCCGGAAACGAGGGATAGCATGAGAATTTCTTCCGTATGGATAAAAGCTCTGGTCCTTGTCGCCTTCATGGCGGCGGGACGGGGTGCGCCTTTGGCCCAGAAAGGGCCATCGAAGCCCGCGGCGGACAGGCCCGCAAAGGCTGTGGAGACTGCCGAGGAGAGGGAGCGAAAGCAAAAGGAAAAACAGGCCGAAAACGAGAAGAAGCGCGCCGAGTGGATAGAAAAAACCGTTCGTTTCGGCATCAACAAGGACCGCCGCGAGGCGATCAACATGATACTCGGCATACGCGACGAATCGCTGAAAAACTCCCTGGGAGACCTGCTTATCGATGTCATACGAAACGAGACCGACCCGGAGGTAAAGGCCAGGGCGCTCACCGTGGCGGGCGACCTTAAAAACAGCCGGGCCGCTCCGGCCATGATGGAAGCGCTGGGCGACGACTCCGAGGACGTGCAGATCGCTGCGGTCAATTCGCTTAAAAACCTTCGGCACGAGCCGGCGCGGCAGGCCCTGGCCGAAAAGCTCAAGGCCCGCGACCTGTCGGCCGATTCGAACCTTACGGAAAGCCTCATCACCGCGATGGGGGAATTCGGGGCGGAGGAGCTTGCCGGGTTCGCGAAAACGGCCATCAAGGACGTAAAGACCACCCGCACCATCCGCGGATCGCTGACCATGTTCATGGGGCGGCTCGGCTCCGCCGCGCCAAGGGACTTCCTCGTCGAGCTTCTGAAAGACGAGGACGAGGACCGGGACGTGCGTGGATACGCGGCAAACGCCCTGGCGAGGCTTGGAGCGAGGGAGGCCGCCAAGGACATCGACGCGGTGGTCGCAATAATCGAGTCCTATCCCTTCAAGAAGCGCAAGGAGTACTATACGCTGTACATCTACTGTGTCGCGGCGATGGCGAAACTGGGCGACGAGAAGGCCTTCCCCCGCCTGATGGAAGCCCTTAAAAGCGACAACTCCATGGTGCGGCTTCGCGCCATACGACTCCTTAGGGACATGAAGGAACAAAGAACAATTGACATTTTAAAATACAAGCGCGACTATGACCCGAGTCCGGCGGTGCAAAAGGCCGCGCGCGAGGCCCTGGAGGAGATGGGGGTGCGCTCCGAGGAAGAAAAGACGCCGGGCGCGGCGCGAAGGCCCGAACGCGGAGAACCCGGCCCGGACGAGTCCTCCGAAAAATAAAACGGGAAACAACCATGCGCAGCGCGACCCTTTTCGAAAAAAACCGTATTGTCGACAGGCTGAAGTCGGTGATGATTCTCTGCGCCTTTATCGCCGCCTCGGCGCTCGCCTCCGCTTTTCTGATGGATCTAATCGTTGCTCCGATAGCGCTTCTTGCCGTCGGCAACAGGGAGCTCTTCAATATCATCGTAGCCTGGGCGGTGCGCCTGGGGTTAACAGGCGCGCTCATATATCTCTTCGTTCGAAGGATATGCGCCATGCGCCAAGACGGCCACTCGGGCGGCAGTGTGGCGCTGTATATGTGCGCCAGGCCCCTGCGGGCGGCCGGGCTGGTCCTTTCCCTGATGGCGGTTTCTACAGCGGTGATCGCGCTCATCTATCTTTTGTTCAGCTATAACTACTATTTTATATACAAAATCTCTAACTGACCGGACTCCGAGCAATGCCTGTAACGGGCGATTTCGACCGCTTCTTCCCGCACCTGCCACCCTTCGACCGGCAGGAGGATTTCGACGCCTTCTGGAAGGGTTCCATTTCCGAGTTAAGGAAGATTCCCATGGAACCTTCGTTCACCCCGATCAATTCCCCGCGCTCTCCGTTCAACCGTTTCGAGGTGACGTTCAGGGGGATGTTCCGCTCGACGTTGACCGGAAGCCTGCTGGTCCCAGCCGGAAGACGAAAGGCCAGGGCGGTCATCATCATCCACGATTACAACAGGCCCGATCCCTATGCCGGGTATCCGCTTGACGAAAAGGCCGCCTACTTCTTCCTGCGCCTGCGCGGCCACGGAGAGACGTCCGGCGCCTTGACCGAAAAAAGCCCGGGCTATTTGGTCGATTCCATCACCGACATTTATGGCTATTATATGCGCGGAGTGTACCTTGACGCCTACCGCGCCATCGACGTTTTACGATTGAACGACCGTCTGGACTGCGGCGCGATGGGCCTCATGGGAAAGGGCATGGGAGCCGCGGCCGCGCTCTTCGCCGCGGCCAATACGGGCCGTCCGACCGCCCTTGTGCTCGACACACCCTCGTTCGCCCACCTCGGCGAGAGCCAGAACATCTCCACCAGCGAGGCTACCGCCGAGATAAACGAATACCTTTCGCTTCAAAGGGCCAGGAAAAGGCTCGTCAAAAAAAACCTTTCCTATTTCGACGCAATCAATTTCGCCGACCGCATCACCGGTCCGACGCTCGCGACCGTCGGATTTAAGGACACCGAATCGCCGCCGCAGTGCGTCTTCGCCCTCTTCAATCACCTGAAATGCGACAAGACGATCGAGGTTTATCCGGACGACGGAAACGACGCCGGCGGCGCCGCGCAGTTCGAAAAATCCGTTCGCTGGATGGTGGAAACGCTTGAATCACTTTAAGGGGCGCGCCGATTAAGGGGCCGAACGGTCGAGGCACGCTCCCGCCGCCATGCCGGGGGGCGAGGCCGTCGGCATTCCCGTGCTCCGCGGGATGTGGAATATAATCGCGCGGGAAAAACTCCTTTATTCACGATTTGTTTCGGGCGCGGCGGACCGCGAACGCCTCCGGGCCAGGGCGGCCAGGCTCAGGGGACAAAATACCCGCCCCACTCCGTGCCCTTCTGGCCGCGGTAGTCGACCTCTATGCGGACGTCGGACCACCAGCCTTTAAGGGCGGGCGACTTGAACGTGGAATAGACCACGACATAGCGGTACTCCTCGCCGTTACGGATGCGGTCGTATATGCCTCTCAGGCCGTCCATCTCGCGGGTTGCGTATATCGACCCGCCCGTTGCCGCGGCGATACGGGAGAGAGAGGGGTCCTTCGCGCCGAGGCTGATGATGAAAACCGGAACGTGATGGCTTTTCGCGTAATCTATTACGACCTTCTCCGAATAGCGGGCAAACGAGCCATCGGCCTCGCGGCCGTCGGTAACGAGGATTACGCCGCGGCGGTTCACTTTCGGCGCGACGTCGGAGATGGCGTTGTAGAGCGCCTTTCCGATGTCCCTGCCCTCACCGTAGGAGCGCTCCTTGAGTGCCCTGAGGGCCCTCCGGCGGCTCCAGTCGAAGTCGTTCTCGGTGCGGTAATCATCGTTGAAGCCGGCCACCTTGAGCGAATCGTTTTTCCGCATCTTCTTTAAAATGAACTCGGCGACCCATGGTATGTCGTTGTGGTAAGCGCCCATGGCGCGGGAGCGGTCCACGCACAGCACCATGGCTGCCGAGGGCGCCCTGTCCCTGAGGTAATCGACGTAGATGCCGGACGGACGGGCGCCGTCCTCCACGACGGAGAAGTTGTCCCGCGTCAGTCCGTACAGGGGCCTTCCCGACCGGTCGCGTACGTTCAAATAAAGCGCCACTACCGGAAATTTGCGCGTATCGATCGAGGCTATCTCGAGGTCGTAATTCGAGTAGCGCCGCTCCAGCGGCGAGAAGATGAAAAGGCTCTCCTGAAGATAGTCCAGACAGTACAGAAACCCGTCGCGGTCGAAGAGCCCTGCGTACGACCGGCGAAACGAGCGTTTGCCCCCATCCCAGGAGGAGAAGGCTGCCGCGTTTTTATTGGCTATGTCGTAGAAAATCAGCCCCCTTTTCTCGTCGGCAAGCACGAGCGACGAACCGTGAAGCGTTACGCCTCTCGGCCGTTCGCTGCCCTCCACGGAGAGGTTCTCCAGGAAGTTGCCGGAATCGTCGAAAACGGCCACTCTGTTGTTCCCCGTGTCGGCAACGTACACCCGCTCCCTGTCCGCCGCGCAATCCGAGGGCTTGTCGAGCTCTCCCTCGTATTTGCCCTGCCTGCCGAAGGAAAGTATAAACTTCCCGTCACCGTCGAACTTCTGCACCCTGTGGTTTCCCGAATCGACCACGTAAAGGCGCCCTGCGGGGTCGAAGCACACCCCCTGCGGGCCGTGAAACAGCCCCTCGCCGCTTCCCGCCGAGCCGAAGGTCTTAAGTATCTTCAACGACTCGTTCATGAGGTATACGCAGTCGCGTCCGAAATCGGTGACGGCTATCCTGCCTCCGAAGTGGTCGATTCCGTACAGCCTGCTCTCCAGAGACGGAGAGAAGGAGTCTATCCCCTGCCTGTTCGGATCGATCTTGACGAGCTTTCCCGAGGAGAAGGAGGTGATGTAGGCGTTGCGCCCGGCGTCCACCGCGACGTCAACGGGATTCGGAAAGCGGAAGCGCTTCATTCCGGCCGAGGCGTACTCGTCGGCCAGGACGAACTCCCCGGAGCGTCCCGGCGCGAAGAGCCCTCCTTCGCGGAAGCGGATGGCGTCTATTTTAGCCCGGACCGGCGCGTTGTCGGGCGACTCTTCGGCCAGGGTTTCCCATTCGCCCAGAGCCTCCTCGGTGAAGCCCGCCAGGCGGTACGATCGAGCCAGGTATTCGCGAGCCGTATAGTAATCGGGATGGATGGAGAGCGCCCTGCGAAAGAACTCGACCGAGGCGAGATAGCGCATATTGTTGAAATGAATCATTCCCTGGCGGAACTCTTCCTTGGCGCGCTCGAAACGCGCCAGGTCGCGCGATTGGGCCGCGGACGGGGCCCCGGAGAGGAGGACAAGGACGGCCGCGGCCGCCGCCGCAAGACGCGCCGGGATGGTCGTGCCGAAAGGCATGCTCATGGGTGGAAGTCCGGAAAGCTTTTCATCGCGTCATCCCTCCTTCCCATTATCGTCTTATGTCACTTTTTTTTCAAGACAGATTTAAGGTATTTTCCCGTGTACGACTTCTCGGAGGCGGCGACCTCCTCGGGGGTGCCGCTTGCCACCACGGACCCGCCACCGTCACCACCCTCGGGCCCCAGGTCGAGCACCCAGTCGGCGTTCTTGATTACGTCCAGGTTGTGTTCTATGACTATAACCGTATTGCCCCGCTCCACCAGCGATGAGAGCACCTCGAGGAGCCTGCGTATGTCGTCGAAGTGCAGGCCCGTGGTGGGTTCGTCGAGTATGTAGATGGTCCTCCCGGTGGCCCGCCGGGAGAGCTCGGTGGAGAGCTTTATGCGCTGCGCCTCTCCTCCGGAAAGCGTTGTGGCGGGCTGCCCGAGCTTGATATATTCGAGCCCCACCCGGTGAAGGGTCTCGAGTTTCGAACGCACGGCCGGAATGTTCTCGAAAAAGGCGAGCGCCTCCTCCACCGTCATGTCGAGGATCTCGAAGATGTTCCTGCCCTTGTAGCGCACCTCCAGGGTCTCATGGTTGTAGCGCTTGCCCTTGCACACCTCGCAGGTTACGTAGACGTCGGGCAAAAAGTGCATCTCTATTCGTTTTATACCGTCGCCCTCGCAGGCCTCGCAGCGCCCTCCGGACACGTTGAAGGAGAAACGGCCCGGGCGGTAACCCCGCACCTTCGATTCTGGAAGCTGGCTGTAGAGCTCCCTTATCGGCGTAAAGAGGCCGGTATAGGTCGCGGGATTGGAGCGGGGGGTTCTCCCTATGGGCGATTGGTCGATATCGATCACCTTGTCGATATGCTCCACCCCGGAGATCTTATCGAAGGCGCCCGGATGCTCCTTCGATTTCATGACCAGCGACGACAGCGCCCGGTAGAGCACCTCGATGACGAGCGTCGACTTGCCCGATCCCGAAACTCCGGTAACGCACGAGAACACCCCCAGGGGAAAGGATACGTCGATCTTTCTAAGGTTATTCTCGCGCGCCCCCTTTATCTCGATGAAGCCGCGCGGCTTTCTTCGCCTGGCAGGCAGGGGAATGCGCTCCTTCCCCGAAAGATAACGCCCGGTGAGCGATTTTTCGTCCGCGGCGATCGCGTCGGGTGTGCCGGCCGCGACCACGTAGCCGCCGTCGAGACCCGCCCCGGGTCCGAGGTCCACCACGAAATCGGCGGCGCGGATCGTCTCTTCGTCGTGCTCCACGACTATGACCGTGTTGCCCAGATCGCGCAGGTATTTGAGCGTCGCGAGCAGGCGCTGATTGTCGCGCTGGTGCAGGCCGATGCTCGGTTCGTCCAATATGTAAAGCACGCCCATGAGGCTCGAGCCTATCTGTGTAGCCAGGCGAATGCGCTGCGCCTCGCCGCCCGACAGCGTCCCCGCCGCGCGGTCCAGCGAGAGGTATTCTATCCCCACGTCGTTTAGAAATCCGAGGCGTTTGCGGATCTCCTTAAGCACCTGGGCGGCTATAAGCGCCTCGGTCTCGCCAAGCTTTATATTTTCGAAAAAGGCGGCCGCCGTTTTTATCGACATGGCCGATATCTCGTCGATTGACCTCCCCGCCACGCGAACGAAAAGGCTCTCGACCCTCAGGCGCTTGCCTCCGCACTCGTCGCAGACGCTGTTGGACATGAACCTTTCCATCCATTCGCGCATATCCTCGGACTTCGTCTCGCGGTAGCGCCGCTCCATGTTTGGGATGACCCCTTCGAAGGAGCGCGTAAACCTGAACTCGGCATTGTCGCGCTTGATGTCGAAATCGATCTTCCGGTTTCCGGAGCCGAAGAGGATGATGTCCCGGATTTTTTTAGGGAGCTTTTTCCAGGGGGTGCCGGCGTCGAATTTAAGGTTCTTTTCGAGTGTTTCGATCTGTTCCCGGTACCAGTAGCTTGTGGTCTTGCCCCACACCTCGAGCGCGCCGTCATAGAGGGACTTGTCAGGGTCCGATACGATCAGCTCCGGATCGAAGCTCATGATGAAGCCAAGGCCGCTGCATTTGGGGCACGCGCCGTAGGGATTGTTGAACGAGAACATGCGCGGAGAGAGCTCCGGAATTGAAATGCCGCACTCCGGACACGAGAGGCTTGTTGAGTAAAGGCGCTCTTCGCCCTCGACGTCGGCGATAAGAAGCCCCGCGGCAAGGCCGATCGCCGTTTCCACCGAGTCGGCCACTCGTGAGCGCACACCTTCTTTAATCACTATTCGGTCTACGACGATCTCTATATTGTGCTTCTTGTTCTTTTCGAGCCTTATCTCCTCCTCGAGCTCTCTGGTCTCGCCGTTTACGCGCACACGGGTAAAGCCGTTTTTTCGCGCCGCGGCGAAGCGGTCCTCGTGCTCGCCCTTGCGTCCGCGCACTACGGGGGCGAGAATTTGCAGGCGGGTCCCCTGGGGAAGGGTCAAAATCGATTCGACGATCTGATCCACGGATTGCGAGGCGATGCGCCTGCCGCATTTATGGCAGTGCGGTACGCCGACTCGCGCGTAGAGCAGGCGCAGATAATCGTGGATTTCGGTAACTGTGCCCACGGTGGAGCGCGGGTTTCGGTGGGTTGTCTTTTGCTCGATCGAGATGGCGGGCGAAAGGCCGTCGATAAAGTCCACGTCGGGCTTTTCCATCACCCCCAGAAACTGGCGCGCGTACGCCGAAAGCGATTCGACGTATCGCCTCTGCCCCTCGGCGTAGATTGTGTCGAAGGCGAGGGAGGATTTGCCGGAACCGGAAAGCCCGGTGACCACCACCAGGGCGTCCCTGGGCAGGTCTATCGAGATGTTCTTGAGATTGTGCTCGCGAGCCCCCCGTATTCGTATAACCCGACGGCTCATATCAGGGTGATGTTGGTGGAGCCGCACATGGGGCAGACGACGTCTATCTCCTCGTCGTCCTCGAGCCGGTTTTTCTTTTTGATTATGACGTCCTCCCAGCGGTAGTCGCAATCCTCGCAGGCGTAGCTCATTTCCACCTTGCGGGTGTTCTTTTTGTCCTCCCAGTCCTCGTCGTCGTCCAGGATGTCCTCTTCATCGAGGTCCCCGTCCTCTTCGATGTCCCTCTCCACGACGTCCGTCATCTCGTCCTCGCCGATGAGCTCTTCTTCCTCGAAATGCTCCTCGTAATATTCGTCCTCGTACACCTCGTCGTCTAAATCCTTTTCAAGGTCCTTGCCCATGGCACCACCCGTTTTTATAGAATCATAAAAACCGCCGATCCGAACGAACTCCGCGAAAGCGCGCCCCGCTCCGCCGATGATCGTGCGACATAAGCGCCGATATTCGTGACAACTCTAATTAAGGGGTCATTTTTTTGTCAAATAAATTCGCCTATATGGGGAAAAATAGGACCTGACCATCATAGCGAAGATGTCACCTTCATTCCGAACACCATCCGGAATGGACCGTTTCAAATAGCGAATGGAATCAACTATCGACGCTCATTGACTGGACACGGGTTCGAGGATGTATGTGTGATGCGGTCGCGTCCGGCGGTTTATTCCGGCTTCCGCGGTTCGGAGGGACCGGCCGGCGCGGCCGGGTCCTTAACGCCCGGCGTGTCCTTTATCTCCGGGGCCGCGGGCTCTTTCCTCGCCTCGTCACTTGCGGGCTTTTCGGCGTCCTTAGGCTTATTTTCCCCGTCGGGCCTTTTTATAACAGGCGCCTCGCCGATCTTCGAGGCATCGTCCTTCTTCTTCGCAGGCGTGTCCTTCGGCGCGGCCTTCTCGGCGGGAGCGTCCTTCTTCTTCGCGGGAGGAAGCTTTGCGGGCCGTTTCTTCAGCGCGGGCTTTGCCTCGATGACATCGTCCTTTATCCGCATGCTTTTGGGCTCGGCGCGCTTCGGCGCGGGCCCCTCGAACGACGCCGGGAGCGCGTACTGGTCGGCGAGCACCGCGTCCCACAGGCCGAAGAAGCCGGCGGCCCCGCCGGACTGGCGAAAGAGCACGGTTACCGTTCCGTCCAGTGCGAGCTGGTATGGAATCTCGAGCACCATGGGGTTGCGCCGGGAGCCGAGTTCGCTGAAAGAGACGCGTTTTAACAAAAGGCCATCCGCATAGATCTCGAGCGCCGCGGGCTCGCTGAAGCGCGACGAATCGTCGAAGGCCACAAAATCGAGAAACAGCCTGTACTTTGAGTTGCGGTTAAGCCCGTCCAATAGGAGCGTGGAGCCGTAGCGCTCCACAAAACGCGCCTTGCCTACGGATACGGGGGGCGCGTCGTCCACAAGAACCAGGCCCTGCGTCTTCGCCCAGTTGCGAAGCTCGGCCGCTGTGCGGGGTGCCGACCAGTCGGCGAAAGCGGGATCGTCCGCATCCGCGCGCATCACGCGGTAATAGGCGGCGGGCGGCCCGAGGTCCGCCTTGGGTTCCGTTTCCTTTACGGCCTCTTTTTTGGGCTGTGGGGCGGGCTTTTTTTCCGCCGCGCGTTTTTCGGGCCTTTTCTTAGCCGCCGGCTTTTTATCCGCCGGTTTTGCATCCTTCGGCGCGGGCCCTTCCTTGCCGTCATCCGGCTTGTTATCGCCGGGCGCGGCTTCCTTCGCCTTCTCCACCGGTTTCGACGGCGCGAGGGCGCCTTTCGCGGGCGCTTTTTTCGCCGGCGGTTTCTTCAGCGCGGGCCGCTTCGCCGGAGGGGCGGTCTTTTTGACCGCGGGCGCCTTTATGGCCGGTTGCGCCGCTTTTTCGTCTTTCTTCTCCTTAACGACGGCATCCGGGGCCTTCTCCGCGGGGGTTTCTTTTTTAACGGCATCCGGTTGTTTGACCTCGGGCGATTCGGCCTTCTTTTCCGCGGGCGGCGCGGCGGGAACGTCCTCGGCGGACAGCGCGCCGCTCCACGCGAGCGCGAGGAAGGCGGCGAACAGCACACGGGCGATTGTCGCGGCGGGCGTCTTCATGATATCGCCGCACATGCTACACATACGGCTCGGTATTTCAATCATTATTTGGCAGAAGGCGACGAATCCCCTCACCCCCCGGCCCCCTCTCCCATTAATCTCGGAAAAAAGGAGAGGGGGAGATTGATACAATGAGCTTGCGGCCAAAACGGTTGACACCACCCGGGCTTTTCGGTATGTTACCAGCAACATCGTCCCCGGAAGGCGACATTGGCCAATGTCGCCTTCCGGGGACGCACAACGGTATACATCATACGGAGGGACCAACGATATGAAAAAACTGACGACATTCATGATGATAACAGCATTCGCGGCGATGGTGGCGTGTTCATCGGATACGACCGAGATCGCGTGGGTGAACAGCAGTGGAAGCGCGGCCGCCATCAATAACATCGTATGGGCGAGCGGAGACCAGCAATGGAGTACTGCCGGAGGATATGCCAATACCGATGTTCAAACCGAAACCAGGGAAGTGAATAAACTGGCGGGCACAGTCGAATGTGATATAGATAATGGTGCTGGTGACTTTATCCCTGCAACGATAAACTCCATTAATGGAAACCCTGTTAATTCGCTCACGCTGAATGAAGGATCATCCGAAATATTCACGCTTGATGTAAGTATTTAGGATAGAACTTCAAACTTATTAGTTAGATAACTGTCGTAAAGGTGCACCCTTCGGGAAAATATTGGAAATAATATGAAATTGAAAAATCGACTGCTTCAAATTTCTATTTTTTATTTATTTATACTATTGTTTTCCTATCCATCGTTTGCACAAGAAAAGAAGTTTATCTGGCTTAACATCACCGGGAAGTGGGAGATCCGGAGCGACAACAAGCAGTTTTCGCTTGTGGAGAGCCTGCGCACAACCCGTAAACACGACAACAGCGAGCTGGTCAACTACAACTCCATCATCACCGAGGATCCGATTCCCGACTACTCCTCCATCCAGTTCAACTTCGAGATGGGCGGCACGCCGGGCACGCAGTCCGAAATGGTGGTCTTTTTCTCGGCGCAGGACTTCCGCACCTACTACGGCTTCAAACTGAAGGCCGACGGCACGAAGGACGCGGCTCTCATCTTCCACGGCTCATCCATCCGCGACACCACCCTTCGGCCGCATATAAAGGGTAACTTCGTCATCACCGATTACGCGACTAAAGACGTCCCGCTCGAATTCAACCGCGAGTACCGGGCCGAGGTGCGCGTTAAGAAGAACCGCGCCACCCTGTACCTGGACGGAAAAAAGCGCCTGGAGGCCGAGGCGCCCGAGGCGCTTGCGGGCGGAAAGATCGGCTTCTCCAACCGGAACGCGGCGCTCAGGATCGCCGATCTCAAGGTCTACAACGGCAGGGAAATCGTCTTCGAGGACGACTTCTCGAAGGACAGCATCAAGCGCTACCGGGTGCAGGCCACCACTATGTCGAAAGAAGAGTACGAGAAGCAGAACAAGGGGAAGTAGCGACCGCGGGAAAATTACTCCGAAGGAGGTTGCAGAATGCCATCGGTCAAGGAAATGATCATACGGATAGTCCAGGATCAGCCTGACGACAGTACCTACATGGAAATAATGCGGGAAATCGCGTTCAACAACATGGTCGAGCGGGGGCTTTCCGATTCGGATGCCGGGAAATGTATCAGCAACGATGAAATGGGTAAAAGAATCGATTCATGGCGGAGATAAGATGGACCGAAGAAGCCGCCAACTGTATGCGTCAAATTTACGATTATATCGCGGAAGACAATCCCGAGGCGGCACAGCGCGCCGTTAAAATTCTCTATGAGAAAACGGGCCTGATTTCACGCTTTCCCGACATCGGCTACCGTTATCAGGAAACCAATCGGGAAATAAGAATTCTTTTATACGGACGCTACAGGATAGCATATCTGATAAAAACCGAGAACCTGATCGAGATCCTCGGAGTTTTTCACGGGGCAATGGATATCAAACGATATCTTGAATGATTATATAGAACCGCCCCCCCACCACGCAAAAAGACGCGGCCGCCCGCGTCTTTCGCATGCATAAAAAACGGCGTTTTCCTTAGCGCACCAGG
>MVZN01000011.1 GCA_002069125.1 Spirochaetes bacterium ADurb.BinA120
CGCCAATAACGCTTCCCACCGGTCCCTCGGGAATTAGATTGGGGCGCAAAATGAAGAGAAGCACCTGGGAGGCGATCACCATTAGAAACGAGAACATCGAAACCCTTACATCGAAATAGAAAACGCTGAGCATGAGTATTAGGTAATGGGCCGCGAAAAGCTCGCGCGAGCCATATATGACATACTGAAACACAAAAAGACTCAACATCACCCCGAAAATCGTTATATAGCTCGATGCTACGCGCCCCCTGAAGCGCCGGGAAAAGAGTATCGTCACGGCGAGTATGGAGCCAACGGCCATCAATTCAATAAATATATCGGTAAACGTGAGATATTTGGATCCGGTTCCGGTAAAAAGAATAGCCGTAGTGGCCAGGTTGGCGAGGAGCACTATCCCCGCAAAGGCAGTATACATACGTCTATTATTGTTCACCAGTACACGGCTGAAGATCTCTGTCTCCTCCAGTCGTATCCCTTCCTTCCGCCCGCCGGAAAAAAGTCCCATGATCTCCTCCCTTCAGGGTTTCGAGGTGGACGCCGGCGGCTCCGCATCGAGCGGGCCGCGGTTGTTGCGACAATATCATGCCATAATAATATATTATTTATTATTTGTATAGCAAAATTTATATAATAAAACCGGGCAAGGCTCCCGGCGCCATCAGGCGCCGAGATTTTTAGCCTCGGAAAGAACCGGATCATAGTCCGGCTGCTCGCCGATCTCCTTCACTATCTGCTTGTAGGCGAGCTTTCCATCGGCGTCCACGATGAAGACCGAGCGGGCCAGGAGTCCGAGCTCCTCGATGTACACCCCGTAACGAAGACCGAATTCGCGGTCCTTGTAGTCGGAGAGCATTGTGATGTTATCGATTTTGAACGAATCGCAGAACCTGCTCTGGGCGAATGGAAGGTCCATTGAGATAGTCAAGGGCTTTACCTTGAGTTTCGCGGCCTCCTCGTTGAAGCGCTTGGTCTGAAGCTCGCAAACGGGAGTGTCCAGTGAGGGCACGGCGCTGATGATGACTATGCTTCCCTTCAGCGAATCGAGCTTTACAGGCTGCAGGTCCCTGCCGATCGCCGTGAAATTGGGGGCGATGTCGCCGACGCGAATATCCTGTCCCTGAAGCGTCACGGGTGTTCCCTTGAACATAACGATTCCCTTTCTTTCCATAAACTCCCTCCTTTTTACGCGTAATTTATTTGAGGAATGGCGCCCTCGGAATCAATGGTTCTAAACTTCACAGGGGTAGGCGCCAATCCCCGCGGTTGGACAAACAAGTTACCCCTTTTGGATTCCTCATTTTTTTAGTTTAAGTAAATGCGCCGCGAGGCGTTTACCAAGCCCTATGATGGTAAGAACCGTCGGCCGATCGAGAGACTCCGGGAATACGCTTGCGTCGCATACGTACAGGCCTTGCGCCTCCGTCATCAGGTTTTTATCGAGCATGGTGTCGACCCGCACGGTTCCGCTCGGGTGCGTCCCCAATAGCGGGCGGGTAAATATGCCGGACGGATCGGCGCCGGCCTTAATGAGTATTTTTTTACTAACCGCTTCGGCCTTCGAAAGGCGGGAGCGGTCCCCCTGGGTGAGCTGCTTGCTGATGTACTTCGGATACACGCCGCCGGAAATGTCGTCCTTAAGCTTTATCATGACTCCGAGTATATTGCCCCAGCGGGGCCATTTGAGCGCATGCCGCAGTCCTACCCTGATCGCGCCGAGGGGGTACAGAAGCCAGGGGTCTACAAGCGTGGAGAGCATGTAGCCGTCCTCGTCGTTTTCCCACGACCAGGTCATGGGCGGCTCCTTGCCGATACCCTTTTCCTTTATAAAACCGTACACCATCACCGTGGTGTCCATAGTCATCCCCACGCCCGCGTCCTTAAAGCCGGAAGCCTGAAGTATGCGAGGGCTGCCTATTCCGCCCGCGGCAAGCACCACCGTCCCTGCGCTCACGGAGAAGGGCTTAGTACCCATGCGGCCCCTGACTCCGGAAGCATGGCCGCCTTCCACCATGACCTCCGTAACCCGGGCGCCGGTCAGCACCTGGAGGCCGTATCCGGACGCCTCGTCGACGTATTCCGCGGCGTTCCACTTCGCACCGCAGCGGCACCCTAACATGCACGAGGCGGTGCAGTCGAACCTCTCGGTGCGGGACGGCCGCATGAATTTGGGCTGGGCGTACCATCGGTATCCGAGCCCGTCCGCGGCCTCTGCTATGCGCGTGGAGGCCCTCCCGCGGAGCTCCGGCGGCAATGGCGCGATTTCCAACTCCTTCTCGGTTTCGAGCACCTCGCGGTCAATGTCGATTTTATACTTTCGCTTAAGCCAGACCGGCGGCCGCGCGGCACAAGCGCAGTACATGCTCGTCGCTCCGCCTAACATTAGGGGACTGACGATCTGGAGGCCCTCTCTGGTAAAAAGCAGGCTCATCCTGTCGGAGTACATAAGCGCCCCGACATAGGTGCCGTAATAGGATTTCCCGCGATGGTCGATCCCCCGTTCTACAAGAATCACCTTTCGCCCGGCCCTGGCCAGTTCTCGCGCCACCGTCGCCCCGCCGGGCCCCGAGCCCACAACGACCGAGTCCGCTAAAAACCTGAGTTCCCGCGCCATCGCCTCCTCCCGCACTTCTTTTAGTATTCCGGGCTCAATCCCGCTTTAACGCGTACCTGCCCTTAATGAAACGATACATCGTAACGAGCGCCTGGTCAACAGGAGAAGAGATTTTCGTGTCGATCAGAACGTCCTTTCTGTGCTGGGAGAACCAGCCGTACAGCCGGCGCGCCCCCTCGCCCTCTCCGTCGGCCCCGTGACAGATCGCGACGAGCTTTCGCATCTCATCGAGCGAGAAAAAATTACGGGCGTTATTGATAATGATGATAAAGGAGCTTCCGTCATCGGCCTCCTTTACGTCGATGTCGGTCTTGTTCGCAGGCATCACCCCCTGGCGCACGGCCTCTCCGGCCATGGCCTTGCGCTCCTCGTGCTCTTTTAGCACCCTCGCGTTGTGTTCCAAAATCTGCGCCTGCCGTATAAGCTGTCGAATGTCGTTCTCACCCAGACCCGAGGCGGTCCTTGTAAGTTCGGCAAGCAGCGGATTTCCGCGTGCCGCGCCCCCGGCGCTTTGCCGGGAGACGCCTTTTAGAGTCTTTACCGGCCTGGCGGCCTGTTTTTTCCCGGGGCCGGACGCGGATACCGCCGCCTTCTTTTTCGTTACCGCCGGCGGCTTGGCCTTTGCGGAACTTTTTGCCGCTTTAGGCTTCCTGGCCGCCTTCCCGCTGGTTTTCGGTCCGGCCTTCTTGACGCTCTTTACCGTCTTTTTCATCGTCTCCCCCTCCAATCTCATTTCCTTATTATGTAAAACTCGGTCCGCCTGTTTTTCTTCCGACCCTCCTCCGTGGCGTTGCTCGCTATCGGCTTTTCGGCGCCAAAGCCGACGGAGGCGAGGCGCTCGGGGCTTATGCCGTTCTTAATCATATATTCGATGACTGCGTCGGCCCGCCGTTCCGACAGCCGCTGGTTGTGCGCCTTTTCTCCGGTCGAGTCCGTGTGCCCCCTAACCTCTATTTTCATGGACGGGTTCCTCCGCAGTATGGCGATGACCTTGTCGAGCACGTCGAGCGACTCCTTTTTTAAATATGCCCGGTCTATCTCGAAGTAGATGCTGTCCATTACTATGGTCTTGCCCTGCTCAATTTTTTCGAGCTTTATCGAGCGTTCGTCCTCGCCGCGGTTTACGATTATCTTTTTGGGGACAAATCCGTCCGCGGTCGCCATCACCTCCACGCCGTCGGTATCGGGCACCTCTATCGGTTCCCCGGGCCTTGCGACCGATATCTCCTTTGAATAAACAAGCCTGTCGCGGTCCCATTTCTTAACGCTCACGCGGGCGCCGATCGACGCGTCTCCCTCGTCAGTCACCGTGAGCTTCATTTTTCTAAGCGGGAGGGGCTTTTCCGGTTCCCGTTTAACGGGCTCGAGCGGCTCATCCTTTCCGGCGGGAACCATTGCGGTGTCCGCAGGCGGGCCTTCTCCGCCAGGCCTGTAGTATCCGCTCCCGCCCTTCACGGTGCGCGGATAGTATTCGGTCCCTACCGCATAGAGGTAGTTGCCGGCGGGGAGCATCATGATTCCCCTGGAGGCCGCCGGCTGCGACGGGGCGCCAGGGAACGGCGACAAGAAGTCCCACATTGTCTCGTTATTCGAGAACCTTATCGCCTTGAGCGAGGTGAATGTCAGTTCGCGCCCGCCGACCGTGCGCTGCGCCGAATGCGCTATGTATATCTGGTCGCGTATGATCACGAAATACGGCCCCGTCCGCTCGCCAAAATCGATATCGCGTAGCGGCCTGCCGTCTGCCGGGTCGACCGAAACGATTCGCCGGTTCCCCACCGAGAAGATGATCTCCCGCTCGGTAAATCCGGGGTTCGATGTAACCTGCTCTCCATACTCCTTCGACCATAGGACCCGGCCGTCCTCGAGTGCAAGACAGTATAGCTTCGCGCCGGAAACCGCGTAGACTCCCCCCTTGTACACCACAGGCGGATAGATGACCGGCGGCTTTTCGATAACCGCCTCCCATTTCACCTTTCCGCTGTCTGCGTACAGGCAGAAGATGGAAAAACGGCCCTTTCCGAAATCCATGGACTGGGTGATCACCCAGCGGTCGTATAACGTTGGAAATCCGCTGTAGCTTCCTATCGCGCTGTTGTTCCAGAGGGCCCTGCCGTTTCTTATCTCGCGCGACATGAAGACGTTCCTGGTGCCGTAGAGGATGGCGTCCTCGGAGACGAAAGGGTCGGAGTAGATGCCGTCCACCATGGCGCCCGAACTCTTCCCGTAGTGCTCCTCGGGCATGCCCGTGCGCGCCCAGCGGACCGAGCCGCTGTCCTTGTCTATGGCGTAGATGGCATACGAGTCCGAAACGAAGAGAGTGTCCCCTTTTATCAGAGGATACTTCACCTTTCCGGCGGGTCGGCGGGTCGGATTGAACTGGGCCGACACCTGGAGCAGGTCGAGCTTCCAGAGGAGTTTACCCTCCTCTTCGTCCAGGCAATAGACGGTTTTTTTTAGGTCGAGAAAGTACACCCTGCCATCGGAAACTATTGGATTGAACACGGCCGCGGGGCACTCGTAGAGCCACTTGAGGTTATTGTTTTTTACGATTATCTCGTCGTTGTTGCCGGTAAAATAGATATTCCCCTTGTAGATGGGCCAGTCGGCGGCCGCGAGCCCGGAGGGCGGGATTAAAAATAGGCATAGCAACGCGAAAACGGCGGTCACATACGCCGCGCGGGGCGCGGCGATCAGCCGCTTGGGCTTGTTCATGGCTCTCCTCCAGCCGGCCGTGGTAAAAGGGGGTTCGGCGGCATAATCGGAATTCGGGCGCCTCCCTTCCCTGCCGGCCTGAATTATGCAACGCGAGATATTTTTATTCCAGTATTTTTTCTTTACGCCTTAAGGCCCCCGCGATGACCTCCTCGATGTTTTTAATAAAACCCGGTGTGGGCCCCAAAAACCCATGGGCCGTCAGGGAGCCTTTCGAACCGCGCGGGCTGCAGCAGAGCGCACGAGCTTGACATCGTAGGCCATGGTCAGCGGCGCGTGATCCGAGTAGCGGCGCTCTTTATATATCCCGGCCGAGACGATGCTATTTTTCAATCCCGGCGTAACAACCTGGTAATCGATCCGCCAGCCTACGTTCTTCTCGCGGGCACGGCCCCGGTTGGACCACCAGGTGTACTGGTCTGTTTCCTGGTTTACGATCCGGAAAGCATCCACAAACCCGGCCTCTCCGAAGAGCCAGTCCATCCAGGCGCGCTCCTCGGGAAGGAAGCCGGAGTTCTTCTGGTTGGATCTCCAGTTTTTTATATCGCCCACCGTGTGGGCTATGTTCAAGTCGCCGCACAAAATATATTGCCGGCGCGAGCGGCGCATGGACAGCAAGACCTCCTTGAATCTATCCAGAAAGTCAAACTTCACCGCCTGCCGCTCCGGGCCGCTCGAGCCCGACGGAATGTAGAGCGAGACCACGCTGAGCTTTCCGAATCGCGCCTCCAGATACCGCCCCTCGGTGCTCATGGTCTCCCAATCGTCCCCCTCGATCACCCTGTCCGGCTCAACCCTGCTGAACAGGGCCACACCGCTGTAGCCCTTTTTTCTGGCGTTAAGGAAATAACAATGATAGCCCTCGGGATGGAAGGCCGGATTTTCCGAAAGCTCGTCCGAAAGCCTCGTCTCCTGCAGACACAACACGTCCGGACGTTCTTCGGCCAGCCAGTCGAAAAAGCCCTTCTCCCTAGCCGAGCGCAGGCCGTTACAATTCAGCGTAGTTATCCTCATCCTTTCTTCCTCCAGACATTTTCGGTTTTATCATTGGAATAACAAAAATGCACATTAGGACTTCCATAAATTGCAACTACTGGTAAATTCAGTAATTAGGTTTCGAGGTTGACTAAGAACAAGCAACTCCCACAGGAGCGTGGCCCGCTTGCGGGAAAATAATAAACCTATAAGTAACATGCCTAAAAGTTATTTTAAAAAGCAAAGATAAAACTTCAAGCGCACAAGCCCTTTCAAATAAAAAGCCCGCCAGGCAGCGGCAAAGGAGGTGCCGCGGGCGAAGACAATAAACAGTTCAGAGTTCAAAGTTCAAAGAAAGGCCATCGGCATTAGCAAAACCCCCTCCGGGGGTGGCGCAGAGCGCCGGGGGCGTTAGGCTCGCAGCCCTGGGGTAAGCAAAAGGAAAAACCTACAGACAAGCCGAGCGGCGCCTGAGCGGGGCTTCCTTTGGTTACTTTCGCCCCACGAAAGTAACGAAGGCCGTTATATATTATATAGACTTAAGAGAGGGGCTCCCGAAAAACTATTGATTTTAATCCAACGACTGCGGATAGTGGAAGGCGTGGAATGTCCCATACCTTCCGGCATTATGGAGAGTGCGCCATGATCGTCACCCGCAAAAAGGACGTCGAAACAGTAAAAAAACACGCCTCAAAAGCGCGAAAAGTGATAATAGTCGGCTGTTCCGAGTGCGCCGCAATCTGCCGAACGGGCGGGTCGGAACAGGTAAGGGAGATGGCGGAGGCCTTCTCCGACCGGGAGGTGCTGGCCACAATCTCCATCGAATCGCCGTGCGACAAGCGCATCTCCACGCGCGACTTCAAGCGCATAGAGGAAGAGCTCGCCGACGCAGATGCGCTCATAGCTCTTACATGCGGAAGCGGGGCGCAGGCCATATCCGAGGTTACCGGCAAACGGGTGGTGGCCGCACTCGACACGGATTTTGTCGGGATGGTGGAGCGCCTTGGCCGATTTTACGAGCGGTGTTCCCATTGCGGCGAGTGCATCCTCAACGAAACGGCGCTTTTGTGCCCCGTCACCCTCTGTCCAAAGGGGGTGCGTAACGGCCCCTGCGATGGAATCAAAGGCACGGCCTGTGAGGTTTACGAAGACCGAGAATGCGTATGGCACGCCATCCACAGTCGACTAACGGAACGCGGCGAACTCGAAGCCTTTACCGTCTATCACGCACCCGTCGATTGGTCCGAATGCCATTCTCCAAAGGAGGCCGTATGGGAGCGCTCCTGACCGAAAGACTTGCATACATGGCATCGATCGAATCGATGGAACAGGCCGCCGCCCTCGGCGCGAATGTTCCGGATAAAACTGCGCTCCTCCTCGGGGAATACGGTGCCATCTGCCCCATTGCTGTTTTGGACAGGATACGGCAAACGCTCAAAGGGCCGGTCCTCCTCGAGCTTCTGTCAAAGAACAAGAACAGGGACCTCATCAGATCGTCGATTATCACATCGGCCGCCTGCGGCTTTCAGGGCGTGCTTCTCGCCTCGGGCATTTTTTCATCCGGAGACGGAAAGGCCAGGCCGGTTTACGACCTCGATCAGGCGCAGATGCTAAGGCTCGCCTTAGGGCTCAGGGAAACGGAGGCCATCCCCAATTCCTTCATAATAGCCGTTCGCTCTGCCTCCGGCAACGCCCCGGCCGAGCTTCGGGCCCGCTGGTATATCGAAGAGGGAGCGGACTACATAGCCCTCGAAAAAGGCGCCGTCCCAGGGCTTGAATCTAAAACCCTTTTGATTGAACCGGTCCGGCCGGCATGAACCAGCTCGCGCTAAACGAAAAGGGCAGGACCATCCTCGCCATGGGTAACGACGCCATAGTGCGCGGAGGGCTGGAGGCCGGCCTTGGCTATTTCAGCACCTATCCGGGCACTCCCGCCTCCGAAATCGGCGAAGGCTATCTCGCGCTTAGAAAGGAGTTTCCGCATATTCACGCCGAGTTCAGCGTCAACGAGCACGTGGCCGCACACGGAGCGCAGGGCGCAAGCTGGGCAGGCGTGCGCTCCATGGTAGCGATGAAGCATGTCGGCATGAACGTCGCGGCCGAGGTTTTGCACTTCGCCGGATATACTGGCGTTCGCTCGGGGCTTGTCGTCGTAATAGGCTCCGACCCCGGCGCAACCAGCTCGACCAGCGAGCAGGACGACCGCTGGTATTCGCTACACACGCATCTTCCGATCCTCGAGCCCTCAACCATACAGGAGGCAAAGGACTTCACCGCGCTCGCCTTCGAACTAAGCGAACGCTACAACCTTCCGGTTATATTGAACGCGCCGTCCAAGCTTTGCCATAACATAGGCTCCCTTCGCCTCGGCGCTCTCCCGGACGTCTTACCGGCCGGGGGGCGCTTCGAGCGGAACCCTAACAGGTATATAAACCTCTTCGGCGGCTCCGTGGCAAACCACCGCCGCGCGATGGAGGCCGTTGAAAACCTGCGAAAGGACGTCCCCACGCTTGGGCTAAACAGGCTGCTTCCGGGAAGCGGAAAGATCGGCTTTATCTCCTCAAGCGTGAATTACCCGTATCTACTCGAAGCCCTCTTTCTTCTGGGCATAACAGACGCGCCCGTGCTCAAAATCGGCCTTAGCTTTCCGCTAAATGCCCGGGAGATCGAATCCTTCGCCGAGGGGCTGGAACGCGTATACGTCGTCGAGGAGCTCGAGGGCTTCATCGAGTTTCAGGCAAAGCGCCTCCTATACGACTCCGGCCTTCGCACGCCCGTCATCGGCAAGGCCGTGTTCCCCGCGTATGGAGAGCTCGACGTTGACATCATAACCGGGCGCATCGCGGACGAACTTGGCGTTAAGCTTCCCGGCCGCATGACGAGGGCCAATGAGCTCGCCGACAGGCTCGCGGGCGACCTCCCGCCGCGCCAGGGAGCCTTCTGCACCGGCTGCCCGCACAGGGCCACGCTGTACTCCATCGTAAAGGCCACTGGACGCGACGCCGTATTTGCCGGAGACATCGGATGTTATACGCTATCGTGCCTTCCGCCCTTCAGGGCCTTCGACTGGGTCACATGCATGAACTGCGGCGTGGGGATAGCCCAGGGCCTGCTTCAGAAGATCGAGGGTGAAGACCTCATCGCCTATGTCGGAGACTCCACCTTTTTTCATTCCGGAATCCCCGGCCTGATTAACGCCGTACAGCAAAATGCGGACCTTGTGCTCATCATCCTCGACAACAAGTGGGTCGCCATGACAGGGCACCAGCCCAGCCCCACCACCGACACGACGCTTGACGGCACGCGCATGCGTCCGGTGGACATCAAGGGCCTTTTAAAATCGATCGGCGTATCCTACGTACGCACCATAAAGCCATTCAACATAAAGGCCTCCATGGCCGCCATCAAAGACGCCATCCGCGCACGCGGCGGCGTGCGGGTGCTTATCGCCGAGGAGGAGTGCGCCCTGCAGTACGGCAGGCGAATCGCGCGGGAGCCGGGCGAGTATGAGGTCTACTATCAGATCGACGCGGAACGCTGCCAGAAATGCAACGAGTGTTACATCGAGCTCGGATGCCCGGCCATAAGGCGCGAGGACACCGCCGACGGCTGGCGCTATTATATCGAAGAGGCGAGCTGTCTTAGGTGTGGAGCCTGCCACGACCTGTGCCTTAACTCCGCCATCCTTAGAACCGAGATACGGCGGCCAGTGGGAGCGGTGAAGTCATGATAGCCTACGATATCCTGATATGCGGAATAGGCGGACAGGGCGCCATTTCGCTCGGAACGGTGCTCAAGCTCGCCGCTATACATGAAAGGCTCGAGGTCGTAGGGGCGGAGCGGCGCGGTGGTGCCCAGCGCGAGGGGATCGTAACGAGCAACGTAAGATACAGAAAGCTCGAGCCGGGCGAGACGCCAGACGAACGGCTGACAGCCGTATCCGGGCTCATCCCATCCGGCGGGGCACACATGATGATATCGATGGAGCCCCTTGAGGCGCTAAGGCACGGGCGCTGGCTCAACGAAAGCTCCGTGGTGATAGCTAACGATTTTCCTCTAACGCCCGTTTCGGTCCGTATGGGAGAGAGGGAATATCCCACGCTCGAAAGCCTTAAGGAGAGGCTTGGGAAAATCACGCCGCACGTCCACGTTTTTCCGATCGACGAGCTCTCCAGACGTCATTTTAAATCCCTGCGGCAGGTAAACACCATCGCGCTTGGAATGGCGAGCGCCCTCGGCCCACTTCCGGTATCGGACGAATCAATACTCGCAGTAATCCGCGAGCAGTTTCCGGACTTCGAAACGAACCGCGAGGCCTTCGCCCTGGGAAAGCATACCGCGCTCGCGTAGGGCCGGACCCTTCAGCCGGAAACCGCCTCGTCGATCGCCTTTAATATATCGTCTATTGTATAGGGCTTGGCAAGCACCCCCCGAAACCCGTAGGCCCTGAAGTTCGCCATAACGGGATCGTTGGAATAACCGCTCGATACGATCGCAACGACCTCAGGATCGAAGGCCCGGATCTCCGCAAGCGCCTCCCGCCCGCCCATTCCTCCGGGGATGGTGAGGTCCATTATCACCGCGTTGAATCCGTTCCCCTTTTCCATCGCGGCGCGGTACTCCCTCACGGCCTCCGTCCCGTTGCCGACGCCCCTCGCATCATATCCGAAATGCCGCAGCATGCCGACCGCAAGCTCGAGTATGTATTCCTCGTCATCCATCACGAGGACCCTGCCCGCATGCGCCTGACGCGGGGCCATGGCATCCGCGGCCGGTTCCCGGGCAATTCCGTTTTCCGAGGCCCTGAGGTACACGTTAAAGGTCGTGCCGATCCCCTCATTCGATTCGACATCGATATGGCCTCCGTGTTTCTTGATGATGGAGTAGGCGATGGCAAGCCCCAGGCCGCTGCCGTATTCCTTGGTGGTGAAGTACGGATCGAATATCCTTCCAAGGTGTTTTCTGGGAATCCCGCCCCCCTCGTCCGAAATGGAGACCTTGACATAATTGCCTGCCGGCAATGGGAGCCATCGAACGTCCGAGATGTTTGCGACGGCAACATGAAGATTTCCCCCGCCGGGCATGGCCTGCATGGTGTTTATGATCAAATTGTGAATGACCTGACCGATCTGGTCGGGATCGATGTCCACGTGCGACACCACCCCTTCCACCCTCAGGTGGTGCCGTACGCTCGAGCCGGCCAGAAGGAATGAAACGCTCTCCTCCAGGAGCTCCACGATCGAGGCCGTCTTCTTGATGGGATCGCCCCCCTTGGAGAAGGTAAGCAGCTGGCGCGTCAGGCTTACGGCCCTATGGGAAAAGCTCTCGATTCGTTCGAGCATCTCCAAACACGCTTCGTTTCCCCTCGCCTCGATTTTCGCGAGCGAAAGATTGCCGATTATCGCGGTTAAAAGGTTGTTAAAATCGTGTGCGATTCCGCCGGCCAGAAGGCCCAGCGATTCTATTTTACCGATCTTCATAAGCTCCTTTTCGAGCTTGTGCTTCTCCGTGATGTCGCGGACCGCCAGCACGGCCCCGAGGATCTCCCCGGCCGGAGTCTGAACAGGGGCGCCGGAGACCTCCACCACCCTCTCGTCTCCGTCGCGGTTGATCAAGACCAGCGGAACGTCGCTGAGCTCCAGGCCCCCTTTTCGGATCACTCTAGACACGGTGCCGCCTTTGTTTTCCTCTTTCAATGGGGCGCCTCCGGTGTTGAAAAGCTCCCCGACCGGGCGCCCGGCGGCCTTTTCCTGGGACCACCCGGTAAGCCTTTCGGCGGCGTAATTGAGCATAACGATGCGCCCTTCGGTGTCGGTGGCGATCACTCCGTCGCCGATGGAAACGAGCGTCGCCGCGAGCCGTTCTTTTTCCCTGACGAGGCGTTCGTTCACATCCACCAGCTCGTCATGTGTGCTTAAAAGCTCCCGGTTGAGCGACTCGACCTCCTCATACTGGGCGCGTATTTCCAGGTATTGTCTGTGCACCATATTCTCCGCCCTTTTCAGGTTCGACACATCGCTGATGATGGAGATCACCACGTCCTCCCCTGCCATGCGGATGCGCGACGCCGATATGATAACATCGATCAGCCGGCCGTCGGCGGAAATGAGCTGCGCCTCGTATCTGGAGGGAAGCCCCCCGCCCCCCAGCCTCTGCCGGTAACGCGGCAGGACAAGCTCTTTGCCGAGCGGCGTGTCAGGCAGAAAGTCGGAGATGTTTTTTTCGTAGAATTCTTTTTCCGGATAGGACAGCATCGAGATGAGGGATGGATTGGCGTACAGCGGCCGCTCGTCGGCGAGAAGGACTATCCCATCGTGCGCGTTTTCAACGAGCGTGCGGTATTTCTCCTCCGACTCGGCAAGGCGATCAAGCGCCCGCTCGCGCTCCTTACGGATGGAGTTGATCCTGTCGGCCACTCCGAGCGAAAAAAGCAGGGCCATTGCCGAAGAGCCGATCTGATAGGTCCATGCCGTTACCGGGTTTTCCGAAAGCAGACCGTAGGCGCGCAATACCATAAAAAGGGCGCCGATCAGAAAAACTAGGCAGGCCGCAAGATAATACCGGGCCTCCCTGTGCCGCCTTAAAAAAGCGACAAGCCCCGTCAGAATACACATGCTAAGCGCAAGCCCCGACATAACCACGGAGAGCTGAGTGGCGTAAAAATACTCCAGGACAAAGGGCGCCGCGAGCAAGGGCAGGTTGAGCGCCGCAAGCGCCCTTAAAACCCGGTCCAAGCCCGGTATTGTCCTCCCGGTCGAGAGGAAGTTCCGGGTGAACTGGAGCATGACCGCGTTCACCGCGAACATGAAAAACGGATGCGCCCTGTTCTGCCACTCGACGGACTCGGGCCAGAGGTACTGGAACCCGAGCCCGTTATTCACCATTGAAAATAGGGCGATACTGGCCGTGAACAGGGCGAGATACACGTAATTCACCTCGCGCACCGAGATGAAAAGAAATGCCATGTACAGGGCCAGTCCGATCATAACGCCGTAATAAAGTCCGAGGAGAAGCGTCTCCGTTATGCGCGCCTCCTCGAATGAATCCAGGCGCCACGCGACAAGCGGAGCAGTAAGGGAGCCCTGGCTTCGCACCCTCATATAATACACGGCGCTTCCCGTTCCGGACGAAATCCTAAACACGGGGCAGCGGTATCTAACCTGACGCTCGGCAAAAGGACGGCGGTCGCCCGTCTCCACTTTCCTGAACCCCTTTCCTTCGGGCATGAACAGCTCTACATGGTCGATGATGGGATAATTGTACTCGAGATACCATTCGACAGGCGAGGACGCCCGGTTCAACACCCTGAACCTCAGCCAGAGCGCGCCACGGCTGTACCCGAAAGAGGGGCTGCCCGCGCCAGGGTCAATCGATTGGAAGGGAGAGGCGGGCCCGGAAACGGCGCCGATCCCGGCGGAACCTTTTTCGTCGAGGAAATACTCAAGGTGCCCGTCCAGGCCGCTCTTCGAAAAATGCTCACCCAGAACCAGAGGTTCGGCCGCAAATCCTGGCCCTCCCCATAGGAGCGCCAGGGTAATAACGGCCTGTACAAGGCCTAAGCATTTTTTTGGGGGATTCCCGATATATATATCGGAAGGCATGGGTTTACCCCGCCTCGCCGGACCGGAGGGATCGGGTAAAGGGCAGTCAGCTAACATTTATCCTCAATCACGAGTAAATTTTCATTGACGCAGCCACTGGTCCCGCATAGCATGGATAAACCCTGGGGCTGTAGCTCAGCTGGGAGAGCGCTAGAATCGCACTCTAGAGGCCGTCGGTTCGATCCCGATCAGCTCCACATGGTTATTTCGAAGGGCGCAGGTCAGTGCGGTGACGGATGTCATCCCGGCCGAACGCCGCGAAATTCTCGTACTCCTTCCTGTAGTCAAAATAGTCTGAAAATGGATTGATCGAGTAGCTGTACGCCACAGAGTAGGTCGCCGATGTCTCGTCGTATATGCCCGACAGGCAGGTTGTCACGCCCGCCTTCAGGTTCTCCATGGGCAACGGGGTCCCGCGATAGACCGTGGAGAATCCGCCCGCCAACGGCTTTTCATCTCCGCCGAAAAACATTCTCGACCAGAAACCGTCGTTGTCGACAAGGGGAACGACGAACCGCCCCGAATGCAGGCTCCCCCAGGTCCAGTTCTCCATGATGGGTCCACGGCGCTCATTGAGATAGCGCATGGAGCGCAGAAAGGCCCTGTCGAAAATTTCATCCCTTCTCTCCTCTTTTCCCGGGGTCGTGATGTCATCGAAGAGCGGGGAGCGCTCGTCCTCGATCGCCTCCAGGAACTTGTCGGAAAAATAATGATGATGCTCTATGAGGCCCGCCATCTCATTTTTCAATTCGTCCCCAAGCGTTTCCTGGATAAGCTTTACCAGAAGCGTATGGTATATCGTGGCGGCAACCGAATCCTTCCTCATCCTGAAATCCCAGTCCAGGAAATAGATTCGCGCAAGCCTCGCGGATGTCACCGGTATCTTTTCGAGAAGGCGGAGGAACAGGGGCACGAACCTGGATGCCGTAACCGAATGGGTGTCACGGAGCGCCCGTTGAAGCGTGATGACGTCGGCTCCGCCCGCCCCGGAGACCAGGTCCTTGAAGCGGGAAGTCCGGTTTTCATCGTTATACGGCAGGGCATCGAGCAGGGCGGCCGGGGCGCCATCGCCGATGGAATCCCCTATGACGCACACGTCACGCCCCGCGGGCTCGAAATGGCGGGAAATGTCGAGCACTCCGGCCCAGACAGGGTTGAACACCCTGTTGGCCGGCGCCCCACCGCCTCGCGGACGCGACGGAAGCCTGCCGGAGAAACAGCGTAGCGCGTATTCCCCCGAGGCGAAAAGGAACGCCCTGGGCGGGGAGGCGACATCCACAAGCCGCGCCCGCGCCACGGCAGGAGAAGCCGCAAATGGCACATCGAAAAGCGCCGCGATGTACTCCACGCCAGGCAAAACCGTCCTTATCGTCAGGCAATCGGTCCGGTATATACCCTCGAAGATATCGCTAAGCACCGGACCCCGCTCCGTGGAACGGATACGAAGGCCCCGTCTCCCGGCCATATCGGCCGCGTCGAAATCGCGCCAGCCGAAGGCGCCGAGGTATTGCTCCGAATCCTTCTGTTTCCGGGTTGTTTCGATGTAAAAATCCTGGATGTCCGCCTTTGCGGTAAACGAAGCGAATTCCATCGTCCGGTTTCTTCCGCTGAAAATGAACGGCATCCCCGAAAAACCCACCCCCTCCAGCTCCTCAGCCCCCACCAGAAACCTGACGGGATACCAGGACGGATACTTGTGCATCGGCGCATCAAGATTAAACGCCATCCGTACCTTTGCGTCGTGTATCAGGGCCGCCGGCAGAAGACAGGCGAATCCGGAGTCGAACGATCCGACGAATCCTTCCACGCTCTTCCTAAGCTCTTTAAGCGCGAATATGTTTTTCTGCTCCGAGTCTGAATACCAGAACAGCATGTCCTCCGGCATGACATCCCGTATCCGGTACGCGCTCAGGCGCTCGGGAAGGGCGAAGATCAGTTCGCGGTTGGCCAGGAACGACTGCGACCAGTCGAGAAGGAGCAGGATGGCCACTACATCCCGAGAAGACCACGAATCGTCCGGAAGCCGGGAAAAACGTACGATCTCCCGGTACTTTCTGTTTTTTGCGAGGTTGATTCCTTTGGCGTAGGATTCGAGGTAATCCTTATACGGCGCGGATAGACTGTCGACCATGTCCGCGGCCCGGCCTTTAAAATCCATCGCGGAGGCGAGCCTGTCCATCAGGGCAGCATCCGGCCCATACAATTCGACGAGACGTCCGCGTGCGAGGGCCCGGTAATATTCAATCATGATCAGGCGGTCCTGGGCATGGACATAGCCCAGCGCGAAGAACGCGTCATCCCAGCCCGCCGCCTTTATCAGGGGTGTCCCTCGGCCATCCCTGAGTATTTCGACCCCTTGACCTACCTCGGCCTCGAACGAGCCGTCCATGGAGCCCGTACTTTTAAGGAGCAGACGCACCCCGAGGGCCGCCGTCGCAACGCACAGCACAAGCGCGCCGGCCATTACTAGGACCCTTTTCGAAAAGAACCCGCCGCTAAAAATATTATATTTCATTGACGCTGCCCCACCGGGTGTTCGAACCCTTGTCCCACGCCGCCGGGCCGCCGAAAAAGCGAAACGCCCCGAGTGGACGGAATACCCCGGGCGCTTCGTCGGGAAAGCCGTAATGGCTCAAACCCGTTTTTCACGCCGGCCGGCGATCGACCATTATTCGGATGGTAGAACCTCAGAACTCAAGTTGTAAACCACTAAATCTTCTTTCGATCTCTTTAATGACGCGGCCCTCGGCCTCCATGGACGGCGCCTCGAAGGTCGCCGAGAAGCGCAGGAAATGCCCAACGTCGTCCCATGGAACCGTCGAAATTAACTTCTCTTTTATCAGGTACTGGGAAAAATCCTCTGCGGTCCGAAAGGATCTTCCGCCCTTTATCGCCTTTGGACTCCGAACATACAGATAAAAGGTGCCTCCGGGCATCTCCGCCGCAAACCCAATGGACGAAAGGACCCTCACAAGCTCCCTGAGGCGCCGCTCGTATTTCGCCTTTATGATGTCTGTAAGCTCGGGATGTTCCAGGGCTTGAATGGCCGCCCATTGGATGGCCTTGAACTGGCCCGAGTCGTAGTTGTCCTTTACGGCGGCGAAGGCCTTCACCACGCCCTCGTTTCCGGCGACAAAGGCCATTCTCCACCCGGTCATGTTATACGACTTTGAAAGTGAATGGATCTCCACCCCCACCTCGCGGGCGCCGGGGACACCAAGAAAGGACAGCGGTTTACCGTCGTAACTCAGGGCGGCGTAGGCCGCGTCCTGGACGACGACCACGTTGTTTGCAAGCGCGAATTCTATTACGCCTTTATAGAATGATTCGGTCGCCCTGGCCCCGGTGGGGTTGTTGGGATAGTTGATCACCAGAAGCTTCGCCCTCTTCCTTATGTCCGCGGGAACGGACTCCAGGTCGGGCAGGAACCCGTTTTCCTTTTCAAGCGGGATGTTATAGACCTCTCCGCCGTACCACTGGGTATGGGTGCCGGCAACCGGGTAGCCGGGAACGGTCATAAGCGTCACGTCGCCGGGGTTTATGAAGGCCGCCGGAATCATGGCGAGCGCGGGTTTGGAGCCTATCGAGTGGTTAACCTCGCGCTCCGGGGAAATACCGCTGACGCCAAAGACCCTCTCTAGATAGGCCGCTGCCGCCTCCTTGAACTCTGCTATACCGTTGTCGGAATAACCGCGATTATCGTGCCTGCCGGCCTCGGACTTAAGCGTCTCGAGGACCACATCGAAGGTCCGTTCGTCGGGCTCTCCAACCCCGAGGTCGATGAGCTCGACGCCCGGATTGTTTTTAACCGCTTCGCGCTTGGCGCGCTTTATCTTTTCGAATTTATAAATCTTGTCTTCTTTTCCGAACTGCGCTCCGCCGATCCTGTCGGCGAACAGTCCCTGTGCAAACAACTCCATGGCGCTCTATTTCTCCTTGAGTACGGTAATCCTGGCATTGAGGATCTCGACCTTCGTATACGCGTCATCCAGCAGCGTGAAGAACCGGCCGAAATCCCCAACCGCGTCAATTTCGGTCTTTCCCTTGAGGAGGCCGGAGACGGTTTTGAGGTCACGGGAGTATATGTAGCAGTCCACCGCTCCCTTCTCATAGGGAACGCTTACCAGTACGCAGAATTCATAATCGATGTTGCCCGATACGATGACGTCCTTCACGATGGCGTTTTCAATCCGTACCCGCTTCTGTGCAAGCTCCCTTGCGGCGAGGAATTTATAGGCCGGATTGTCGGCCCCATCCATCTCCTCCTTTTTGGCGACGACCTGCTTTAGGTTGAGCGTCTCCTTGAAAAAGGAGCTGCATGAAAGCGTAAAGGACGCCAGAACCGTAAGAACGACCACCAGCCTTTTCATCGCGATCTCCTGTAAGCGAAATCCCCGCCGCCCGGGGCGGAAGCGTCCGGTGCGACGATCCACTAATAATCGGCCCTGTCGGCTTTTTGTCAAATAATCTTTTTCGGACGGCCATAAATGGCGGGGGCGATGGATATATCCACCGCCCGCTGGTTTCGTTTATGCCGGAATCAGGCCCGGCGCCCGTCCTTCTCGACCATCGACCTGGACATGCGATACGCGACCCTCTTTAGCGCCGGTATGCCCATACTGAAGAACGCGAGCAATCTGTACGTCTCCTTTATGGACTCGGCCTTTACAAGATCGATGGGCTTCGGGTTGAGCTCGAGGCCGTATTTCTCCGGGCTGTCCCTCAGGATCGTGATCACCCTCAGGCCCTCGAACTGTTCCCTCCCGTATATACTCGCGTTTGGGAAGTCCTTCCTGATCTCTTCGAGCCGCTTTTCGGCCTTCTTGATTACGTTCAGCCGGTGATCATAGGTAAGGGCCCCGGTCGGGCACGCGAAGGCGCATGCCGGAATCTCGCGCGGGTTCAAGAGGCAGGCATGACACTTGTACGACTTGTGATCCACATCGCTTACCTGCGGAACCTTGTAGATACACTCGTTGACGCAGGCCCCGCAGCCTATGCACTTGGACTGGTCAATAATCGTCCATCCGTCCTTTTTGTAGATAGCCTTTTCAGGGCATACCCTTAGGCAGTTGGCTATCTCACAATGGTAGCACTTCTTGTGCATGATCGTCCAGAATGGCCGCTCGGGGTTGGACCTGTCGATATCGAAGAATTTGACGTGGTTCCATGTTATGGCCGAGAGCTCCTTGGGATTGGTAAACTCGGGGCCTGCGAAAAACTCCGTCTTTTCGGCGGGAAGATCGTTCCACTGCTTACAGGCAACCTGGCAGGATCTGCATCCGGAACATTTAGTTGTGTCGACCAAGAACGCTTTATCTGCCATGACTTATGCCTCCTTCCTGATATCGACAAGAAATGCCTTGAACTCGGGGATGTTGGTGTTGGCGTCCCCAATGCTCGGCGTTAGCTGATTGCAGCTGTCGCCCGACACTCCGCATCCATGGCCGAAGTGCCAGATCATACCGATCATCTCCACCATCTTTCCCTGTACCTTCAGCGGCTGCACCCTTTCGGTTACCAGGGCGTACGCGCCTATGCTGCCGCGGGAGTTGAATATCCGCACCCTGTCGCCGTTCTTTATGCCCTTGGCTTTGGCGAGGGTCGGACTAATTTCACAGAACATGTCCGGGACCAGCTCCGCAAGCCACGGAAGGTTTCGGGTCATGGCCCCTGCCTGCCAGTGTTCTACAACCCGGTAGGAGGTGCCGATATAGGGGAAACGCCCCGCATCGCCGAAATCTCCTTTAAGGCTGTCCAGCGCCTTCGCGGCGGGGTTCATCCTCTGCGAGCTGAAAATGTTCGCCACCGGAGTTTCCATGGGTTCGTAGTGCTCGGGGAAAGGCCCGTCCACAAGGTCTCTGGAGAAGAGCTTGCCGACTCCCTCCGCGTTCATAATGAAAGGATTTTTGGCGTCGGGTCCGGCCGCGGGCCCGCCGTCGACGATATCGCCCTTCCAGGCGCTGCCGGTCCACTTGACGACCCAGCGGTTCTTGTCCCACGGTTCGCCCTTGCGGTTAACGGCCGCCCGGTTGTAGATGATGCGCCGGTTGAGCGGCCAGCACCACGACCATTCCGGAAACATTCCTATCTTGTTGGACGCGTCCTTCGCTCCGCGGCGGGCCATCATGTTGCCCTTTTCGGTGTAGCTGCCCGCGTATATCCAGTCCCCGCAGGCGGTGGAGCCGTCGTCCTTGAGGTCCATAAAGGACTTCATGAGCTTCTTGGTTTTGTAATCGTAGCCGTTGATCTCCTTGGCAACGAGATGAGGGCTGGCCTCGTGCTCGCCCGGCTCGGTGTAGTTCCAAACCAATTTCAGGATGGGATCGGCAAACCTGCCGCCTTCCTTCTGGTATAACGCCTTGAGCTCGCGATAGATCATGTCGAGCATATCGAGGTCAGACTTCGCCACTCCGGGCGGGTTCTGCGCCTTGTAGCGCCACTGCGCCCAGCGGCCCGAATTGGACACGCTTCCCTCTTTCTCGAAAGAGGCTGCCGCGGGCAGAAGGAAGACCTCGGTCTTGATCCTGGCTGGATTCGCTCCAGGGCGCTTCCAGAAAATGGACGAGTCCGTCTCCCACAGGTCCACGGCCACCAGCCAGTCGAGGTTTTCCATTCCCCTGGCGGTACGGTTGGCGTTCGGACCGCCGACTATGGGGTTGGTGCCCATATAAAAGGCCCCTTTAAGCTGGCCCGCGTACATGTCCTCGAAAAGGGTGATATATGGAACCGGCTTGTGGGCCTTGGGGAGCCAGTCATAGCAGAAATCGTTTTCTTTTGTAGCGGCATCGCCGAACCAGGCCTTGAGCATGCTGATGAGATACTTGGGGCGGTTCGACCACCAGTTTATGCTCCTGGGATCATTGGTCTTCGGCGTGGTCGCCTTGAGGTAGGCCTCCAAATTGGGATGGGCCTTGGCCACCGGGGACGGGATATAACCGGGGAGGATATGCCAGAGAAGCCCGGCGTCGGTCGAGCCCTGCACATTGGACTCCCCTCGGAGAGCGTTTATTCCGCCGCCGGCAAGGCCCATATTCCCCATAAGTAGCTGAAGCACCGCGTATATGCGCACATTCTGCGTTCCCACAGTGTGCTGCGTTGTGCCCATGGCGTACATAATGGTCGCCACCTTGTCGGGCTTGTGGGTGGAGGTAAAGAGCTCCGCCACCTTGAGGAACGTCTCCCTGGGACAGCCGGTCGAAAGCTCCACCTTTTCCGGTGTGTAGCGGGAATAGTGCTTTTTCAGGAGCTGAAAAACGCAGTTGGGGTCCTTAAGCGTCCTGTCCTGCTTAGGGATACCCTTGTCGTCGAGCTGGTAGGTCCAGCTTTTGGTATCGTAGCTTTTGGTAGCCGCGTTATAGCCGCTGAAAAGCCCGTCGTTAAATCTGAAATCGGGGTTTACGAGATAGGACGCGTTTGTGTATTCCAGCACGTATTCCTTCTGGATTCGATCGTTCTCCAGGGCATAATTTACGATTCCGCCGAGGAATGCCAGGTCCGAACCGGGGCGCAGGGGCGCGTAGAGGTCGGCGAGCGCCGCCGATTTGGTGAAGCGGGGGTCGACCACTATGAGCTTGGCCCCTCGCTCGTCCTTGGCCTTCTGGACCCAGCGGAAGGATATGGGATGGTTCTCCGCGGCGTTAGAGCCCATTACGAGGACAACGTCGGCGTTCTTCACGTCTATCCAGTGATTTGTCATCGCGCCACGACCAAAGGAAGCCGCCAGACCGGCGACTGTCGCGCTGTGTCAAATTCGGGCCTGATGTTCCAGGTAGGTTATCCCCAGCATCCTCGCAAATTTCGAGAGAGCGTAACACTCCTCGTTGTCGAGCGCGGCGCCGCCGAGGCTCGCTATCCCTGCGCAGCGATTTACGGTAACGCCGTTCTCATTTTCAATGAATGTGGCGTCCCGCGTGTCCTTGACCCTGCGGGCTATCATCTTGACGGCCTGCTCCCAGGAAATCTCCTCCCATTCCGTGCCGTAGGGTTTTCTGTACTGGACCTTGGACAGCCTTCTTGGATTGTCGGAGATCTGGAAGAGCGCGCTACCCTTCGAACAGAGGGAGCCCTGGTTTATCGGATGGTCCGGGTCGCCCTCGATATTGACGATTTTGCCGTTCCTCGTTGAAACGATAAGGCCGCACCCGACCCCGCAGTAAGGACAAATCGTCGTACTTTCGCGGGTTCCCTGCAGTTTGTCAGGCGCGGATTTACACCCGCTGAGGAACGATACACCGCCGAAGAAAGCCCCGGCCGCCGTAACACCGGACAGCCTGAGGAAATCCCTTCTGGTTATGGACATAACTATCCTCCTGCCTTTATTTTGATCGACCATTGATGAACTGTGTTAATGCTCTATGTGCATTCCGCAAAGGCGGAAGACATATATTCATGGGCTTAGCGATAACCGGGCCCGAACGGGAGGTCGGGATAGAAAGCGATCTGCAACCGGGGAAAAACGGAGAAAATGATAGCACCATTCCACCCGACCCTGCGCCAATAAAGTTACCGACATGCAAACGCCCCCTCCGCCGTCCAAGGCGGCCCGCCGGCAGGCAGCCTGCAGGGCCCGGGGTTTTGCACTTCTTTACAGAATCGGGAGGCGGGGTGATTTCTCGCCCGGCCTGCGGTCAGGCCCCATAGCATCCGCCTTAGGAGCGCAAACTCGAAGTGATTTTCTTTTATTTCCATCCCCCTATATGTCAATGAATTTTTTAATAATAAAGGTTAACAAATCGAAAACCCGCATTGACCGCCTCCGCGCAAATACACGAAAAAACTGGTTTACAAATAGTGTCCTCCAATTATAAGCTCTATGCATATCCTGTAGAAACGCGTGGAAGACAACCGGCGCCGAAAACGTATCCAATAAATGAAATGAACAAACCTCCGCTTCGCGTACAAACAACAACCCTCTGGAACTATCCCTCGCAGAACTACGGCAAGGGTAAGCAGGGCGACCAGGACTACGCCGGGGCAACGCCGTCATATATCATCTGGAACCTCCTTTCGCGGTATACAAAGGCCGGTCAACTCGTCGTGGACCCCATGTGCGGCAGCGGCACCACCATCGACGTATGCAGGGATACCGGGCGCCGGGCGCTCGGCTACGACATAAATCCTGTTCGTGAGGACATATTCCGCGCCGATGCAAGAAGGCTCCCCCTGGAGGACCGCAAAGCGGATTTCGTCTTTATAGATCCCCCTTACGGCGATAACATTGAGTACTCTTCGGAAAAGGACTGTATTGGGCGGCTCAACGCGGCTGATCCCGCCTATTTCAAGGCCATGGAGGGCGTATTTGGAGAGATCCACCGGATACTGAGAAACGACCGCCACATGGCGCTCTACGTCAGCGATTATTATCACCGGAAAAGGGGCTTTATCCCCATCGGGTTCGCACTTTTCGGATTGCTCTCCCGGAGGTTTACGCCCGTTGACATAATCAGCGTCACCCGTCACAATAGGACCCTTAAAATGGGAAACTACCACAAAGCGGCCGAGGAGGGGAATTTCTTCCTGCGGGGGTTCAACTATCTTTTCATAATGAAAAAGGAAAAATCCGATGTTCAGTACCGAAAGTAAGACCCGGGGTCGCATCCTCCTTATCGACGACGACCAAAACGTGGCCAAGGTGGTGAAAAAGTTTCTGGAACGCGTGGGGCACTCGGTGGACACCGCGGCAAGCGGCGAGGAGGGTATTCGCCTCATTGGGGGAAACCAGTACGACATGGTCATAACCGACATTTATCTTCCGGGGATGGACGGCATGGCCGTACTCGACAAAATCAAGTCCATCAACCCCGAGCTCGACATAGTGGTCATTACGGGTTACGGCTCCATAGAGTCCGCCGTCTCCTTCATGAAGGCCGGCGCCATCGATTACATCAGCAAACCCATAAATTTGGAACACCTCGATATCGTCATCAGAAAAACCCTCGAACGCAAGGAACTCATCAAGGCGGCGCGCGAACGCGACATCTATTTTCGCATGTCGCTTACGGATGCGCTGACGGGGATGTTCAACCATAAATACTTCCAGGACAGCCTCGAGCGGGAAATACTGTATTGCCGCAGGAAGACGGAAAGTCTGACGATCATGATGGCGGATATCGACGGCTTCAAGGCGGTCAACGACGATTTCGGACACCAGGCCGGCGACATGGTCTTACAGAAGATATCGATGAATATCCTGAAGGCATGCCGTAGTCACGACACCGTGTCCAGGTACGGAGGGGAGGAATTCGGGATCATCCTCCCCGAAACCGGGGTGGAAAAGTCGATGCGCGTGGCCGAGCGCATGCTGAACGTGGTGGGTTCCCAAAGCTACCCCCCCGTGAACCGCCCGATTACAATTTCCATTGGAATAGCCTCATTCCCCGAGCATGCCTACGACAGGGAGGAGCTCATCCAGAAAGCCGACCTTGCGCTTTACCACAGCAAGGGAAAGGGCAGGAACCGCTTCACGGTCTACGACGGCTCGCTCGAACCGGATATCAGGCACTGAATCCGCCGCCGGACCCATCCTCGCATCCCCGGGACGACTGCCGCGAGTCGTACTCGTCCAGAACGCGGTATATCTCGAGGAACGAATAAAACAGCGTAAGGAGCAGAGGCCCGACAATGACCCCGGAAAGCCCGAAGGCCTGAATACTGCCAAGAAGCAGAAAGAAGAAAATGAGGGGATGAAAATTGAGCCGCTGTCCGAAGACCTTGGGCTTGAGAAAATTCTCGAGGAGCAGGTACCAGGCCAGGCCCCAGAGAAGGATAAACGCCGCCCAGCCGGGCCGGCCGACGGCCGCCAGATAGATCGCCGCGGGCACCCATGTCACCGATGTCCCTATGACAGGGATGAGAGAGAACACCGACGCGACACCGCCCCATAGGAGAGCCCCGTTTATTCCCGCGATAAAGAGCCCGATCCCGACCATCCCCCCCTGGAGTATCATGATAAGAAGATTCCCCGCAATGAGAATCTTTATGACCTCCTTGAGGCGGTTGGCGATGTCGTTTTCGATGTCCCTTGGGAATGGGCTCGCCCGGTAGATCGCCTCCTTGAACTTCCCGCCTTCCATAAAGAGAAAGAACAGAATGAGCAGCATAAAGAAGAAGTTGATGGAGAACCGTATGGAAAATGTCAATAGGTCCGTGAGGTTGCGGAACACCGAGAACGAAACGCTCTGCATGATTTCGGTGGCCTTCTTGGCGAGCTCTCCCCTGGATATGCGAAGGCTGTGCGCGAGTTCACCGATAAAATTGCTACTGTAGAAGAATTCGTCCAGCCTGGAGGGCTTGAATTTCTTTTCTACGAATTGATACACATCATAGCTCTGGTCCGCGAGATTGAGAAGCAGAAAAAAAAGCGGGATGAGAAAACCCAGAAAGAGCAGAACGATCATCAGCGTCGCCGAAAGCGACCTGCGTTTGACGAACCGTCCTACAAATATGTGCAGCGGGGACAGCGCTATGTAGAAAACCAGGGCGAAGAGGAACGGCCAGAAATAATACCGGAAGATATACCCCATGGAAAAGAGCAGAAGCGAAAACAGCGCCATGAATAGATACTTCAGCTTCTTGTTCTGCTGGAGGTTCCTGTAGGAATCGCTTTTTTCAATCATGACGAAGCCCCGGCCGCCTGCATGCCCCCGGAATGGCCCCATGGAAACGGTACGATATCATTTCGTGAGATAATGAGACAGGTCCGTCGCTATCTTTTTGATGGCGTGGTCCAGATACGTCTCATCGGCGACGCGTTTTCGATATTCTTCTATCTTCTTCGGATCGCCGCGGAGGGATCCCGGCTTTATCTCACGATCATCCTTGTTCATGAGACTCTTCATAATGGCGCACTCCTTGCAATAAGGTCGCCCGCTCCTCCATGAACGGGTCTTTGGACCTCATCTTTTACAATCGGCAAAAGGAGGGCGAATCATGAGCATTTTTTGCCCGGCCGGACCTGTCAGCGCAGAATATCCTCTATCAATTCAACCGAGACGCCGCTAACGGCGATCATATCGAAGCGGAAGGTGATGTCCCTGGAATTGAGCTCCGGCCGCCGGGCGAGGAAGTGCGACGCGACGAGGCGAAGAGTCTCTTTTTTACGGCGATTGATCGCGTAAAGCGGCCCCCCGTAGACCTGGGTGTTTCTGCTCTTTACTTCCACAAATACTACGAGGTTTCCCCTGCGGGCGATGAGGTCGATCTCGCCGGCCCTTCCGAACCGATAGTTACGCTCGAGAATCTCGAAACCGCGGCCCTCCAGAAAGGAGGCGGCAAGCTCCTCCCCTCCGGCGCCCATTTGTCTTAGATTTACGTGCTCCACGCGGCGGGGCTCAGAGGACATCGAGGAGGCTTACACCGGCTTCCTTTTCGTCGAGCACCCGATTGACGAAAAGCGCGGTCTCCTCGAGCAGGTTTATGATAAGGAGGTCGGACAGCCTGTTCTTCTCGCTGTCGAAAATCAGCTTTATGATGGGCCTAAGCGGCTTTCTGGGCACGGAACCTATTACCAGGCCCACGCTCCCGTCATTGAGCTCCACCAGGGAGCCTATCGGATAGACCGACATCTTCGACAGGAAAACGCGGAGTATGACCGGATCGAACCTGTTTACGCCGCTTGAAAGCAGGTTCTTCATCGCGTGATAGAATGACTGCTTCTCGCGATAGCTGCGGCTTGAAATCTGGGCCTCGTATGAATCCGCTATGGCCGCGATGCGCGCGTACTCGTCGATCTGGGTGCCCTTGATCCCCCTGGGGTATCCCTTGCCGTCGAAGTGCTCGTGGTGCTGCAGGCCGACCAGAGCGCTCTTTTCCCGGACCTTGCCGAGCTGTTTGATGAGGCGGTAGCCGTGGAGCGTGTGCGTTTTGATTAGATTGAATTCGTGATCGCTCAGATTGGACTGCTTGTACGCGATATAGGCGGGCATCTTCGCCATGCCCGCGTCGATAAGAAGCGTTCCGATGGCGAGCTCGCGCAGTTTTTCAGGCGTGTATTTAAGCGCCGTCCCTATGAGAAGGGCGTAGAAGGTCACGTTCACCGAATGGGCGACCAGGTAGTTCTTGCCCTCCTCCAGCCCGTAGAGGAACAGGACGATATTGTTATCCTCCTCCATCAGCCGTATTATGCTCTTGGCGGTGTTCTCGATGGAGTCCGTGGTGAACATCTCGTCGTTTTTGATGGCCGTATAGACGTCCCCCACCACCCTGCAGGCCTCGCGGTGAATGTCCATCAGCTCTTTTCGCTTTAAGAGCAGAAGGCTGTACTGGTCGACGATTTTTTTGGCGTCCGCCGAGATCGACGCGTCGATCTTCTGGACGAAGCGCATATCGCTTTCGCTCGAGGAGAGGTTTCCCATCGTCTCGATCTCGCTGATGCCCCACTTCATCAGCCGCTTGATGTCGCTCTCCTTGATGGTTACGTTGGCGCCGACAAGCATGTTGTTACTGTCGATATAGACCGGCTTATCGAACCGCATTCCCGGCCGAAGCTCCTCGACCGGGATCTTCTTCATGATACCCGCCATTGTCCGATTTCCTTATTCCGCCAATTTGTCTTTCAAGCGCTCATTGATCCTGTAACAGTACGCCAGCACCTCGGCCACCGCCCTGTAAAGCTCCGGCGGCACCGCGCTCCCCGCGTCCAGCGCAAAGAGCGCCGCCGCGAGGTCGGCGTCCCGGTATATTTCCACTCCGTGTTCGCGCGCAATGAGCTCCAGGCGCTCCGCAAGGCTCCCTCGGGCGCTCGCCAGCACCCGCGGCGCCTCTTCCGCCGGGGAATAGGCCAGGGCCACGCCCAGCCTTTCCCCACGCCTATGCCCGCGCATCGAATTCGCCTCCCTGCAGGAGGAAGGCGCCCTGCTCGCGAATCACATCCATCGCCCGGTCGATTGACCTCACCGAAACCGTGCAGTTCATGCCCGCCGCCGAGCCTATCGTCGCCGCCAGGCGATCCCTGTCCGAGGCTATTTCGTCGCGAACGACCCCGTTGTCGCAAAAGACGTCAACGCGAATATGGTCGTTCCACTCTCTGGCCAAAAGCTCAACATGCCCCAATTGGGAAAAATCGGCCTCGACCGCCATGCCGTCCGCGCTTCCTATGTACCTCGCCTCCCTGAAACCCTCGTCGTGAAAGTATATGATTCCGCTCCTTGCGGAAAGCTCTCCGGCAGCCCCGGCATCGAGAAGCGAGTGCGACAATTGGCGGATTATTTCCTCTCCGCTCTGAGACTCGCCGACGAATTCGTCAAGCGCATCGAGAATACCGCCGGTCCCATCGAATGAACCGTCCTCCGCCGCGAATCTCACGACTGACTGGTTGTGGCGCCGCCGCCCCTCTCTTTCGGAGATCGCCAGGACAGAGGCGAGGCAATTCAGATTAATACCCTCAAAATCGGAAAAAAGGAAAGAAAAAAACAACAAACTCTCTATTTTTATTCCCCGGGCGGCCAGCGCGTTAAGCACCTCCGAAAGCCCGGTCTTTTTCTCGACGCCCCCGGACAGCCTGAAAAGCAGGCTGCTGTACGCATAGACCCCCACAAGCCCGTCTGTTGGCGCCCTTCCGAAAGGAATACGCCCCGTGTCGGACCGGGCGAAAGGGGTTAAATCCAGCAGGCGCTCCCGGGCTGTCGCCTTTGGGTCCTCCGCAACAAGCCTGAAGACGAAAGTGGAGCCCGTCCTTTTTTCAAGCAAGAGGTCCAGGCGTCCGGCGGAGGGAAGGCCGTTTACAAAGTTCGCGGAGACCCGCCTCCCGGCAATCTCCAAAACCGCGCGATGGGTGTCGATTCGTTCGACAATCCTCGCACCGATCACCCCTCCCTTCTCGAGCGCACCGAGGGCTTCCGCATGCGCCCCTCTCCCGAAAATGGTGATGGTGGCCGAGTTATCGATCCTCATTTCCCGCGAAAAGGTCCTCCCGGTTCGTCAGATCGCGCAGGGGTGCGTAACTCCGGCGGTGCACCGGCGATGGGCCCATTCGCACGATCGATTCCCTGTGCTCGAGCGTCCCGTAGCCTTTGTTTTTTTTTAACCCATAGCCGGGATAAATCAAATCAAATTTATCCAGAATGCGGTCGCGATATATCTTCGCGGCGATCGAAGCCGAAGCGATCGATATGGAGATGGAGTCCCCCTTTTTTATGGAGATGAAACGCAAGCCGGGGGAAAAGGCGAAGCGCCCGTCCATGATGACCACATCGGGGGGCTCGGGGAGATGGCCTAACATCCTGCACAGCAGAAATTCGGTAGCGCCGTTGATGTTGAGGCGATCGACCGTCCGGTGGGATACCCCGGAGGCATAGAGACATGAGGCGCTGCCGCGAATGTGCTCCAGAGCGGCAAGCCTGGCCCGGTGGCCCAATTTTTTCGAATCGTCCACGGAGGAGAGCAGGTCCTCCGGGGGCCGGGCTATGGTATCCGGAGAGAACATCACCATCCCCAGATACAGAGGGCCGGCAAGCGCTCCCCTGCCGACCTCGTCGACACCGACTATCCGCCGGTATCCCTGGTCCAACAGTTCACGCTCTATGTCGAACGTGGGGCCATGGAGGCGCCGGCGGCCGCCCCCTCGCCGCTCAGGCGTTTTCGTTTTCCTGGTTCTCAGGAATCGCCTCATGGGTGGCGGGAACCTCCACCACCGGAGCGACGGCCTTGCCGCGGGCGACCCTCTTCTCCTTAAGCCTGGCGGACTTGCCGGTGCGCTCGCGAAGGAAGTACAGCTTGGCCCTGCGGATCTTGCCCTTTCGTATGGGCTCGATCCTGGCGATACGGGCCGAATAGAGGGGAAACACCCTTTCCACGCCGACATCGTAGGATATACGACGTACCGTGAAGCTCTTGCCGACGCCCTTGTTGTTTATGGCGATCACTATCCCCTCGAACACCTGAATGCGCTCGCGGCTTCCCTCCACGATTCTATAATGCACCTTTACGGTGTCGCCGACCTCAAAGTTCATGGGACGATCGAGCGGCATGATTTCCTTCTGGACGGTTTCAATTATATTCATCATTCTTCTCCTTTAATCTTTCCCTCACAATATCGTTTATACAGGTCCGGCCTCAGCCTTTCGGTCCGCTCCAGGCGCTGGTCCAAACGCCATCTCCGTATCCTGGCGTGGTCCCCGCTTAAAAGCACCTCCGGCACCGAAAGCCCTTCGATTTCGGCCGGTCTCGTGTACTGCGGGTATTCCAGCAGGCCGTTCTCGAAGCTTTCCTCGACGAGCGATTCGCTGTTCGACATGAAGCCGGGTATGTAGCGCGCCGTTGCGTCGAGTATCGTAAGGGCCGCGTATTCTCCGCCGGACAGGACATAATCGCCGACGGACACCTCATGGTCCACATAACGGTCCACCACGCGCTGGTCGACCCCCTCATAGTGGCCGCAGACTATGCAGAGCTCCATCTCGCCGGCCAGCCGCTTTACCATTTCCTGGGTGAGCAGCTCGCCCGAGGCGCTTGTAAGCAGCACTTTCGTATCCTCTCCCCGGACCGACTCGATGGCCCGAAAAAGCGGCCCCGGCATCAACACCATGCCGCTTCCGCCTCCGTAGGGATAATCATCACACTGGCGGTAACGGCTTTCGGCAAAATCGCGCAGATCCACCACATCCACCCGAAGAAGACCGGCGTCGATAGCCTTTCCCAGAAGCCCCGTGGAAAGCGGGCTCGTGAAAAATTCCGGAAACAGGGTTATTATCTTCACTACCGCCAATAACGACCGGCCATTGTCCTTAAAAATTGTCGGAACACCGGCGCGTCAATCCAGGAGGCCATCGATGGGATCGATATCGATTCTGCCCGAGAAAACCCGCTCGGTATTCACCATCGATTCGACGAACGGGAGCAGATGTTCGCGCCCGCCGGGAAGCTCTATGATTAAAAGCTCGCCGGCCCCACCGGAAAGGATGTCCTTCACGCGCCCGAAGGCTTCCCCTCGCAGATATACCTCGCAACCTATAATATCATAATAATAGAAGGATCCGCCCTCCAGCACATCCCTCGTCTTCTCAGCCTCTTCGCGGGTGATGAACACCTCCAGCCCCCGCATCGAAAGGGCCGCGTCCCTGTCGTCGATGCCCGACAGGCGGAGCAGCGCCGTTTTTCCGTCCACCGGGATAAACTCCGTTATGGCATATCGCTCATAGAGCGGTCCCTTTTTGACGCATACCTCGTTTCCCGGGGAAAAACGTTCGGCGATGTCGGATATAACGACCACTTTCAGGCGCCCCTTCAGGCCGTGGGCGCCCGCGATCTTCGCTATTCGTATATGGGAATCACTCAATCAAGTATTTCCAGCACTACCCTCTTTCCGGATTTCGTGGCGGACGCGTTTATGATAGTCCGTATGGCCCTCGCTATGCGGCCGTGTTTGCCGATGACCTTCCCAATGTCGTCCTTGGTGACCTTTAGCTCCAGAATGGTGGACTTTTCCCCTTCGACTTCCCGTATCATCACCTCGTCGGGGTTGTCGACCAGGGACTTCACCATGTATTCCACCAGGTCCTTATAATTCATTCCGGCCTCCAGGGCTTATTCGGCGCTCTTGAATTTCCGCCACACTCCCGTTTTTTTCAAGAGTTTCGCGATGGTTTCCGTCGGCTGTGCCCCCTTCTTGAGCCAGTCGATCACCCTGGCCTCGTCGACCGTAAACTGGTTTCCCGCGGAAATGGGCTGGTACTGACCGAGGTTTTCTATCGCCACGCCGTCCCTGCGCTTGTGCTCATCCATCACAACCACCCGGTAAAAGGGTTTTTTCTTTGTCCCAACTCTCTGCAGTCGAATCTTTACCGACACGCCGCTACCTCCTCAGAAGATTAGGGGATGATTATTTCCTGTGCCGGATTTTTGTCAATACAAATTGACCGGCCCGGCGGCCCACCGCGTGATCTATCGGCGCATTGAACTGTAATCGCGAATGAGAATGGCCCCCGGTCCGCTCTCCGGCCTTTCCCGGCTATGCCCGGCCGGTTCAAACGGCCCGCATGCCGTCCGCGGCCGCACGTTTGAGTTCCCGGGCCGCGCGGTTGGGGTCGTCGGCGCCGAACACCGCATTGCCCGCCACGATCACCCTCGCTCCGGCCCTTGCCACTTCGCCGATGTTTTTTACGGAAATGCCGCCATCCACCTGTATGAGCGTCCCTGCGCCGCCGGCAGTGGAGTCCAGGTGTCCGCGCAGGCGCCTGATCCGGTCCAGAGCGGCCGGCATGAAGGCCTGGCCGTAAAAACCGGGGTCAACTGACATCACGAGGATGAGGTCGCATTCGCCGCTAAGGTCGTAGAGCGCCTCGATCGGGGTCGCCGGGTTGACGGAAAGCCCCGCGCGCACGCCCGCTTTTCTGATGGTCTGCAAAATCCGGGAGGGGAATCGGGTCGATTCGTAGTGTATCGTCAAGCACCAGGGGACAAGCTCCAGGTAGGCCTCCAGCGAGAGCTCCGGGCGCTCGATCATCAGGTGAATGTCGAGCGGGATGGATGTATGCGATGCCAGCGCCCTTATATAGCCGGGGCCAAAGGTGAGGTTGGGTACGAAATTACCGTCCATAACGTCCAGGTGTAGCAGATCGAACGCGGCGGGATCGAAGGCCGAAACGTCCCTTCCCATCGTCGAAAGGTCAGAGGCGATAATGGAGGGAGACAGAAGAACGCCGTTGTCAGAATTCGCCGGCATCGAACCTCAGGGTTTTTATCTTCTTTTTATTATACAGGATGTAGACGCGGGCATTTCCGTTACGGTGGAACACGAAATCCATTTTATCCCCCGGCCTCATGACCCGCGAATAGGCTATCCGGCGCGGGCTGTCGTCCTCGACGTAGGCCTCGTATAAACCGGGATCGTCGCCCTTCGATATGTCGTACTGAACGCGCTCGTATGCGCGATACAGCAGCTCTATCGGCTTGTAGTACGACACCTTGAGCCTTACGGAGCCGCCCCGCTGTATCGCGGCGTCCTTTTCCGGCTTTTGGCCCTCCACCAGGCCGCTTCGCTCGGAAAGGCCCGTCTCCACTACCTCTTCGTCTATCGACAGCCCCTTGGAAAGCAGAAGGTCCAAACAGAGATCGATGGACTGTCCAGTGATTCCAGGCATGAGCATGTCGCCTTCTATTTTACCGGCGGAGACCAGTATGTTTATACGACGGTCGGGCGTGACCTTTTCGCCGGCCTTGGGGCTTTGGTCCAGGACGATATTTTCGCCCGTTTTATCGGAAGGTATGTATGTAATAGCGCCGGCCGCAAGCGACACCGAACGATTATGGCTGTGCAGATTTCGGAGTTTGTTGACGGCAAACGGGAGCTCGATGCCGGTAAGGTTCGGAACATCGACGTATAGAGCGCCTCTGCTCACCTGGAGCTTGATTGCGCCGCCCTCGTAGACGATCTCTCCCGCCTCCGGATACTGGCTCAAGATGGTTCCGCCGGTAATATCGTAAACGTCCTGAAAGCGTATTTCCGGCCGAAAGCCCTTGCGAACGAGCCCGTTGCATACGTCGGCGAACTGTTTCCCGACAACGTCGGGAACCTTCACCTCGCGGTCGGGCTTGGTGAGCAGGAGCAGGATGAGCGTGGACACGAATAAATAGAAAGAGAGCCCCACAAAAAAAATGAGCGCTATTCTGCCGATCGGCCTGAAATAGGTAAAATCGAAACGGGGCTTGTCGCCGCTGTTTTTGGATGGAGAGTGGTCCTGCATCATCGTCCCGCGATATCAATTGCCGCGTGCCGCATAAACGCCCGGGGGGTTCGCGAATAGCCGCACGGCTCGTAATCAAGGGTGTATCAGAAATAAGCCCCTGGCATTCGTCAAGCATTATTAATCGGGAGGGGAAATTCTCTTGACTGAATGTCTTCCGCCCATAAATAGTTGCACTGCGCCCATTGGAGGAGAGACACAGGGCGGGCCGGCGGCGGGCCGTACGGCCTGAAACGACCCGCCACCGGCGGAACAGGGAACGATGAAAATACGAGAGCTTTTTTCCGGCAGGGTTTTTACCATCTCAAACTTCCTCTCGCTGATGCGGATACTCCTTGTCCCGTTTATCGCCATCGCCTTCCATCTCGAGAAAGTCAACGGCATACACGAATACCGGTATTACAGCATCGCCCTGCTCGTATTTCTGGCCGCAACGGATTTCTTCGACGGCTTTCTCGCCCGAACGCTCAACCAGGTATCCCGGCTGGGCCAGTTTATCGATCCGCTCGCGGACAAAATATCTGTTCTAACCCTTGCGGTGGCGCTGTGCGTTTACAAGGGCTTCCCCGCGTGGATGCTCGCTGTAATCCTTGCGCGCGACATATACGCCGTTATTGGCGGGGCCCTGCTCTTCTCCAGAAAGGACATACAGGTTCGCCCCAACATCTATGGAAAGATAATGGTGGGATTCATGGCCCTTTGCGGGCTCGTGTTCATCCTCGAGCCGCCCATCCTGATATTCGGGCTGTCTTTGCAGGCGCTTTCGATCGCCGCCGTCCTCGTGTTCCTACTCCTTTCCTCACTTGCGTACTGGAAGATTTACTCAAGGATCTATTTTGGAAAAGAGCGGTAAATTCCGGTTTGCGCTCGTTCTGTTCCTTCTTTTTGGCTTTTCCCGTTCCCTTGCCGGAAACGGGTCCCTTCCCATCGTAACGCTTGACGGCGGCGACCTGGTCGCCCTCTCCGACCTCAATCGCCTGGGAGGGCTGGACAACTCCTTCGACATCATCACCCAGCGCGGCAGATTCTACCGGGGAGCCAGGACGGCGGTATACCAGGTCGGCCTCTCGGTGGCGCTCCTTAACGGATCGCTTAAAAAATACTCGCGCCCGGTGCTTCGCAGGGAGGGTGACGTCCTCTTTCCGGTGGAATTCGCCGAGGACCTACTGCGCGGTTTATACCCCGATCATACCCTAACGAGAAAAGACAGCCTTATCGTCCTTTCCGCCGTTAGGACGGAACGAACGGGGCCGCCCATAATCGATAAGCCACCCGCGGGCGACATGGACGAAAAGCCCCCCGCGCGCGACAGGATTTGCTTTATAATCATAGACGCCGGTCACGGCGGCAAAGACCCGGGGGCCATAGGCCGGGGCGGCCTGTACGAGAAGAACATCACGCTTGGCGTGGCCCGAAGCCTGGAAGGTTATCTGAAGGCGAACCTCAAAGGGGTTCGTATCGTCCTTACCCGCCAGTCCGACCGCTTCATAGAACTCGCCACACGGACCAAAATGGCGAACGGCCACCTTCGCGAAAACGAAAACGGGGTATTCGTGAGCATCCATGTCAACGCCTCCATCTCGCCTCGCATTTCGGGATTCGAAACCTATTACCTCTCGCAAAGCCCCTCGAATGAGGAGGCGCGCGCCACCGCTGCGCTCGAAAACAACGTCGTGGTGCTCGAGGAAAAATCCCACCGTAAAAGTTATGACGAAATAGAACATATGGAGGCCTTCATGCTGACTGCACAAATCCAGAGGGAGAGCGCCCTCCTGGCGGAGTGCATACAGTCGGGTATGAATGGCGCGGCGACAGGGTTCAAGTCACGCGGAGTGAAGAAGGCCGACTTTTTCGTGCTTCGCGGATCGCTCATGCCCGCCGCGCTCGCCGAAATTGGGTATATCACCAATCAGCACGAGGCGCAGCAGTTGAAGAAGGCGGCCTGCCAGGAGAAAATCGCGCGGGGCATTGGCAAGGGATTGGTGACCTTTATAAAAAAATACGATCAAATGATAAAAAATTAGTGACATCGCCCGGAGAGACCGTTTACCCTGCCACAACGATTGGCGTGTCCGGTGCGTTACTCCATGAAAAAAGTCCTTACTCGCGTAAAGGCATTCGCCGCGGAAGCGAGGGAAACCGTGTTCTCTCTCCACGCAAAGGCGATCGCGTACAAAAATGTACTGGACGGTGACCGCGTCCGGAAAAACCGCTTTCTGGTGCTCGCAATTTCGCTCCTGCTCATCTTCGACTACCTGGTCTTCTGCCATCATGCCGAAAAGAACATCTTCGACATTTTCCCCTCCCTGCCGAAACTCGACCTGCGCGAGAGCAGGAACATCTACATACCCGCAAACGACGGGAAAAGCCTTCTCAAAGAGGCGAGGAGAATCGAAGTACCCGAGGAAAAGGAAAAGTTCGCCGCGCTCATCTTCCGAATTGTCAGCAGGGGATCCATCTACGAGAATACCTCGGGCGCGGTGCCGATCGACACGCATGTGCGGGCCATCTGGCTTAAGGGCGACACTTGCTATATCGATGCCGGGCTTGCCATGCTGAGGGACGGCACTCCAGTCATTCCCGGCTCCGAAGACAATTTCCGCACGGCCCTCGAGAAGAGCATCGTCGAAAACGTGCCGTCAATCAATCGGGTAGTATTGCTGGAAAAGGGCGTACCGCTAAAGCGGCTATGGGAGGTTGCCGCGGGCAGGGACTGATGCCTGGCCCGGCCAGGTCCCCCGGAAGACCTCGACAGCCGGACCGGTCAGGAAGACATGGTTGTCCTCCTCCCTCCACTCGGTGCGCAAATCGCCCCCGTTTAGATGCACCAGTATGGACCGCGCGGTGCGCTTCGTAAGTACTCCCGCCACAGTCACCGCGGAGGCCCCCGTACCGCATGCCAGCGTCTCCCCCGAACCGCGCTCCCATGTACGCTGAACGACCTCGTCCCGGTTCAGTATCTGCACGAATTCGACATTCGTGCGATTGGGGAACAGGTCGTGGTTTTCTATCATGGTTCCGTATTTTTCGACCGGGAAGTTCTTAACGTCCTCGACATAGATCACGACATGCGGATTGCCCATGGATACGGCGGTTATCTCGAATCGAACGCCGTCGCCGAGGGGCAGGGACTCGTTTATGACCATGCCGGGGTTTCCGGTCATGGGAATGCGTTCGCGCTGGAGGATGGGCTCGCCCATATCCACGCGCACGCTCTCCACTTTCCTGTTCCGCACAGAAAGGTCCAGATGCTTGATCCCGGCGGGGGTTTCGACCGATATCCGCTTGCTTTTCGACAGGCCGCGGTCATATACATATTTCGCGAAACAGCGTATTCCGTTTCCGCACATCTCCGCCTCGCTGCCGTCCGCGTTGAACATCCTCATCCTGAAGTCGGCTGTTTCGGATTTAAGGATGAGGATGAGGCCGTCAGAGCCCACCCCGAAGTGGCGGTCGCTCATCGCCACCGCCAGCCTTTCGGGATGCCTCGGCGCGGCGGCGCGCGCGTCGATGTATATGTAATCGTTGCCGATTCCCTGCATCTTGGTGAATTTAATCATGATCGATGAGTTCTCCCGGATGGTGTCTCTGACAGCGGAGTACCCCTTCCGGCGGGCGGTGTCAAGAATTCTTTATGGGGAAGGCGCTCTAATTTTTGCCGATAATTTAAAAGAATTCGCCTATACGCCCTCCCCCCTCTTCCCCGGAAGCTGGGGGAAAACCGTCTTTCCCGAAAACGGCGAATTATTTTCGGTAAAATGTTGATTTGAACGATTTTTTAAAATAGATTCATGATAAAGCAATTGTCCATACCACGGCAGCGGCATGAAATACATTTATAAAAACAACCTGCCCATACTCTTCGCGATCTTTTTTATAACCGGCGTCGCCGTATACCTGCTCCTTTTCTGGCGCTCTTCGACGTTCCGACCTTTGGCCCAAGGCTCCTCTGGATGGCAACATCTGCGGGAAGAGGAGACCGGACGCCTGAATTCCGTCCCCGTGCTCTTATATCACAACATCGACGGCAAAGGCCCGTTCTCGGTCGACCTGGATGCGCTTCGCGGGCACTTCACTCTGCTCAGGGACTCGGGCATACGCGTATTGAGCCTTTCCGAGTTCGTCGAAAGACTGGGGGGCGGCTGTTCCCTGGAGGAGCGGGCGATCGCGATCAGCTTCGACGACGGGTTCCTTTCCATGCACACCAAGCTCCTGCCTCTCAGCAGGGAGTTCGGCTACCCGATAACCCTCTTCGTCTACACCGACAACGTATATGTTCGAGCGGACAAAAACATCACCTGGAAGCGCCTGCGCGAGCTCGATGCAGGCGGGGTGACGGTTGAAGGCCATAGTCTGAGCCATGCGGACCTGGTCCGCCTCAATGCGCAGAATACGCCCGAATCCAAAAAAAGGCTTTTCGACGAGATCTACCTTTCGAAAAGGATACTCGAAAAATATTTAGGCAAAGAGATAAAATATTTCGCCTTTCCCTACGGCCGTTATAACATCCCGCTCATTCGCATGTGCATGAACGCCGGATACGAGCGCGTATTTTCCACGGACTACGGCTCCAACGTGCTGACGCGCGACAACTACTGTCTGCGGCGGCACCATATCAAACGGAAGTACTCCTTCGAGCACATCGAAAAAATAGTGCGCTAAGCCGGAAAAATCTCTTGAACCGACATCCGTAATTTATTAACCTCCGAAAGCCGCTCGCATCTATACGACCCACTTAAGGCAGGCGATGGACATACAGGCTTGTTACAGGCTTCTTGAAATCCGCGAAACGGCCAGCGACGAGGAACTGGTAAAATCATACAAGCGCCTCGCCCTCAAGTTACACCCGGACAGAAACCCCGACCGGGTGGAATGGGCCACGCGGGCCATGGCCTCACTAAACGACGCCTACACCTGCCTGAAGGGACACCGTTTCCGCGCCGCCAGGGCGGAGGAGAACGAACCCGCCGCGGCGGAAGGGCATAAAGAGGCCCGGGGCCACAGGCCGCCGGGGCCCGACCCGCGCGAGGAGCTGAAGGACGACCTGCTCATCCGCCAGTTCGTCCGGCATCGCGAGTCGGCCAAGGACGCCCTGTACCGTTATTTCCAGTACAATCTTCACAACCTGGTGCGCAGGGAGAACCCCATAAACCGCGGCATATTCAGGGACGTAACGGCGGTACTGAGACGCAATTATCACGCCATACGAAAGCTCGCCTCCCTGACCGAAGACCGGGAGCTTCTCGATCACTTCGCCGTTTTCACGGAGATGGTGTTCAATTTCTACAGGGCCTCGGAGTGCCTTAACATCCCCGACACCTACGCCAATCTCGTCGATGTCGAGGCCTTCAGGCTCTACAAGAAGGGAGACGACGCGCTACACCTGGCGCACCGTGAGCTTTTCTACGACCGACACAACCGGGGATTCATCAAGCGGGACATAAGCGGCGCGATGCTGCTTAAGGCCCTATATCATTTCCGGGATGCGCTGAAGCTTTACTCCAGCTCCACCTGGGCCCTGGAAACCACCATTAAACTCGAATATGCGCTTTCGCTCAAGCGCTACGTTGAGCTCTTTTTTACAGAGGACGCGGCCTGAGAAAAACGGCCGCGATTGGAGACGGGGATGGATCTGGCAGGCATCATCGGGATTGCCGTGGCCCTGGCCATGGACGCCTTTTCCGTTTCAATCGTAGCCGGAATGGTCATCCCCCACCCCACGCCGCGGCACTACTTTCGACTGGCGTTTCATTTCGGCCTCTTCCAGTTTCTCATGCCGGTCATCGGATACTGCGGCGGGGCGTTCGTTGAGAACCTGATACGCGACTACGACCACTGGGTTGCGATGGCCCTGCTCGCCTTCATCGGCGGCAGGATGATCCGCGATTCCTACTCGCCCAACGATTCCGACATGATCCCGGGCGACCCATCGCGCGGGTGGACGCTCGTTTTGCTTTCCCTTGCCACCAGCATCGACGCGCTGGCGGTGGGCCTCGGCATCGGCGTTCTGGGAAAGCCGATTTTATTTCCGAGTGTCGTTATAGGCCTTGTGTGCGCGCTCTTCTCCATAACCGGAATAGCTCTCGGGAAAAAGGCGGGAAGGCTCCTCGGACGACGGGTGATGAGGATTGGCGGCCTCATCCTGATCGCCATCGGAATAAGGATCGTCTTCGAGCATCTGGGCTGAATGATGCTGTTAAAAATTACACCATCTTTTTCGCGCTCTTAGCGGAGAGCACGCCTATATAGAAGGCCTATCCGTGAACTACCCGACCAGCAAGAGGCATTAGCCCAAACCCCCTCCGGGGGTGGCGCAGCGCGCCGGGGGCGTTAGTCTCGCCGCGCGTGGACGTCCTGTCCGCGCTCTTAGTGGAGAGCAGGCCTATATAGAAGGTCTATCCGTGAGCTACCCGACCAGCAAGAGGCATTAGCCCAAACCCCCTCCGGCTTTGGCGCAGCGCGCCGGGGGCGTTAGTCCCGCCGCGCGTGGACATCCTGTCCGCGCTCTTAGTGGAGAGCACGCCTATATAGAAGGCCTATCCGTGAACTACCCGACCAGCAAGAGGCATTAGCCCAAACCCCCCTCCGGCTTTGGCGCAGAGCGCCCGGGGCCTTGCTTCCTAAAAATAGCTTTTTGACTGCCTCTCCTTCTGCCGATATTAGAATGGAAAGTTACTCCAGGCCATAATCGGAGCCGTTAAAAAAGAAAGCAAACTAATGAAGGATTTCGCCAAAAAAAACGCGCTCCTCGCAGCTCTCGCGCTCATTTTGATGCTGTCGATGGATAGCGCATGGTCCGAGGACTACCAATACCAGTACTTCAAGGAGGAAAAGGAACGATACGTGCCGTTTTCGGACTACATTCCGAAATCGCGCCTTCATTTCAAAACAGTCCCCCACTACCTGGAGGACTTCTATCTGCTTTACGGCATGAAGCAGTATTATAACGAAAACTCACTGCGGAAAAACATCGAGCGTATGAAGATCGCGCTTGAATGCAAATTCCGCCATCCTTCCGAGGCGCTGATAAAAATTGAAAGCGAGGAGGAATATTCCAAATACCGCAACCTGATGTTCATGCACATCAACATTCTCATCATGCGCGACCACATGAAGATAGCAGCCCGCTACGACAAGCGCAAAATATATTTCTACAATCTCGACTTCGCCAAAGAGATCGGCGAAAGCCTGGGCATCGCCGAGGATATGTACGGAAAGGCTCTGCCCTATTGGGAGGAGGCGCGCCGGTACGCGGAGAGGGCCGGAGATTACCGCCTGACGACGGACATGGGCTATATCGAATCCGAGCGCTACGCGATAGTTCGCGGCGAGCTGGATTACGGCAGGATCATCAATGGCCACCTGGCAAGGGTAAGGGAGCGTAAAAAAGAATTGGAACAGGCCGCTGCGACAAACAGGTAGGGACGCGGTTTCCCACGCCCCTGTTTCTTCGCGCCTGACACGAGTTGAACGTGCGACACATGGCTCCGGAGGCCATTGCTCTATCCACTGAGCTACAGGCGCCTGTTGCGATCTCTGCTTGGCCTATACTTGGGCCGTTGGATGTTTTTTTCAACCATTTTCTCTCAGCCCAGCCATTTATTTATACTGGCAATCCGGTCTATTGCGTCATCGACATAGGGATTATAGTCCATTCCCTCCACCAGCACCGCAAACTGCGCCTTTGCCTCTCTCAACCGCTCGCGCAGGAATTCCAGGTCGCCGACCCGCCCCTTTCGTACGCCCTCGCCGAAATACTCGTCGAAAGCGGAAGCCATGGATTTGAAGGCCTTCCGGTACTGTTCGTAACATGGCTCTCCGGCCGTTTTGAGTGGACCGGAAGAGGATGTCGGGTAGGCCGGAAGCTCCCTCAGAAAGCGGTAGCCTTCATTTATAATGACCATCCGCATCCCGGCCTCCGTATCGACGGCCACGTCGGGATGGTTTAGCTTTGCCAGCACGCGGTACGCGGACCGCAGCTCTTCGGAATCGAAATCTTCCGACAGACCGAAGAGCAGAAGGTAGCGTCGTTTTTTCTCATCGGTATCGTTCATGCGTTATCCGCCGGACTTGCCGCTCCCGCGTTCAGGCGTTACAGTCGGCGGGCCGCAACCCTGGAAATCGTCTCCGGGTACAGTTCGGGAGGCACGCCTTCCGCTGGCCGGCAAAAGCTATTGACATAATGCAAACCGTTTAGGCAAATGTCAAACAACAAGCCGCCGGATTAAAGCCAGTCATGAGCCCGGTCAAGACCATCGTAACGTTCCTTTTTTTCGCGGTCCTGTTCGAATTCATCGCGAGGCTGTTTTTCGTCAGGCGCAGGAGCTCGATCGAATTTCCGGCATCCTCTCTCTGCGCTCTCGCCGTCCTTTTACCCGAATATCTGAACCTGGAAGGCGTGGTGCCCTTCCCCTGGATGACGATTATATCGCTTGCCGGAGTTTCGTTCTATCCGGTGGCCTACACGCGGATGGCGAGGGGCCTAATCGGAACCAGGGCCAAACCGCGCCAGCTCGTTCTCGCGGCGATATCGGCCGTTTCCATGGCCTTTATGATCGTATTCTCCGAGCAGGCGACACGCATCGCCTCGATCCTGCTCATGATCTTTTCCATCCGGACCGCCTGGCTTTTTCCCGGGAGCGCATCCGCCCCGCCCCTAATCCGCCCGATTCTCCGGATCGCGCTCGTCGCGGTCATGGCCTCATCGGCCCGCTCGGCCTGGACCGGCGCCTCGGTTTATTACGCGGCCGGAACCGGGGCGCTTCACGCGCTGACTTCGCTTCTTTTATTTTACGACCATCATGCGCATGTTGCCCGAATCCTGGCGCACTTCGGTAAATCACGGAAACTGAACAGGGGCCTCATGCTCAGCAATACCCGCCTCAGGCGGAAGGTTGAACAGCTCAAGTCGCTTGTCCAGGAGCAGGACAACGAACTCCTCCGGATGTCTCGCCACGCGAGCCTGGCGGAGGTCGCCACTGGCATAGCCCATGAGCTGGCCCAGCCGTTGACCGGCATTAAGGCGATCGCCCAGAACATGATGGACGACATCAACTACGACGAATTCGACAATCTCGAGGCGGCGGCCGAGCTCATGAAGGTATGTACGCTGGTGGACAAGTCCGCCTCCATTATAGACCGGATACGTAATTTTTCCAGGCGAATCGGAATAAACATGCGGATAATGGACCTCAATGGCGCGATTCTGGACGCCATCGATCTCGTCAATACCCAGTTCAAAAAGTACGACATCGATATTATACTTGTGCTCGACGAGAACATAGCCAGATTGCACGCCGACCGGGTTAGCATCGAACAGTTGATACTCAACATGCTCCTTAACGCCAGGGACTCCATTGTGGAGCACCGGAAGACCGCGGATAACGGCTATTCCGGAAGGATCACCATCGCCACGGATCAGGCGGACGACGGGGTCCGCCTGATCATCGAGGACAACGGGGCCGGAATCCCGGAGGACATTGCAAGAAATATGTGGTCGCCCTTTTTTACGACCAAGCGCGGGACAAACGGCACCGGAATCGGCCTCTCGATAAGCGGCAGGATCCTTCGCGAACATAACGCGGGCATCAGGGTCGAATCGGCGCCGGGGAGGGGAGCGAGCTTCATTATGACCTTTCCGGTCCTGCGGGAACGGTCCGGTGTCGAGTCATCTTGAACGGAGGCGATCGAACAAATGGCATCCAAACACAACGGCTTTTCCGGAAACGCGGCCTCCGGCCGCGCAGACCGCCGGGGCGCTTGCCTCCCGACCATGACCCCGGCCCGCTCGCGTCGAATCGTGGCGGCCCTCCTCTCCCATCACGGCAACCCCGGGCCGGCGCTGAAATACGTAAATCCATACCAGCTCGCGGTTTCCGTTGTGCTCTCCGCACAGACCACCGACAGGCAGGTCAATTCGGTGACACCGCGCCTTTTCGAGCGGTATCCGGATTTCGCGGACCTCGCACGGGCCCGGATAGCCGATCTGGAGAGCATCATACGGAGCGTGGGGTTTTACCGCACCAAGGCCGGAAACATCCGCGCCCTTGCCCGAATGGTTATGGAGCGTTACGCGGGCAGGCTTCCATCCGGAAGAGACGAACTCATGTCGCTCCCCGGTGTAGGCCGAAAATCGACCAACGTCATACTGGCCATGGGCTTCGGCATTCCCGCCTTCGCCGTGGATACGCATGTCCTGCGCGTTTCAAACCGCATTGGATATGCGCGTTCGGACAATCCCGACATGGTGGAATCCTGCCTGACCGCGGTGATACCCCAGTCCGACTGGATAAGCGGGCATTTGCTTTTCATAAAACACGGCCGCGCCATCTGCAAGGCCCGCGGCCCGCTGTGCGGCCAGTGCCCGGTCAATGCCCACTGCGATTTTGTCGGTAATAATCCCGGAACGCGGCCATAACATCGGGGTCATTCATGCGTCTGTTGAGCACGCTCCGGGGATCGAGCCCGGTGATTCTCTGAAGGGATGTATAGGCGACCTCGGCGAGGGACGAATCCGTATTGGCGAGGTATTCGATGAGAAAGGGGATGTTCTCCCGGTCCGGGCCATCGCCGAGCACAGCGAGCCCCCAGCGGGCGAACTCCCTTCCGGAGCCCGCTATTTTCCGCCTGAAATCGTCCTCGTTACCGGGCACGTGCCGGGCCATAATTTTACTGAAATTTGCCGCGTTCTGAAGGCCCGGCTCGCCATGGGCCGATTTTTCGAGCGCGAATCCAATGAGACTCTCATACCGAAGCGGCACGTTCATGTTCATGATTTGTTCGGAGATAAGGTCGGCCATCTCGACCGATCCCGAAAACAACAGTGCCTCCCATTCATCGTCGGAGAAATCCATATCGATCCCGTATTCTCTCGAATACGTCAGAACGGCCCGGAAAAAATTCCCGTTTGGATTGCGCAGGAGATCGCCCTTAAGCTCCATTAGCGGCGAGGTGAAGCCCATACTGAGGAGCTGGAGGCCCGACTCCCGTTTCCGAAACGAATGCTCCGGGGCGGTGGCGAAGATAAGCCGGTAGGACCCGATGGAGAGCAGGTACGAGGCCATGCTCACGATAATCGCGGTGACGAGGAGCTTTAAAGGATTTCGCCGCGCGAAAAACTCCACAAACAGAAAGAAAAAGAAAATAATGAATTTGACGATCATCATCGGATGGACGAGCACCCTGCCGGCCGCCAGGGAATCGACCGCCATGTCCAGGTAAAAGTACACCACACACATCCCCAAAAACAGCGGTATCGTCACGAAGGGATCCTTTCGCAGTTTGAGGACGAACAGAAGGAAGAGCGAATAAACCACCAGGTTGGAATACCGCCCGTTGAGCACCTCGATAATCTGCGCCCATGGCCACTCGGGGTGCTTGACTCCGGCGATGATGGTAAAAAGGATTATAACCAGATATATGAGAAGCAGCGGCGCGACCCGGGCCTCGAGGAACAGAATCTGCTCGCCTGGCGGGCCGAAACGCTCCCTGTATATGTCCTCGAAAAGGTCGATGTTAATGGAGGAGAACGTGAATACGAGATAGAAAGAAAAAATATAAATGTAGATGCGAACGATGAGGGTCAAGCCCTCCCAGGAGTAGTTCAGATTGAAAAAGAGGTTGAGCGCCAGAAGGAAGAACAGGATGTAAACAAAAACGACGATGCCCCTTAGGCGCGATGAGAAGAGTGACATGGTTCCCCGTCAGTCCAGTGTCTTCAGCCTTTCGAGGGAGATGAGGTGCTCCTCCATGCCAATACCCTTTTTGCCTGTCCCTATTACGGTAAACTCGGAGAACGCTCGGAAGCGCACGTAGCGGGCCCTCCTGCCGCGGGGCAGGGGCATGTCTACGGAATGAATCCTGCGCGAAACAATGAGATCGCGGTCGTCCTGTGCGTCGCGGTAGGAGAACTCGCCGGAGAGCAGCGTCTTTTTTTCGCGGCTGAAGGCCAGAAGCTCGAGCTCCACGTTCATGATCGGAATATTACCGCTTCTGCGGGATATGAAACCCTGTGAATACGGCACTGAGCCCACCTCGAAATATGTGAGGTCCATGCTCATGTCCCTGAACTGAACGGTGACCCAGCTATAGCATTGCATCCGGTCCGAGAAACGCTCCCCCCAGGAATGCTTGCGCATTCCGGAACATTCGAACCGCCTGGCCTGCCCCTTCCGTTCACCGCGAAGAATGGAAAGCGCCCCCGAAACTCTGCATCGCTGCTCATAACGCTCCCACAGCTGGATCTCTCGCTCCCCCTCGCGGGCATGAGAATCAGCGGAGGTCGCCGCGGGAAAGATATACGCCGGATACGCTCCGGTTAGCGACAGGTCCAAAGAGATCGATTCGCCCTTCAATTTCATCTCGAACTTTTCGGGGGGATCGGCTATCCTGTATGTAAAACGCCGGTCGGACAGTACGCGCGCGCCCTCCGCGGGGCGGAAGTCGACGGTATTGTAATAGGAATACAGCTCATCGTTGTAAAAGACGGACCAGGCGAACTCGGCCTCGTGCGGGGCCGGGTAATAATTGATGTCCGCAAAACCGTACAGCCTGTTCTTCCTGTCGACGAAGTTCATACTGTACGACTCCGCCCAGCCGGCGATCCGTTTTCCTTCGTGCAGGTACTCATCTTTCACGTTTATCATCAACGTTCCGAACCCCGCGTTATGGAAAATCCTTCGTTTATTGCGCACGCTTCGCACGGCGCCGCAAGTTCCATGATTATAGAATTCCGCAACCGGCGAAGGAGGTGCCGGAACCGCGTAACTCGGTGCCGCCCCGACATCCATCACGCCTACTCCAATGGGAAGAGTCCGGTGGAGGCGGCGGGAGAGCGATTCTGTTTTTTAACAAAACGGTGGTGAATCTACACATTCATTCCGATTTTTCAATCCTTTTTTTCTCAAAGCCGTTATTTTTGTCTCTTGAAGAGCGCCGCCCTCGGAAATCCGGCCAGGTCGTTGAGCACCGATACCTCAAATCCGGCGCGGCCGCCCGCTTCGACGATGAATTCGCGCATATCGTGCCCGATCTCGAGGAGGAGTACGCCGTCCGGTGTGAGATGGCTGCCGGCCGAGGCGACGATACGGGTAAGGACACAGCGTCCTCGGTCCTCCGCGAAAAGCGCAACCCGGGGCTCGAAGGAGATCTCCCGCCGCAGCGACGGGCCCAGCGCCGGATCCACGTAAGGGGGGTTTGAAACTATGACATCGAAGCGTCGGTCGGAGAACGGAGCGAACAGATCGCCGGCACGGAAAGTGACGGCACGGGGCCCGGCTATGCGGCGGCAGTTTCTCTTCGCCACGCGCAGGGCGGCGGGCGATATGTCCGAGGCGTATATCTTCAGGTCCGGCCTGTTCCGCGCAAGGGATATGGCGATGGCCCCCGACCCTGTGCCGAGATCGAGAAGGGCCGCTCCGGGGCGGGCATGATAAAGCGCCATGTCCACAAGGAGCTCCGTTTCCGGGCGTGGGATGAGGACGTCGCGCGTGACCCGAAAGTCCAGGGAATAGAACTCCTTGCTTCCGACTATGTAGGCCACCGGCTCGCGCGCGCATCGACGGCGAATCAGACGACGGGCCGCGCGGAACGCGGCCGGATCCAGCGGGCGGTCGGCGTCCACCACAAGGCGGTAGCGCTCCACGCCGAGGCAGTGCGCAAGCAGGACCTCGGCGTCGAGTACGGGCGTTTCCACGTCCGCGAAGCTTAGGAGCATAGCGAGCTCCCTTATCGCCTCACCCGTTGTCATGGCCCGTGTCCCCTCCGTCAGCCGACGGCGGTCTTCAACTTCTGTTCGACATCATGGCGCTTGAGCGCGTCGATCACCGTGTCCAGGTCACCCTCGAGAAAACTCTCCAGGGCGTGTACGGTCAGGCCGATGCGGTGATCGGTAACTCGCGATTGTGGAAAGTTATAGGTACGGATGCGCTCACTGCGGTCGCCGGAGCCGACCTGCGAGCGTTTTTCGCGCGCCTCTTTCTCGAGGCGTTCCCGCTCCATATTTTCGAACAGGCGGGCGCGCAATACCTTGAGCGCCTTGGTCTTGTTTTTAAGCTGGGATTTCTCGTCCTGGCAGGTGACCACCATGCCGGTAGGGATGTGGGTAATCCGGACGGCGGAGTCCGTGGTGTTGACCGACTGCCCGCCATGGCCGGTTGAACGGTACACGTCTATGCGCAGATCGCCCGGATCGATTACGATATCGCTCTCCTCGGCCTCCGGAAGCACCGCCACGGTTACCGCCGAGGTGTGTATTCTCCCGCCCGATTCCGTGCTGGGAATGCGCTGTACACGGTGCACCCCCGACTCGTATTTTAGATTGTCGTAGGCCCCGGCGCCCGACACCGAGAAGACGACCTCTTTATAGCCCCCTATCCCCGTTGGGTTGCCGTCGATGAATTCGAGCCTCCAGCCCTGGTCGTCGATATATCTGCTGTACATGCGGAAGAGGTCCGCCGCGAAAAGCGCGGCCTCCTCTCCGCCGGTCCCCGCACGTATTTCCATTATAATGTTTTTCCCCGAATTGGGGTCCCTGGGAAGCAGTAGCACCATGAGCTCCGCATCGAGAGCGTCTAAACGGTCCCCGAGAAGGGCCATCTCGGAGCGGACCATCTCCCGCATCTCCTCGTCCTTTTCGTCTTTCAGGACCTCCTCGGATTCCGCAAGCTCCCTTTGGACCCTCCGGTACTCCTCGTACTTCGCGACGATTGGCCTTATCTGCGCGTGCTCCCGGGTAAGCTCCCTGAAGCGGTTGTTATCGCGTATTACCTCCGGCCGCGCAAGCTGGTCCTCTATCTCGGCGTACCTGCCGGCGATTTCACGAAGCCTGTCTTCCATTTATCACCTCTTGATAGAAGGGGCGCCGCCCCCGTTCCACAGGCTCCGGCAGGGGAAGGACCGCTGTCAACAAAATATTGGATTTTTACCCGACGATGGCCGCGTGGCCGCTTTCGGTTCTTCAGCGCCCGCCCTCTCCGCACACGAGAAAGCGCTCGTCGAAGACGGCGCCGACCAAAAAGCCCCCGGGGAAAGGGGCGGCCACGCTCGAGGCGGAAAGCCTTTCTCCATCGTCCTGGAAGACCTCGTGGATGGCGTATTTGCCGCCCTCCTTGAGTTCTATGCGCACCACCTTCGATGGCGAGGGCACCGACGAATCGGCCGCATGGCGCAGAAAGGTGAGCATCCTAAGATGGCCGGCCACCCACAGAGAGCCGTCGGCATCCACTTCGATATTGTCCGTGCCGAAGTCCGTATCGATTGAAAGCCTCGCCGAGAGGGCCCCGTTTTCCGAATCCCGCCTGTAGACGCGCAGGCCGCGGCCCACGGTGCTCGCCACATAGAGCTCGCCGCCGTCACCGCTTACGGCCACGCCGTTTGCAAACCCCAGCCTTCCCGCGACCCTTCGGAAAGCCGTACCGTCATAATACAGCACGTGGGAGCGCTTGAGCTGGAGATACTCCTCGACGATTTTACCGGCGGCCGATGTATTTCCGTGGTCATTGGTTACATAAAAGGCCCTGGGACCGACCGCCGCAACGTCGTTGGGGCTGTGCATGAGCGGGCCGCTTATCGATTCGAGGTGGACGAGCCTGTCGCGGTGGACCGCGAATATCTCCACGAAATGCCCTTCGCCCCGGTGGTTTACCACGAAGAGGCGCTTTTCGCCCCCGCGAAGCAGGCCTATGCCATGGGGATGGAAATCGAACGGGAGATTTTCTGTGAGCCGAAACGGAACGGACGCAGCGGAGCGGGTATCGAATCCGTAAATTGCGCCCTGCACGGCCTTCCCTTCCATGGCCGCACGCCGGTCATCGACCGAAATGTATGCCAGGCGCGTCTCCGGATCGACGGTGATGTCTTCGGTCCCCGGAAGACCTTTGTGCCCCACGCACACGCACTCGCATCGTGACACTATCCTCTTGAATTCACCGGCGTCATGAAATGTTTTGAGCAGCAGCGCCGCAAAAAGAACCAGCACGATGCCCGTAATGGTAAAAACGGCACGCATACCCATCCCCTCACCCCTTCCTTGTCGCTTGCCCCGGCATCCCGGGGCCCTTAACCGCTATCACGGATACCGGTAAAATACCAGCATTCTTTATTTCCTACGGAACCCGTGGAGAGTGAAATCTGGCTGGTTTTACTGTTGACTTTTTTGCGCCGCCATGGCAAATATATTATTACATAATGTTATTTATGTAATAATACCAGGCAAGGCCGCCGCTAAGGCGAATCGGTTTGCCGGGAATTTCGGTACGGGCCATGACATCCAAAATATTCAACCATCCGGCGCTGGGCGAAAAGGTGGAATCGATTTCGGGACACTATTCCTTTTTGCGGGAGGGCACACTCGATTACAAAGGAAGGAATGTGCTCTACCACTCCGGGTACGGAGTCATCGACTCGTCCTGCTGCGGCGTCGGCGGCTGCGTGTTCTGTCAGGTGGCGGGCTATGTCCTGAGACGGCACGACGGTGATTCCGTTCGCACGGAGGTCGAACCTATCGCAGACCCCGCGGAAAGGGATGAAATAACCGACATGCTTAAAAACAGGGAAAGTTGCACGCAGGTCAACTTTTTCTGACATTTTTAACCATCTCCCGTTCTCCGGCCATCGTTATAAATATTAAACAATCGTACATGACGGGATATACAGTGGCCCGCCATGACCATATCTACATACCCGCTCCAGGAGGTCCGTCATGATGCAGGATCCGTTGCTGCTGACAAATTTCATGAACCGCGCGGCTCGACTGTTTTCGAAAAAGGAGATCGTGTCGGTGTACGGCGATTCAACATTCCGCTATACCTACGGCGACTGGTACCGCCGCACCTGTCGTCTTGCCCATGCCCTAAAATCGCTCGGCATCGGCAAAGGGGACCGGGTCGCCTCTTTCTCGCTAAACAACCATCGGCATCTGGAGCTCTATTTCGGGGCTCCATGCATGGGCGCCGTGCTTCACACATTGAATGTCCGCCTGTCGCAGGAGCACCTCATCTACATCGTCAATCACGCCGGAGACAGGGCGATCTTCGTCGACGAGGACCTGTACTTTCTGCTCGAGCCAGTAAAGGACCAGCTTAAGTCCGTCGAGCACTATGTCATCATGTCGCAGTCGGGCAAGATGCCCGCGACGACACTCTCGCCCGTCGTGCTGTACGATGAGCTGATAGGCCCATTCCCCGACGAGTACGACTTCCCCATCGATCGCGACGAAAACGACGCGGCGCTCATCTGCTATACCTCCGCCACCACAGGGGACCCAAAGGGGGTCGTTTACAGCCACAGGGGGCTCGTCCTTCATTCATTGACCTCCAGCGTGACGCTGGGCACCAGGGAGAGCGATTGCGTACTCCACGTGGTGCCGATGTTCCACGCAAACGCCTGGGGAGCGCCCTTTGTGGCGGCGATGATGGGATGCAAGCAGGTGCTGCCGGGCCGTCAGATATTGGACATGAAGGCGCTTAGCGGCATCATCTCCGGTGAAGAGGTCACCTTTACGTGCGGGGTCCCCACAATATGGATGATGCTGCACAAGTATCTCGAGGAAGGTGGCGAACACGATTTTTCCAAACTGCGCGCGGCCTACTCCGGCGGATCGGCGATTCCCCGCCACATCATGATGGATATGGCGAAGAAATACGGCTTCAACATAGTGCAGGCCTACGGCATGACCGAGACCTCTCCGCTGGTTACGGCCGCCCTCCCGAAAAGCTACATGGACAATTACACCGAAAAGGAGCTGTATGACCTCAAGACCTCGGCGGGCATGCTCGTACCATGCCTCGATATGATGGTGAAGGGCCTGGATACCGGAGTGGAGGTCGCCTGGAACGGCGCCGATATGGGCGAGGTGTGCCTGCGCGGCCCCTGGATCGCCGACGAGTACTATAAGGACCCCGAGAGGAGCAAGGCCACCTTTCGCGACGGGTGGCTGCACACCGGCGATATAGCGACGATCGACTCCGAGGGGTACATCCGCCTTGTCGACAGGACAAAGGACCTCATAAAAAGCGCCGGCGAATGGATATCGTCCGTGGATCTGGAGAACGAGATCATGTCGCACCCGAAGGTGATGGAGGCGGCGGTGATAGGAATGCCGCACGAGAAATGGCAGGAGCGGCCACTCGCGTGCGTGGTTCCGGCCCCCGACGCCGCCGGCTCGGTGACCGAGGAGGAAATCATCGATTATCTGAAAGAAAGGGTCGCTAAGTGGTGGGTTCCGGACCGTATTGTCTTTCTAGAGGCCATACCCAAGACTAGCGTAGGCAAATTCGACAAGAAGGCCCTTCGCGCGACGGTGCTCCCCCGGATCGCCTGAAATAGGCGGAGTGCGTTCTCGTAAAGCCTTGACGCCTCCTTCCTCCGTCGCTCATTGAATAGCCCCGAGCGGCCTGCGGAGCCGCCCCTTGGGCCCCCGCAGGCGGGCGCGGGGGGGGGGATTATTTTTCGGGATTAAACACTGTTATTGCGAGCCCCGGCCTTATCGGGGCCCGGCCATCTCTTTATGCTGAGCTCTATGGATTAATTTCTTGCCTTTTAAGACCGCCGCGTCGCAGCGCTTCCCGCGACAATATGTTCACTCAGATTTTAATTTACACCCGGCGCGGGGCATTCCCGCGGAGGGAAAAGGGCTTGACGAAAGGGGACGGCAGAGCATGTATGATAACATATATACTATTTCGGTATATTAATCTTTTCCATACACTCGATAAATAGAAATCCCCTGGGGGGTAAAGAAACGCCTATGGAAGGGCCTTCGTCTGCATATCAACGCAAGCAACAATCATTCAAGAATGAGTTTATCCGTAAATAAATCGCTGTTTGAAAGCGTATATGGCCCTCTCACGCCTTTGACCGGAGAGGGACCGATTTAAGCCGGAAGAGCCGTTTGACTCACAGTGGACAATAGATATCAAAACTGGGAGGCTTACATGTCAGAAGCTAATTTTGTCAGCGAAAAGAAGGACCACATTCACTACATCACCATCAACCGCCCCGATAAACGGAACGCCATAAGCTTCGATATGCTCGCCGAGATATCGGACATGATCGACGAAATCGGCGCCGACCGGGACGTGCGCGTCATCGTGCTTCGCGGAGAGGGCAAGATGTTCTCCTCCGGAGTGGATTTCATGTCGCTCGGCGGCCTTCTTCCCGCCTTCACCGGCGATGCCGCGGCGGGAGGTTTCTCAATTCGCGCGCTCGTAAACAAGGGCCAGCAATGTATGAACAAGCTGGAGAACGTCGAGATACCTATCATCTGCGCCATCCACAACCGCATACAGGGCATGGCGGTCGAACTCGCCCTGGCGTGCGACTTCCGCCTGATGAGCGACGACTGCACCTGGGGATTGCAGGAGGCGAAGTTCGGCCTCATTCCGGACCTTGGGGGAAACGCGCGCCTTTCGCGCATGGTGGGGGCGGCGCGCGCCATGGAGATCAACATTACCGGAAAGATGTTTACGGCGGAGCAGGCGCTTCAATGGGGGCTGGTAAGCTACGTATATCCGGCGGGAGAGTTTTTCTCCGAGGTCGACAAATTCGCCCGTGAGATCGCTTCGGCCGCGCCGCTTGCCGCGGGGGCGATAAAACGGGTCATACGAAAAGGTCTGGGCGTCGATTTGATGACCCATCTGGATCTCGAGGCGTATTACCAGAGCATAGTCGGCCGCAGCGAGGACTTCAAGGAGGGAATCGCCGCCATGCTCGAGAAGCGTCAGCCCGATTGGAAGGGTAAATGAAGGCCGTGGCCCCAAAAAGCTAACAGTGGCCCGTCCATTTTGTATCTGCCGATGGCCTCGGGAGTCATCCGCATCCGCCGGCTTGTGCGTGACTCGGCACCCCGGGGGGCGCGAGGCCATCGTTATTTATTATCTCGGATTATCCCGGAATCGGGGCACAGGATGCCCTTGTAGATTATTTCACAGAGGTTTTCGGTAAGATCATCGGCGGATATCTCCCTGTCGAACACGACACCTGTGAGACAGACATGCTCGATGCTGCCGAGAATAACCTGTTTTATAAACGACGGCGAAAGTCCCGTCCTTATCTCACCCTTTTCAATACCCTCCTCGAGCACCCGCTGGAGGGCCTCGCTGTAACGCTTTACCAGTCGGTAGGGCCTGCTCTTGAAGTATTTTGAATAATTTCGCGCCTCGAGCAGCAGTATCTTCGCGAATACCCTGTCGGTCGTGTATACATGGATGTGCATCCAGATGATCTTTCGAAGCCTGTTTAGCGGGCCTTCTATGGCAAGCAACTCCTTTTCGGCCCGTGTAATGTAATATTCCAGATGCCCCGCGAGGACCTCGTGCAGAAGATCGCGTTTGTCCTTGAAGTACTTGTAGATAAGAGCCTCCGTAACCCCGGCCGTCTTAGCGATCTCCGCGGTGGTGATGGCGCTGAAATACTTCCTTTTCAGCAAGGCCCTAAGCGCGTCCTCTATCTTCTTTCTCCCCGGAGGGGAACTCCCATCTCTCGCGGAGGATTTTGCCCTTTTCCCATTTACAGCTTTTGGCATTTTTACCATCCCTCAGTCCGGTTATACGCGGCCACGCTCTTCGATGCTCATATAACGAAACAAGCCATTCAGGCCCTTTTGGTCCTCCACACGCCCTCCCTCAGCACTATGCGGGAGGGCTCGTCGGGACGCTGCGGCTGCCGGTATGCCTCGATGGTATATCCAGGATCATGCGGCAGCCTTACGCCAATATCCCCCTCTTCCGAGAAGGCCTCCGGAAGAATCGCGTAAATACTCCGCGAGGTCGCGGCCTCAAAAAGCTCTTCCGCAGTATCGAAGCCGCTGAGTTCCTCCACCGTCTTGAGCGTCGGCGGCATGAGTGTGATCCTTCCCTCCCCGTGCTCTTCCAGGGCCCCGAGGGGCGTCATCCAGCGGGATTCCGTAAGCTCCACATCATCATGGCGCGGCTTCTGGTTCCCGGGGATACGCGCTATAAAAAAGCGTGTGTCGAAACGCTTTGTTTCGATATCGGGCGTGATCCAATGCGCGTATGGCGCCAGTCGCCCCGGGGCAAGACGCAGCTTCTCCGCAATCACCAGCTCGCGGAGGCTGATATCCTTGTCATGCAGCCTCTTGCGAAGCGCTCCGAAATGCCCTGCCGTGCTCCGGTCGCATATCTCCGGGACCCGCCCGGAGTCGTCCACGGCGAGGAGCACGCCGGTTTCCTCGAACAGCTCCCTTATGGCGGCCATGAAAAGGCCAAGCGCCTTTCGCGGGTCAAGTTCCGCCTCCTGCAACAGCCGCCTTGCATCGTCCGAGGTAAAGGCATGAATATGCCCATCGAGCAGTGGGTCGCAATCGCCTTCGTCAAGCTTCCCTCCGGGAAACACGAAGGCCCCGCCCATAAATTCCTGCTTTCGGTGGCGCCTCATGAGAAATATCTCCAGTCCCGCCATCTCGCCGTCCCTAACGAGGATTACGGTGGCGGCATCGAGAGGTGCGTTACCGTACCTCCTATCCCCTTCGGACGAACGCTCCGTTCTCATGGTCCATTCCGCCGCTGTCCCGCCGCGCGGCGCACTCTCCACGCGCAGTGATCATCCCCCCTTGGCCGCGAGCGAACAAACTCCATGGAGAGGGACTCGTCCAATACGCCGAGCCAGTGCCCGAAAATGGTATCGTCTATCATCTCGCATGGGACCAGCTTCTCCCTTCCCATGCCCTTCAGATTTTCATACCATGGGCAGCGATCGACCCGGAATTCCGGCCATCCGTCTTCGGCGATTCGGGCCGAGTATTCGGTGCCGTCTATACGCGAGAGGGCGCCAATAAAAAAAAGCACATCCTCGAACGGCATGATTTTACCGGGATCGAGCGCTACATTGTTCATGCGGGCTATGCGTTTCAGGAGTACGACCCCGTAGCTTTTCCATACCTCGAGGTCAATCTCCAGCGCCTTTTCGAAACCAAACCGCTTTTCCAACTCCAGGAACCACAGGCCGTCGATGGCTGTCAGCGCCCCCAGCCGGAGACGCTCGAGCTGTTCATCATTGATTTCCATGCAATATCTTTCCTCCTTCTACCGTGGGGAAGTCTCCGCGAGTATCCGCCGGAGCGACATCCACGAACCACCTCCCCTGTTCCTCTCCTCACATCATAGAAAAGCGCGGCCTCCCGTCTGGACAAAAGGCCGCGCCCTTTGAAAGGATGTCGGTACGATCCCTTCAATATTTGAAGGTCAATCGAAGGCCCCGGCGCGGGCATTCAGCCGACGCGCCTTTGCCCTCCGCCTCGGAAACCCGGCAAGGCGCTCCATGAACATGCCGCAAGCCTCAGTTTTCGAATTTTCTGGAAACCTCCTCCAACTGCTTCCTGGCCTCTTTCACCATGGTCTCCAGGAGCTCCTCGCAAGTCGGAATGTCATGGATGAGGCCGATAGACTGTCCGACCATCATGGGCGCGACATCGACATCGCCATCCTCCCATGCCTTCTTCATTCGCTCGCCGGCGATGAGCGGGTATAGGTCCTCGAAGCCGCCTCCGCGCTCCTCTACCTTGCAAATCTCATCGACCACCTTGTTTTTCAGCGCGCGCCCCTGCAGGTTGAGCGATTTGCATATAAGGGTCGTCTCGTGCTCCTGTCGCCTGAGGATCTCGTTTTTGATGTTGTCGTGCACAACGCACTCCTTGGTGGCCATAAAACGGGTGGCCATCATGACGCCTTCGGAACCCAGGACAAGCGCCGCCGCGAGCGTTTTGCCGTTGGCTATGCCGCCCACGGTTACGACCGGGATCTTGACCGACTCGACTATGCGGGGCGTGAGTATCATCGTGGTCACATCGTCGCTAAGGGGATGCCCCCCCTCCTCGATGCCCGCCGCGTAAATACCGTCGTATCCGGCCTTCTCCGCGTGCAGCGCGTGCCGCACCGAGCCCACCTTATGGAACATCTTTACGCCGGCCTTCTTGAGCATATCCACGGCGGCCTGTCCCGCGGCCTTGTCCACCGGCGCGCCCGAAACCTCAATTCCCGCCACCTGCTCCTCCGCGCATACGCGAAGATACATCTGATGGTGCTCCGAGGTAATGCGCACCGATGGAAGGATGGTCAGCCCGACCATGAAGGGCTTGCTCGTCAGTTTTCGCGTTTCGCGGATGGCGGCCCGAAAATCCTCCTCGGTTTCATAGTTGCCCGCAGTGAGATTTCCCATGCCGCCCGCATTGGAAACGGCGGCGCAAAGCTGCGGTTTCCCAAGCCACTGCATCGCACCGCAGATGATGGGGTACTTGATGCCGAACATCCTGGTGATAGCCGTCTTCATAAGCATCTCCTTTCCGTAACGCCTTTAAGCGTAATTGATTTCTCCCCCCGAACCCCGAAGAGGAGCGTCAAGCATTGCGCTGTTTCAATCCCGCCCGGGGCAGGCGGTTTCTTCGAAGCGGGGCCTTCCAATTCCCCCGGGCCCCCTTCCGCTTTAGCCGGGACGGAGGCCAGGTAAGTGATATTCACTAATGCCTTTTTGTCAAACAAATTCCCGCCCCCGGGCTGTTTTCCGGTATAATAACAACAGTCCTATATATGTTAAGTCTTGACAATCGGAGCAATCCGGCTATAAAGATGTACCCGACGACAAAGATGGGACCGGCGAAACCCGGGCAACATGGAGGACGCGAATGATAGAGGAAAGGTTCAAGAAGCTCGTCGAATATCTCGAGACCGGTGTGGAAGCCATAGCGCGCACCGGCGTAAAGACGCTTGAATGCCGGGAGCGCTATATCAAACTCTCCATGCCGCTCGCCGGCAATACGAACCATATAGGCATTATGTACGCGGGGACGCTCTTTACACTCGGCGAGATTCCGGGCGGCGCCATATTCGGCGTAAGCTTCGACGTCAGGAAGTACTTTCCCATCGTCAAGGAGGTCTCCATCCGCTTCCGCAGGCCTGCGATGACCGACGTGACCCTCGAGCTGGGCATGGAGAAGGAGACCGTCGAAGCGCTCACCAGAGAGGTGGAGAGCAAGGGCAAGGCCGATTTCCCACTGCAGCTCGAAATAAGGGACGCGACGGACGAGGTCGTCGCCACGGTGAACGGCACCTGGCAGATCCGCGCACTGCCGTCGGGCATGACAAGCCCGCTTGCCGAATTCGTCTGATAATCCATTCCCATGTCGAAACCCGGGGCCCAGGGACTCCCGAAACGGACTGGAATATAAAACGAATGTGAATCGATTCGAATTTGCCCGATAGTATCAGTAGGTGCTGTAAGACGCGCTCATTCGCGCGTGGACCGGGGGGGGTACATGATAAAATCGAAGCACTGTGCGGCGGGCCTAATGTTTCTATTTATGGCCGCCGCTGTGGCCCGGGCGGGCGACTGCTCCAGGGGCAATTGCGATAACGGCAGCGGCACCATGATCTGGGCCGATGGGTCCGAATACACCGGGGAATGGAGAAACGGCACGCGCCACGGCCGGGGAGAGTACCGGAGCGCGGAGGGCGAAACCTATGAGGGGCACTGGCGAAACGGCCTAATGCACGGGCTCGGGACGCTCACGCGGGCCGACGCAAGCCGCTACGAGGGCCAGTGGATGAACGGCCGCCGGCATGGAAAGGGCCGTTCCACCCTTCCCGACGGCAGAAAATACGACGGCGACTGGAAAAACGACCGTATTGACGGAACAGGAATCATGACCTGGACGAACGGAGAAAGCTATTCCGGAGGCTGGAAGGACGGCCTGATGCACGGAAGGGGCGTGTTCGTCTTCGCGGACGGATCGGTTTACGAGGGGGCCTGGGCATACGGACGGATGAACGGCGAGGGCGAATACCGATACGCCAGGGGGATGAAGTACACCGGCCGCTTCCACGACAGCAGGCGTAGCGGCGCGGGGGTGATGATATGGCCCGACGGAAGCCGCTATGAGGGCCAGTGGGCGGATGACCGCATGAACGGCAAAGGGAGCCTACGGCGCCGCGACGGCAGCCTGTATACCGGCCTGTGGAAAGGCGACCGCATGAACGGCCCCGGCGAGATGAACTTTTCCGACGGTAGGACATACCGGGGTTCCTTCAGGGACGGTGAGATCGAGGGAAAAGGAACCATGCGCTGGCCGGATGGACGCGCCTACGAGGGCGAATGGAAAAACGGCGAGATGCACGGGACCGGAACGATGGTATTCCCTGACCGACGACGGTACACCGGAGAATGGCGAAACGGAGAGATGCACGGCGCCGGAACGATGACGGCTCCGGGCGGAAAACCGGTCGCCGGAAGGTGGGAAAACGGCGAACGGGTCGAGGATTGAGAAGCTGCGCTCCCGGGAGGACTCGAACCTCCGGCACATAGTTTAGGAAACTACTGCTCTATCCGCCTGAGCTACGGGAGCCCTGTATTACGAAAACATGTTCTTGCGCCGAGAATTAACGATACGCTGAAAGTCGCGGATGTTCTTTACGATGATCCTGTCGTTGAACAGCTCGATCTTTCCAAGCTGGTTGAGGTGCGAGAGGATCTTCTGCACGTCCGCGATCTGCATCCCCGCCCAGTTCGCCACCTCCTGAATGGTCACCCTGAGCGTAATGGCCTCCTGCAAATCGAGGTGCGGGTCCTGCTCGGAGAGCATGCACATCACGTCCATCACCTTGACCTGGGGCTCCTCCAAAAGCAGGATCATGAGCCGTCGCTTTGCGTCGTAGATCCTCTTCGAGAAAATGATGAGGAGCTTGTAGGCAAGCTGAGGGTTCCCCTGCAGCAGGGCGTCGAAGTTCTCCCTCCGAAACCGGAGAAGCTTCACATGATCCATCGCGATGGCCGACGCCGAGCGCGGCTGCTCCTCGAGGATCGCCATCTCCCCAAAGACATCGCCGACCTCGAGTATATCAAGCGTTTTTTCGGTGTTGTTGATGATTTTTACGATCTTCACCCTTCCGGACTGGATGAAGTAAAACTCGTTTCCCGGCTCGTACTCGCAGAAGATAATATCGTTCGGGGAGTACTCCACTCCGAATTTGTCGAAAAGCTGGCCGTCGAGGAACATGCTCATGGCGCCTAACCGTTCTCCATCGCTTTCAGCCGCTTGGCGGCGAGTTTATTGATGGAATCCTTTGGCTCCATCGGAATCACCCTGTTGTAATAGGCGGCCGCCTTGTCCGCCTTCTTCACGCTCTCGTATACGACGCCCATGTGGAAGAGCGCGTTTTTGACGTTATCTGAATTTGGGAACTTCTTTATCATATTGGAGAATGCGGTCAGCGCCTCCGTATATTTGCCGAGCTTGAGGTGGCACCTGCCGAGCTCGAAATGCGCCTTCTCTAATATCTTGGCCTCGGAATCGTTCTTCAGATTGCGCACCTCCAATATGCCGTTATAGAGCGCAAGGGCCCCCTGGTAATCCTCCTGCGAGAACTTGCTCATCGCCGCGTAGAAGTTCTCGGCGACGCCCTTGCCCCCCTTTTCGCTTGAGGTGTCGCCGAACGGGTCCGTGTCGAAATCGACCGATTTCCCCTCCGAGAAGAAATCGTCCATCTCGCTCGCCAGGGGGGACGACGAGGCCGAGTCCAGGCCGAAGTCATCCAGCGGAGAACGGGAAGCCGCCTCCGGCTTTTCGTCATCTATGCTGAAGTCGGTAAAATCGACACTGTCGTCAGAGCGCACCGGGGGCGAGGGGGGCGCGGCAGGCCCGGGGGCCGAAAAATCATCCCCACCGCCCGTGCTTCCGGATTCTATTGCGCGTATTCGCTGCATCGAGGCCCCCGAGTATTTTCCGTCGGGATAATATTCCATGTACCGCTTGTAGGCGTACTGGGCCTGCTCGACCCGTCCCACCTTGTAATAGTATTCGCCGATCTTGAAGAGCTCCTCCGCCGGGTTGATCGCCTCGCTCTCGCCGAGCACCTCGCGCTGGCTTTTACCTATGCGCCTGAGCTGGTTGCTGAAGATCCGCAGCATCTTGCGCACCACGTTTACGTTTTGCAAAACGAGCCTCTCGAAGTCCGCAAGCGTAAGGACCAGGAGCACCGTCTCGCCGATGGTCTGCGCCGTCTCCTCACGGGGGTACTTTCCGAGGGCGGACTTCACCCCGAAGAACTCGCCCGGTTTGATCTCCTCCTTCACCTCCTCGCCGGTATCGACCTTTTGAGAGGTGAGGATCACCCGACCGCCCTTCAGAATGTATATGTACTCGCTTTTATCGTTCTCGAAATAGACGATGGAACCGTGTTTATAGCGCCGTGTAACGATTCCGGACGTCTGACCCATAGCCCCGTTGGACATTGCTACTCCCCCGCGAATCTATACATCGAACTCCACCGGCAGAAACGGCAGCTCCTTTTTGAACCCCACGGCCCTGCTGATCCTCTTCATGAGCCCGATCAGATCCCCCTTTATCACCTTCTCCGCCCCGTCTATCAGCACGCGCTGGTACTTTAACTTGAGCGAATCGAAAAGCCACGAGTACTCCGCGTTGCCATACGCCGGTTTGCCGTCTATTACGACCAGCATGACGTCGCGAAGCTCCGCGGAGACTATCGACTCGTAGGGGCTCTTCCCCCTGTCGGCAAAAACCGTTAGGTCCGCGATAAAACCCGGTTTTACCTGCCCGAATTTTCTCAACCGGAAGGCCCTCGCCGGGTTGACGGTCACCATGCGCACAATCTCTTCGTCGGAAAGGGCCCTGCCGTAGGCCTTTCGGAAATAGTCCCTGTCGAACTTCATCTCGGACAGAAGATTGAGCCCCCCCGACATCGGGGAGTCGGTGCCAATGCACACATTGACTCCCTCCTCGAGCATTTTCCCCACATTGGCCGTCCGGTTGAACATGAAGACGTTGGAATCCCCGCACCACACAACCGACGCGCCCTTTTTCTTGATTAGCCGGATGTCCTCCTCGGTGAACGCTATGCCGTGCACCAGCACCGAATGCTCTCCCAGCCCGCCTTTGCCGTCAAGAGTTTTAAGGTCGCGCGCGGTCTCCGGATCGAAACCCTCGGCTATGTGCGTGATGAAAGGCATATCGTTCTTCACCGCTTTCTGGTACTCGACCTCCACGCCCTCGCCCCAGGCCAGGGCGAACGAGGTTATCGAATGCGCCAGGGCGTAATTTCGCAGGGCCCGCATAGGCAGGAGATCGAGGAACTGCTCGCTTACGAAGTGCGGAATATGATCCGACACCGTGGTGGTGCCGGCTATGAGGTTACGGTATCCGCCGAGCAGATACAGGTCCCGGTTTTCAATCTGCTGGCGCTCCTGGTAAACCGGGGCGCTTTTTAGGTCGTTGTCCCAGGGAAGCCAGTTTTCGTATGGGCCGTTTCCCACCTTCGGGTAATAGGTGCCGAGTAGATGGTCGTGCGCGTTGATAAGCCCCGGCGCCAGTACGCCATTCTCGATTTCAAGGGTGAGCGCGGTTCTGGGTTTGTCCCGGACTATCTTCTCTATTTTATTGTCTTTTATCTCCAGACCGCCGCCCGAAGCGATGTCCTCGGGCGTCAGAACGGTTACTCCGCTAATACTCCATTCTTTCATTCCGCATTCCTTCCTGCATGCTGGTTGTACGCACTCAAAGCGGCCGCGGAACCCGTCATGCGGCCGGAACGCTTATCCGCGAAAAGCGGCCATGCCGCCTTCCCGGTCTTCTCTAAACCGAAAATCCGGCCAAATCCGGCCGAAAAAAATGACCCTTTAAGATTTTAGACATACGGCGGGGCTCAGTCAAGAAAAATATACACACGGCCGCCCCCGCCCCATGGAGGCCCATCGATTATCTTATCGGCCCATAGCCGCGGGCAAAACACCCCTAATAGTTAAATTTTTCCAGGATGTCCCCCGGGGCGGCCGCGGGTTTCCTGCCGTAGTATTCCATCAGGAGATCGCAGCGGTCGCTGAAAAATCCGTCGGCCCCGAAAAAGTTGAGCAGCGAAAACTGCCAGGGCGCATTCACCGTATATACATGAACCACCAGCCCGGCCCTGTGGGCCCTTCCGAGGTTCCACGGATATGCGACGTAGCCTACCGGCCCCATGCCCGTTCCGATCTCCGCGGCCGCGCCTACAAGCCCGTTCCAGCCGGAATCCCTCTCCATCTTCTCGTCGACCAGGTAGGTGCGCGGGACGGCAGGGGCCGCCTTCGCAAAGGCCTTTAGGCTCTCCCGGCTGAATGACTGGAACACGAGCCTGCGGGGATCGAGCCGGCCCCTAAGGGCGAGCGTCCCCACTATCTCCTGTTCGATGCCGGGATACATTTCCGGGCCCTTGCTCTCTATGTACAGGCCGACAGGCCGCCCGGCCGCCGAGGCGATGGCAATGACCTCCTCGAGAGTGAGAATCTTTAGGCCCCTGTAGGCCCGGCGTGCCCTGTCGGGATGGAGCGCATTGAACCACGAGCCCGCGTCCAGCGATTTTACCTCGGCCAGGGTGAAATCGGCCACCCGGTTTTTTGCGCGGGAAGGAAAGCGCTCGGCGACGTCCGTGTTCCGCTCGAAGCTGTCGTCGTGATGGGCGATCAGCACGCCGTCGGAGGTGCGCTGTACGTCGAGCTCCAGATAATCGGCCCCAAGCTCGCGGGCGAGAATATATGCCGGGGCGGTTGCCTCCGGAGCGAGATACGACGCGCCGCGATGAGCTATTACCGCAGGATAAACCATCCCTAAGCGTTCGGACGCGGCCCTGCCCGCCGACGGGGCCGCTACGATTCGAATCGTTACGGCGGCCGCCGCGATCAGAAAAATGACGATTGAGGCAATAAGCGAAACCCGTCGTATCATGTGAAACCCCCGTCGTGGTTTTTTCTATTATATTCCACACCGGGCCCGGCTTTTCAATTATTATTTCCCCCGGCCACCGGCGCTTAAAGCAGGCATGGGCTAAGCCGCGTTCGGCCCACGCCGCCCGCCTGTAAAGATCTTCGGTCGGACCGGAACATCGCCGCCGCCGGGGAGTCCGAGCATTTTCAAAACTGGTCAAAATATATATACATTATTTCATAAGTACATATATTAGACTCGTTGCATAACTGGCCGAGAGAGCCCTTTTTCCCCCGCCTGCGGCGGGGGTAACGTCGATTATTCCGAATTTGGCAACAACTCTATTATAATGGCAACCTCTAATAATTAGGTTTCCCCGCCCGCCTTCGGCGGGCGGGGAAACCTAAGTCCCGAATATACCAGTAGTTACGATTAATGGGAACTTTTAAAATTTAAGGGCAGTCGCAAAATTCGGTTTATCCGCCCGCCGAAGGCGGGCGGATAAACCTAACTTTTGAATTTACCAGTAGTTACATTTCAAAGAAAACCAAAAAAATGCTAATTTTTAGGACTCCCCTTAATTTTTAGAGGTTGCCGTAATATCAATAGAGTGATCGACGGGGGGGTATCTCCGACAGGCGTAGATGCAATGGCCGCGCCTCAGGCCCTCGCATGCCGCGGGACCG
>MVZN01000012.1 GCA_002069125.1 Spirochaetes bacterium ADurb.BinA120
ATCTCGTCGACATTGAACGAGTCGAATTGTCGGTCCAGATGGACCGGCTTCAAATCGCGGTCCAGCACGCACACGACCGAATCGAAATCGAAAAACTGCATCTCGAGCGCCACCACCCCGTAGACCTCGTAGATGACGATGCCGTCGCAGCCGTTGTCGGCCAGTATCCTTTTAAGCGCCGCCTCGTTCGCGCGGACGTACCCGTTAACGACGCCCTCGGCCTTGTATTTTAAAAAGCGGCCGTCGCCGTCCACCTGGTAAAAGCGATCGTCCTGTCCCCTGTAGGCGCACACGCCCTCGTCGCAGGAGGAGAGTACCGAAAGCCTTTTCGTCTGCTTAGCCGCCGCGAGCCAGTTGGCGAGGTTTTTAGCCACCTCCTCCCTCTCTATCCGGCCGCTTTGCGAAAGGCGGAGCACCACGCACGCGCTTTTCATCTTTCCAAGAGCGCTTGCGCTCGACATCTCCTTCGACACCGAATAGGTCGAGCACGATGTCAATGCCGCCGCAATCGCCATCAGTCCGGCGAAACGCCCGAGCATCCCCAAAGTCCTCATACGCCCCCCCTAATCCTCCGCCGCGAGCGGCCGCAATCAGGCGACCAGCCCCTTCCCCAGGGCGAACGCCTTGAGGTTCATGTCGACAAATTTCTCCTTTACGAGCGCGCGGATGGCGCTTGCCCACTCCTCATCCGAAAACTCCAGGTAATTGGAGAGCGCGCCGAGCATCACTATATTCAGCGCCTTCGCGCTTCCCGCCTCCCTAAGCGCCGCCTTTGTGTCCAGCACAAGATGCTTCCCGACGTTCGCCTTCAGCCAGTCCTCTATGTCGGAGGGATATTTCTCCAGCCCAGCCTCCACGGGCGCGGGATCGATCTTCTCGCGATTTACTATAATCATGCCGTCGCTTTTAAGGTATTCCAGCTTCCGCATGGTCTCCAACAGCTCCAGACACACGACGAAGTCGGCCGTTCCCTTCTCGATAAGCGGCGAATAGACCTTTTTGCCGTATCTCACGTGGCAGTCTACGCTTCCGCCGCGCTGGGCCATTCCGTGCACCTCCGACTCCTTGACATCGTACCCGGCGGCCATGGCCGCCTCCATCAGTATCTTGCTGGCGAGTATTACCCCCTGACCGCCGACCCCGGCGAAAATCACGTTTTTCATAGCGGCCTCACTTGGTCAAAATACATTTTCTGGAGGAGATGATCACCGATGGCTCGCGCGCCTCCAGCTCCTCGCGCAGGACATTTTCGAACTCAAGCATGTTCTTCGGATCGACCTTCCGCACGCGCCTCACGCCGACCGCCCTGCACAGCATCTCCAGATCGAGCTCGTGCGTTTCCTCGCCCATAAGCGTAACCCCGGTTGCGGGGTTGTCCTGGTGGCCCGTCATGGCCGTCACCCGGTTGTCGAGGATGAGCACCGTGCCGGTCCCCCTGTTGTAGACCTGGTCTATGAGCGGGGTGATTCCGGAATGAATAAAGGTCGAGTCGCCGATCACCGCGACCGATTTCCCGGCCATCTCCGGCCTGGCCTTTTCGAAGCCCGTGTGCATGCCTATGCTCGCCCCCATGCACCCCTGGCTATGCATGGCGGAATATGGAGGAAGCACCGCGAGCGTGTAGCAGCCGATATCGCCGTTTACGACCACATCGAGCTTTTTAAGCACCTCGAACACATAACCGTGGGGACAGCCCTTGCAGAGCGCCGGCGGCCTGCCGGGTATCTTCGAGGAATAGGCCGGGATGTCGCTCGCAGGGCGCTTTTTATTGAGCGCCATGTCCACAATCTCCGGCGTCAGCTCGCCCAATATCGGGATGAGCTCCTTGCCGGTTACGCTGTAGCCCAGCGCCCGGACATGGTCCTCTATGAACGGATCGAGCTCCTCGACCACGTAGAGCTCTTCCACGCCCTCGGCGAATTCGCGTATCACCCTGTCGGGCAGCGGCCATATAAAGCCAATTTTCAAAACGGAATCGTCCGGGCAGACCTCCTTTACGTACTGGTAGGCCACGCCGTTGGCTATGATGCCGCGTTTTTTGCTCTTCCATTCGATCGCGTTAAGCGGAGAGTTTTCGGAAAACTCCTTCAACTTCGGCATCTGCTCCTCTATGAAGCGATGGCGCGGGCGGGCGTGGGCCGGGATCATCACGTACTTCTGGGGATTCCGCTCGAAGGGCCTGGGCTCCACCTCCGTCCGCTCGCCAAGCTCGACCACGCCCTGCGAATGCGCTATGCGGGTGGTAATGCGCACTATAACGGGGCGGTCGAAGCGCTCGGATATGTCGAAGGCAAGTTTCGTATATTCCCTGGCTTCGGCCGGGCTGGTCGGCTCTATCATGGGCACCTTGGCCGCGCGGGCGTAATGCCGGTTGTCCTGCTCGTTCTGGGAGCTCCATGCCCCTGGGTCGTCGGCGTTGATGATTACGAAGCCGCCGTTGGCCCCCGTATAAGAGAAGGTAAAAAGCGGATCGGCCGCGACGTTCAGACCCACGTGCTTCATGGCCGCCATGGAGCGGGCCCCCGCAACGGAGGCCCCGGCCACCACCTCGAGCGCCACCTTCTCGTTGGGCGACCACTGGGCGTATATCTCACGGTAATCCGCGGCGATCGCCTCGAGGATCTCGGTGCTCGGCGTTCCCGGGTAAGCGGCCGCAACCCGGCAGCCGGCCTCCCAGGCGCCGCGGGCTATGGCCTCGTTCCCCAGCATAACCTTCTTTGGCATTGGTCATTCTCCGATAATGTCTATTTTATTTACTATCCGGTATCCCTCGCCGGCCAACGCCTTCTTGGCCGCCTCGATGTCATCAAATCTGAAGATCATCACGGCCTTGTCATTTCTTTTTTCGGTGAACGCGTACATATATTCAATATTCAACCTGTGCCGTGAAAAGGCGTCGAGGGCCTTTTCCAGCGCGCCGGGCTCGTCGGATATCTCGATCGCCAGCACCTCCGTGGTGGAACAGGTAAAGTGGTTCTCGCGAAGCGCCACTACCGCCCCGTCCGGGTTGTTTACGATCATCCGGACAATCCCGAAATCCGCGAGCTCCGCGATGGTGAGGGTTCGTATGTTGACGTTCTTTTCGGCAAGCACCTTCAGCGCGCTCTGAAGCCTGCCCGGCTTATTTTCGAGAAAAAGTGAAAGTTGAGTGATATTCATGACCGCCTCCGTTATATGTGATGACCCCCGGGAGCCGCGGGCCTATTTCAGTTTCCGCCTGTCCACCACCCGAACGGCCTTCCCCTCGCTGCGCGCCAGCGTCTTCGGCTCCACCAGCGTTATCTTGGCCGAAATGCCGAGTACGCTCTGCATTCTCTGCTTGATGCGCGAGGAGAGCCGGTCCATCTCCTTCAACTCGTCCGAGAATATTCTTTCGTTCACCTCGACCATCACCTCTATGTCGTCCATCGCCCCCTTGCGGTCCACGATGATCTGATAGTGCGGCTCCGTCTCCTCCGCCTCCATCAGCACGGCCTCTATCTGCGTCGGAAATACGTTTACGCCGCGGATGATGAGCATGTCGTCGGAGCGCCCTGTCACCTTTTCCATCTTGACCAGAGTGCGCCCGCAGGAGCACGGAGTTCTATACAGGCGGCTGATGTCGCGCGATCGGTAGCGTATTATCGGGCAGGCCTCCTTTGTAAGCGAGGTATAGACGATCTCGCCCTTTTCGCCCTCCGGCAGCACCTCGCCGCTTTCGGGGTCGATGATCTCAACATAGAAGTGGTCCTCGAAGACATGCAGTCCCGATTTGGCGCTGCACTCGCACGAAACGCCCGGCCCTATCACCTCCGAAAGGCCGTATATGTCATAGGCGTCTATCCCCATGCGCCTCTCGATCTCGGAGCGCATCTGCTCGGTCCACGGCTCTGCGCCGAAGATTCCGGCCTTCAGTTTCGTCTTCCTGAAATCGTAATCGGGCCTGTTCTTTTCGACGTAGTCGGCCATGTTTATGGCATAGCTCGGGGTGCAGGCGAGTATGGTGGTGCCGAAGTCCTTAATGAGCATAAGCTGCCGCTCCGTGTTTCCGCCGGATATGGGGATCACCGTCGCCCCTATCTTCTCGGCCCCGTAATGCGCGCCGAGGCCCCCGGTAAAGAGCCCGTAACCGTACGCCACCTGAAGCACGTCCTTCGAGGAACCGCCGGCGCACGCGATGGTGCGGGCCATCACCTCGGACCAGATTTCGATATCGTTTTTTGTATAGCCGGCCACGGTCGCGTTTCCGGTGGTCCCGGAGGAGGAGTGTATGCGGACGACCTTCTCCATCGGCACAGCGAAGAGCTCGAAGGGGTATGCGTCGCGCATGTCCTGCTTCATGAGAAACGGCGCCCGGCGCAGGTCGTCGAGCGTCTTTATCTGCTCGGGCCTGAAGCCGGCCGCGTCGAATGACTTTCTGTAAAAAGGGACATTGTCGTAGGCATGCTTAAGCGACCATTTAAGCCGCTCGAGCTGGAGCTCCCTCAATTTGGATAATTGCATCGCTTCGAATTCTCTGTTGAACATGGCCTGACCTCGCGCCGCCGGTAGTTATTCCACTTCCTTCGCACGCCCCGCGCGAGGACGCGCCGGGACGCTTTTCTATCGGAAAAGGAGGGAGGGTAACGTAGAGATTATTTAATAATTTGTCAATCGAAAGTGCCCATTAATTTAAAAATATTCAATGACAACTAAAATATTTTTTAATTGAAATTAAAATCATGTGATTTAAATTTGTATATACACTTGGTTCGCCGCCCGGGGGCGGGGACCGGCCCCATCACATTCAGGGAGTTCTCCATGGACAGGTTCTTCAATCCCTCATCGGTAGCGGTCATAGGCTCGTCGAACTCACCCTTCAACCTTGGCGCGACAATCTCGAACATTCTGGGCTACCTCGGCTTCCCGGGAGAGCTATACGCCGTAAACTCGAAGGGGGAAGACGTGCACGGCTCAAGGGGCTTCAAGTCGGTATTGGACATCCCAGGGGAGGTGGATCTCGCCATCATCCTCACGCCGGCGCGGGCCACGCCCGGCGTGATTCGGGAATGCGGCGAGAAGGGAATACGCCATCTCGTTATCGAAACAGCCGAGTTCTCCGAGGCCGGCGAGGGGGGGCGGCGCCTGCAGGCTGAAATCAGCGAATACGCACGCGAATATGGAATGCGCTTTCTCGGCCCAAACTGCTTAGGGACGCTTAACGCCCACAACAGGTTCTGCTGTTTCTTCGGAATCATTCCCGGCATGTACGACGAGGTCTTCGACCGGCCCGGCGCGATCTCGTACGTCATACAGAGCGGCGGGGTCGGGGCGCTCGTCATCGACTCCTTCCGCAAGGACATCACCAACGTCAACAAGATGGTATCCATCGGGAACAAGGAGGATGTGGACGAGGCCGACCTCATCGAGTATTTCGACGGCGACAACACCGAGGTTATCTGCCTGTATCTGGAAAACGTTAAAAACGGCAGGAAGCTCCTCGAAACGGCCCGGCGCGTAAGAAAGCCCATCCTTGTCTACAAGGTGGGACGCACCGGCGAGGGCGCAAAGGCGGCCATGTCGCACACCGCCGGAATGGCCAACAACGACATCATCTTCGAGAGCGCATGCCGCCAGACGGGGATCGTGCGCCTTAAGTCCATATCCGAGCTCTATACGCTTCCAAAAATCTTCACCGAGATGCCGCTCATGAAGGGCAGGCGCGTCGCGGTCTTCACCAACTCCGGCGCGTTTGGCGGAATCACGGCCGACCTCATCGTAGAGGGCGGCCTGGAGATGGCGGTCTTCTCCGAGGCCACGCAGGAACGCCTGCGGTCCACGGCCAAGCTCTTCAACGTGTCCAATCCGGTCGACCTGGGTCCCACGCTTGGAAAACAGGCATTCATAGACATCTGGGACGCGATACTCTCGTCCGATACGGTCGACGGGCTCCTCGCGGTACCCAACGTATGGCAGCAGGTGGTGGTGGAGGCTATTTGCGAGCTCGGCGAAATCTGCCGGAAATACGACAAACCGGCGGCCATCTACATCCCCAACGCCATCGAGCGCATTCTGGCCATCCGCACCGGATACAATCTGCCGGTATTCGAATCCCCCGAGGAGGCCGTAAGGGCGCTAACGGTTTCCTACGAGCACTGCCGCGCGCTCGGTAAAAAGGCTCTGGAGCCGCTGCCGGTTTAAAGAGCGGTCGGTGGCGCCTCCATCGCCGCCTTTCTGAGCACATCCGGCCTGTTGGAGAATATCCCTCCTACCCCCATCGCCATCAGGCGGCGCATCGTTTTTTCGTCATCTACGGTGTAGATATTTACAGGGATGCCGTGCGCCGCGCAATCATCCATCCACGAGGCGCTTATCTCATCTCTGGAGCAGTTGAAGGCATCCGCGCGCAGATGCTCCACGATTGCCCCGGGGGCGAGGGAGCCCGGATAAAGGCGCTTGTCGTAGAGAACCGCGGTCGCGGCGGACGGATCGATGATTTTAAGGTGCAGAAGCGCCCTCGGGTCGAAGCTGGAATACACCACGTGGGCCTCCATCCCGCGCCGGTAAACCAGGTCCATACAGAGCTCCTCCACCCCGCCGAGCACCTGGTCCCGCACAGCTCCCGTCTTTATCTCTATATTGAGCGCTATTCGCCCGGCGCAGAGTTCCAGCGCCTCCTCGAGTGTCGGGATCCGCTCGCCCCTCGACTGCCTGAACCGATACCCGAAATCGAAGCGCTTGAGCTCGGCGAGTGTGTAATGCGCGACGCGGCCGCGGCCCCCCGTTGCGCGGTGGATGCGCTCGTTGTGCACCACCACCGGGACCCCGTCGCGCGAGAGGAGCACGTCGATCTCCGCCATGTCGACCTCCATGCCGATGGCCCCTTCAAGCGCCACCAGGGTGTTTTCCGGTAAATAGGCCGAAGCTCCGCGATGGGCTATAACCGCGAATCCCGCGCGCGCCGGAGGATTGTAGAGAAGGCTATGATAGGGGCGTCCCATGGGCGGTCTCCCTGACATTACGTGATGGCTTTACTGTCGGCGGGCCGAAAAGGCTTGCAATCGAAAAAAAGGGCGATAAGCTGCGTTTTGTCCGAAACCGGGCGCGCTTAGCACGCCAACATCACGAGGAGGTACAGACAGGTGACCGCCGAAGACATCATCCGCCATCTCGGCCTGAAGCCCCACCCCGAGGGGGGCCACTACGCGGAGACCTATCGTTCGAAGGAGTATATGGCGGCGGAACACCTGCCGCCTCGCTACGGCTCCGACCGCGCGTTCGGCACGGCCATCTACTATCTGCTCACCCCCGGGGCCTTTTCGGCCATGCACCGGCTGGCGGGCGACGAGATATTTCATTTTTATCTGGGCGATCCGGTCGAGATGCTCAACCTCTATCTCGACGGCTCCGCACGGTCCCTGCTTCTGGGAAACGACCTCGAGGCGGGGATGAGCCCTCAGGCTGTGGTCCCGGCCGGCGTGTGGCAGGGCGCGCGCCTGGTCCCAGGGGGGAGGTATGCGCTTCTCGGAACCACTGTCGCTCCCGGATTCGATTTCGCCGATTTCGAGCTTGGAGACCGCCCACGGCTCGCCGCAAGCCACCCAGCGCACGCGCCTCTCATCGCCGCGCTCACCCGATGAGCGCGTCTCCTCAGCCCTCGGACTCCAGAACCTGCTTTTTTAGCATGTCCGCGACAAGCTCCACGTTCTGAGCGCTTCTGGCAAGGCGCTCGGCGCCCGAGGCGTAGGACTGTGTGAGCTCGTTCACGTTCGCTACCGAACGAACGATCTCGGTGACGGCCACCTTCTGCTCTTCGGTGCTGTTTTTTATCTCGTCCGAACGCCGTTTAACATTGGCCGCCTCGGTGTTGACGCTCCTGTTTATGTTCTGCTGCTCCTTCATCTGCTCCGTCAGCGATTCCATCATGGAGCTTATCGTGTTCACTCCCTCTATTATGCTCCGTATCACGTCCACCGTTTGATCGACGCTCTGCATCCCCTTTCCGATCTCGCTGTTGTTGCCCTTTATCAAGCGGTCGATCTCCTTGAGGCTTTCCGCCGTCCTGTCCGCAAGCTTAGATATCTCGTCGGCCACCACGGCGAATCCCCTTCCGGCCTCGCCGGCGCGCGCGGCCTCTATGGTCGCGTTGAGCGAGAGAAGATTGATCTGGTCGGATATGCCGTTTATTATCTCGACGATGCCGGTCATCTCCCTGGAGCTCTCCCCTATCTTCTGCATGCTGCCGCTCATTCCGCCAAGCGAGCGGTCCCCCTCCCGGGCGTTGGCGGCGATGGTGCCGGTAAGCGTTACGGCCTCCGAGATGTCCGTCCCCATGGAATCTATGGTCCCGGAGAGCTCGTCCATCTTCGAGACCAGCGCCGAAAGGCTCTGGAACTGCTCGCCCGCGCGTATCGCGATCTGGTCTACGCCCGCCGACACCTCCTCTATCGTGGCCATTATCTCCTCTGCCGAGGCCGCCTGGTTCTGCGAGTACTCGGAAAACGATGTCGACGTCGAAGAGAGCTCCTCGACCGAATCGGCGAGGCGCTGTGAGGTTTCCCTTACGGAGCCCAGAAGGCCCCCGATCTTCGCGTAGCTGTCGTCACTTCGCTTGCGCTCCTCGTCGGATTTCGTTATGGCCTGCTCGGTGATGCGAAGCACCAGGTAGGAGAGGATGAATGTGAAGATTATCACGAAGCCGCTGTCCACCATGCCCACCTTCGCCGCCTTCAGGCTGATGGGGTCGAGCCTGTCCTTTACCAAAAAAAAGAAGCTTATGTCGCTGATGAAAAAAAGCGCCGTGAATCCGAAGATCCACTTTCGTTCGCAGAATAGCATGGACTGCACGATGAGAGCTATCATGAAGTAGATGAAGGTGGTATAGCCCGCGTAGGCGTCGCGGTTCACCTTGGCGAAAAGCCCCGCCGTTACGGCGACGGAGGCCACAGCCGTAATGAGATTGGCCGCTCCGTGGTAGCGGCCGGTTTTAAGAAGCAGGAGGGACACGGCGGCGGCCGCGGCCACGGTGAATATGACCGCGTTCGCCTGAAACTGGATTTCCGGCAGTATCAACAAAAACACGCCCGAAAGCGCGAACATCAGAATGCCGATCGTAAGGGTATAATACATCAGCGTCTGCGCCTTGCGCTGTATAAGAAACGGCGCGTTCGCGTATTTTAAAAGGAAGAACCGCTTTAGGAGGCTTTCGTCGGCCATCGGCTGACCCCTTGTTTAAATGGAATGCGCGTATTTGGACTTCACTCCGTGCGACGAACCGTTTGCTATAACGATTATGCCTAACCGAAAACAGCGCGCCTGTCAATCTGAATTGAGGTTCCCGTACGGTTAATTTTATTAGCCGGCGCCTACTCCTCCGAGTACGATTGGTGGCCGTGTCAAACCGGCGGCGCGGCGCAAATAGTGCTTTACACACCGCCTTCACACGGGGAGCCTCGCGCCAATGAACGATTCTATGAAATACGACGCCCTAGTATTCGATCTCGACGGCACCCTTCTCGACACCCTTAGGGACATTGCGGATTCGGTCAACGCCGCACTGGAGGCCGAGGGGCTTGCCGGCCACCCCGCCGCTAACTACCGGCTGATGGTGGGTAACGGAATGGATGTCCTGGTGGAGCGCGCCGTTGGGGGACGCCTTGGCGACAATGAGTCGCTCGTGCGCTGCATGGAACGGGCCCGTATCGAATATGCGCGCCGCTACAACAACGCCACCCGTCCCTACGACGGCATACCACAGCTTCTCGGCGCTCTCTCCGCGCGCGGCCTTAGGCTTGCCGTGCTCTCGAACAAGCCCGACGAGTACACGGTGAGGGTCATTCGGGAGTATCTGGACGGGTATTTCGAGATTGTCCGCGGGCTCCGCCCCGATTTCCCCAGAAAGCCCGACCCGGCCCAGGCTCTCGACATTCTCGCCTCCATGGGCGTGGCCCCCTCGCGCTGCCTGATGGTGGGCGACAGCGGCGGCGACATGAAAACGGCGCTTGGGGCCGGCATGGTCCCGGTGGGCGTATTGTGGGGCTTCCGCGACAGGGAGGAACTCAAGGCCTCCGGGGCCCATGCTCTTCTGGAGAGGCCCGACGACCTCCTTTCGCTACTTTAGGCCGCCAGTTTTAAAGTTCGATTTTTACTGGACCAGCGTAATGGGGGGAACTGCCTGGCCGGATGAAAACCGCCCCCGGCGGACTTCCGTACGAAAAGCCTGCGCCACGCCATAAATCCGCTTAAACGGGCCCGTCCCGCCGGAGGACCCGCCGCGCCTCCCGGCCGGACCTTCTCGCGGCCTTCGGAAAAATGCTTTGACTGCATCGGCCCTTCGGGGAGATGCTGGACGCATACAGGGGCCAGGAAAGCGCAATGATACATGACGACAACTTTACGGACGAATCCGCAATCGATATCGACTCCAATCTGTTCGAAAGCGACCTCATAGCGATCGACCACATATTGCCGTCGCAACTCTATCTGATCCCCATCAGATACCGGCCGATCTTTCCGGGGATCGTCACGCCCCTCATCATATCCCAGGGACGCTTCTCCGAGGCGATTGACCGCGTGCTCGCCAGCACCCGTACCGTGGGGCTCGTGCTTCTCAGGGACGACGATGTCGAAGACATACAGATGGCCGACCTGTGCACTCTCGGCACGGCCGCCAAGATATTAAAAAAGATCAACCTGCCCGACGGCGGCATCAACGTCCTAATCAACAGCATCAAACGCTTCAGCGTCAAGGACGTAATATCGGAGAAGCCCCACATCGTGGCGGACGTAGAGTACCTCGACGACGACATGCCCAGGCGGAACATGGAGATCAAGGCCCTCACCCGGGCCGTGCTCTCACAGCTCAAAATGCTCTCGGACAACAACCCTCTCTTCACCGAGGAGATGAAGCTTACTATGGTGAACGTTGACGAGCCCGGAAAGATCGCCGACTTCGTCACGTCCATCCTGAACCTCGAAAAGAACGAGTACCAGGAGGTGCTCGAAACGATCAACGTCAAGAAGCGGCTCGAGCGCGTGCTGCGCCTGCTCCAGAAGGAGATGGAGGTGCTCTCGCTTCAGCGCAAGATCCAGAACCAGATAAACGAGAAGGTCGACCGGCAGCAGCGCGAATTCTTTCTTCGCGAGCAGTTGAAGGCGATCCGCTCGGAGCTGGGCATAGAGGACGACGAGCGCTCGCGCGAGCTCCGCGAATGGAAAAGGAAGGCGGCTGAGGCAGGCCTAAAGGGGGAGGCGAAGGAGAAGATCGAAGAGGAGATCGAAAAGCTGTCCATGATGGAGGCCAACTCCGCGGAGTACGCCGTAACGCGCAATTACATCGATATCGTGCTCTCCCTGCCCTGGAACTCCACCACCGTGGATTCCCTCGACATCAACCGCGCCGAAAAGATACTCAACCACGACCACTACGCTCTGGATGACGTAAAGAAGCGCATTCTCGAATTTCTCGCAGTGCGAAAACTAAAACCCGACGCGCGGGGCTCAATCATCTGCCTGGTCGGCCCGCCGGGCGTCGGCAAGACATCGCTTGGCCGCTCCATCGCCCGTGCGCTCAACAAGAAGTTTTTCCGCATGTCGCTCGGAGGAATGCGCGACGAGGCCGAAATAAAGGGGCACCGCAGGACCTACATAGGGGCCATGCCGGGCAAGATCATCCAGGGAATCAAGATCTGCAAATCGCGAAACCCCGTCTTCATGCTCGACGAGATCGACAAGCTGGGGCAGAGCTTCCAGGGCGACCCGTCGTCCGCCCTTCTCGAGGTGCTGGACCCGGAGCAGAACGTCGAATTCCGCGACCACTATCTCGACGTCCCCTTCGACCTGTCCGATGTCTTCTTCATTACCACAGCCAACACTCTCGATAGCATCCCACAGGTGCTTGTGGACCGCATGGAGGTAATCCGGCTCTCCGGCTACATCACCGAGGAGAAATACCAGATAGCCCGCCGCTATCTCCTCCCCAGGCAGCTCGAACGCCACGGGCTTCCCAGGGGATCCATAAAAATCGACAAGAGCGGCTTTCTGTATATCATCAATTCCTGGGCCCGCGAGGCGGGCGTGCGAAACCTCGAGAGGCAGATAGAACGCATATGCCGAAAGACCGCGGCCGTCGCGGCCAGGACCGGAAAGCTTCCAAGAAACGGCCTCGACGCCGGGCTGATCCGCCAGCAGCTCGGGGCCGAAATCTATATCGACGACGAGATAAGCGGCACCGACCGCCCGGGGGTGGCCCTGGGCCTGGCGTGGACCTCGTACGGGGGGGCGACGCTCATGATCGAATCCATCGGCGTGGGCGCGGAAAAGGGCGGTGCAATCAAGCTCACCGGGCAGATGGGGGAGGTGATGGGGGAGTCCGCCAACATCGCCTACAGCTATATCCAGCACCTCTTTACCGGCGATGAAAAGGCCGAAAGCTACTTCCGCGGCCATATCGTCCACCTGCACATTCCGGCAGGCGCCACACCCAAAGACGGACCGTCGGCTGGGATCACCATGGCCTGTTCCATGTACTCGCTCGTCACGGGAAAACCCGTCCGCAAAAACCTCGCCATGACGGGCGAGCTCACCCTTACCGGAAAGGTCTTCCCCGTCGGAGGAATCAAGGAGAAGGTCATCGCGGCCCACCGGGCGCGCGTAAAGGAAATCATCATTCCCGCCCAGAACAAAAAGGACCTCGAGGAGATACCATCCTACATAAAGAAAGGCTTGAAATTTCACCCGGTAGCCAGTATTACTGATGTCATTGGGATTGCCTTCACGAAACAAAAAAAAGGAGAGTCCGGCGATGGCGGTAAAAAACCTGATGGAAGACATCGTAACAAGCGTCGTCCGCGAGGTCTTGAAAAAGGATAAGGACATCCCGAAGGGGGACATTTACGAACAGGACATCATCGCCTACGTCTTAAACCGCGTGCCGGCCTGTTATATAACCAGCGAACGAGGCATCATACACGGAAAACTCGAATCGCGTTTTAAGTTCCAGCAGCGCACCGATATCCTCTTCCTTATTCAGGAGGCCATCCAGACTATACGCGGCCGCCGCTCATCCAGCCCGTCAAGCGTCGACGAGCTCGGAGAAAGGACACGCATGCTGCCGCATATAATGGGCGAGGTCCTCGAGGAGACCACCTTCTCCGTCATCCCCGGAGTCGAGGTCACGCTGCTTTACAGGGACAGGCCCGCCGCCATGATAGACGATAGCTGGACAAATCCCTATTTTACGAACAAGGCGACCAGGGGCTATTTTCACTTCTGGCCCGAGTTCGTGGATAAACAAATGGACCAAAAAAAGGACAACCCCTTCAGCCTCGGCTTCTCACACCCCAAGTTCTCACCCAGAAAGGTGGACCTTAAGTTACGCGTCCTGGAGAGCACCAATCTCTACGAGTCCCGCATCATTCCGATTACGCTCATGCGGATCAGGGACGGCGTGGACATCTCCTTTCTGTACGAGTAGGCGGCCATGCCAATGAAAAGGCTAATTATCGTTATTACCCTATCGGCCCTTGTTTTCGCGCCGCCCTCGAAGGGAAGCGCCCAGGTTCGAGGCACCGCAATGGGCAATCTCGTAAGCGTGATTTCCGACGGCCCGTTCGACGCCGCGAGGAACCCCGCGCTGCTCGCCCTTCAGCCGGCCGATACGGCCCTGGCCGCGTACGTTCGCTACCGCGCCTTCGACGATACCGATATCGAGAATAAATCTTCGCTCCACATGGACACCGACGAGCCGAAGACATTCAATGCCGGAGCCGTGGCGGCGTATTCCATGAAGTTCTCGGGCCCGGTGTTGGGATTGGCCGTCGGCGAGATGGGCCGCGACCTCCTGTCCAAGCGGAAGTCCGGGGTAACGTATCATTCCGGTATAATGGCAAAGGAAGAGGAAGACACCTTCGAGACCAACCCCTCGCTCGCGGTAGCCCTCGGCCTACCGCTCGCGAGTGGGTCCTCTTTTGGAGTGCAACTTATCACTACTTACGGATATAAACGCACCGAAAAGACCAGTGATTACTGCGATCCTGGCTATATCCCGCCAGCTCCGTATTGTATTGCCCGGCTCGGCAAGAACACAGGAATCGAGAAATCCATCTCCGCTCGGGCCGGATTCGGCTATTCCCTTCAAACTCCCGCGACCCAGATCGGCTTGTTGTTGACTTCAGGCACCGTGACCCTTGCAAAGAACGAACTCGAGTACAATCACGTCGAGTTCGATATTGCGGCGCCGGCGCTGCACGGTAGGGACAGCACCCCCTACAAGGCATATTACACGGAAAGTCCCAGGCTCGTTTTTGGGGGCTATCATCGCCTCTCCCCGCGTCTTGGTTTCGCGTTCGAGGCGGCATATACCATCCTCAACATAACCTCTCGCAAGGAGCGGGATATAGCGGTAAACGTATTGCCGGCAAGCAACGACTCCGTCACACCACTGGAGCGCAATTATACTGTAACGACCGACGATTCACTTCAGTTCAAAGGCGGACTCGAGTTCGCCGCAAGAGACGGACTATCGTTCACCTTCGGCGCCGGCTACGACTTTCAGAAATCGACGCGCGAGAGCAAGATCGAGAACCAAATGAAAATCCGCTCGGACATGGAGGTCATTTACGCCATGCTTGGCGCCCACCTTGCCCTTGGCCAGGGCACAGGCATATCGATTCTCCTCTCCGGAGGGCGCGCCGCGATGGATATGAGCATGGATCTTAATAAATCGTTTTCGATCGTTTTAGACGACACCGTATACATGCTCGACGCCGCCATCGCCGTCACCACGCGCTACTGACGAGGCGCCATAGCCTCACCAAGATAGCGCTCTACCCGCCGGAACACGCGCAGGGAGCCCTCGCCGTTTACGATTCCGTGACGTTCGGCGTACAGCCGGCAGAGCTCCTTGTCCGTTCCGCCTATACGGTCGAAGATCTCCAGACCGCTCACCGGATTCACGACCGGATCCTTCGATCCCTGAACAATGAGGGCCGGAACGCGAAGGTCTTTGAGTTTCTTTTCCACAACGTCCATAAATTTTTCGAGCTCGGCCACACCGCTTACGGGATTGCGAAAATAGTTGATGTGACGGTTCTCGGGGTCGTTTTTCACATATTCCATTTTCCCGCGACCGACCCGAAGCCTGTCAAGGAAGCTGTTCCAGAGCACGACCGTGGAGGCAAGTCGCGAGCCGATATTGTTTACCTTTAGCGGCGCGTTGATCGAGACTATGCACCTGAACGCGCCGCCCTTATTGATCGCCTGATATAGCGCCACCCCCGCCCCGGTCGAAAAGCCCGCCACCGCCATTTTCTTTACGGTGTTCTTTAGAACGATTAATCCCCTGTTCGCCGATTCGTACCACTCCTCCCATTTACGTCCGGCCAGGTCCTCGGGGGCGGTGCCATGTCCCCGCAGGCGCACACCATATACCGTGTATCCCGCGCGATACAGGTATTCGCCGAGAGCGCGCACCTCCTCGGGCGCGGCCATGTAGCCGTGGATGAGGAGTATGCCCTTCCCGCTGAAAAAGCGGCGCAGGAAGAACGGCCTGCCTATATTCATCGGCTTGCTTTCCCCCTCCAGAAAAAACCTCTCGTAATCGCTTTCGAATATGCGCCTGTCCATTTCGAGGAACATGTTCCGAATCCTTCTCCGCACCAGGCACGAGGGCAACCTCATGACCGATCCGATCGCACCTGCGACCGATCTGAGCGGTTCCATCTCGTTCCCCAGCACCTCCACAATGTTGTCCCGGCGAATATCGTGAAACTCGTAGACCTTCGAGAAGCGTTCGCGATTCCTGTGGATGAAGCCCCCCTCCTCGACGATAAGCCCGTCCGATTTGGCGGCGTCCATAAAGCTCTCGAACCTGCCGTGCGGGTCGTCGGTCAAAAGATAGCGCTGTTTCAGCCCCAGCGAGGTGTGGGAGGACTGCATAGGAATCTCACGAATGCGGTCCAGCGCCAGAAATGCCCTGTTCTTGAAGTCCTGTACGCTGATCCTCTTTTTCCGGTATCTCTGGAGGATGCAGGCGAATACATGGTCGTGGTTTACCGTGGTCAGGGCGTAGATGGATTCCATATACCGCTTCATCAATGCCGCCGCCTCGTTTCCGAAGCGAAGCCCGCGCTTCATCTCCTCGCGCGAAATGTAGAGGGCCCGGTCGCGCACCCTTTTATCGTACACCCTGCCGGACAGGTATTCGCGCGGGTCTATCGGCGGCCCGAAATTGATGTCTATATCGACCCCCTCGCTAAGCATGGTCCCCTCGACCTCAAGCTCCTCCTCGATGCGCTCCGGCAGCTTTTCCACAAATACGCGCGCCAGCCGGTTTACGATATTGTTCCTTGCGCGGATCGGGAAATAGGTGATGTTTACCGGCACAATGACGCATTCCCTCCCCGCGCACTTCACCGCTTTCTCGCGCGAATCCATGCCGAAATACTCCATGTACCGATTCACCCCTTCCTCGTAACCGGTCTCGAGGAAGTGCGCAAGCTTCGCCCGATAGAACTCCGTTCGGAGCGCCAGAAGCCCCGCCCCGGTGTGGGGAGGCCGCCGGATACCCGCGTTATAGATCATGAACTTCCCCCGTTCGATGAGCTTTTTGTCCTTCACCATCTGCCCCTCGGGAAATATCATGCACGAATGGTCGCCGCGCAGAAGCCCTCCCGTCATGATGCGATCCCGTTCGGGATCCCGCGTCGAGATAGCCCCCAGTGATTCCAGGTACCTGCCGAAAGCGCCGCTGAAGAAGCTGAAATGCGCGAGCGCGTAAAGGTCCATCCCGGCCGCCTTCTCGATGACATAAGGCAGGAAAAATGTCTCCATGCGCGTGAAATGATTCACCACGTAAACGGCCGGCCCGGCCGGCAGATTTTCCTCCCCGTGCGTACGGATATCGGCCTTCGTCGCTTTAATGAGCGCCCGCAGAGCGAGCTTGGTCACTCCCTTCAAGAAACCGGAAGTCTTCATTGTAGTACCGTCCTGAATTTTTAATCGGGGGCGCCGGAGGCCGCGTCAGTAGCGTCCGGCGCGATAATCTGCGATAATTTCGCCGTGGTCGAAAGCCAAGTCCAGCGGCAGCCCTCCCGGCGCGAACAACCTGGCCTCGGCCGCGTCATCGGCGCCCCTCGGTTCTCCCGACGCTCGAGCGATGAATACGGTGCTGATGCTATGTCCGCGCGGATCGCGCCCCGGGTCGGAATAGGTGTGAAACTGGCGCACGAGCTCCACCTCGAGTGAGGTCTCTTCCCTCGCCTCCCTCACCGCCGCCGCTTCCAGTGACTCTCCGTAATCGACAAAGCCTCCCGGAAGCGCCCATCCATACGGCGGATTCCTGCGGCGGATGAGGACCAGCCCCGGCCTGCCATCCGCTCCTTCCACCTCTATGATTATATCGACTGTCACGGCCGGATTGCGGTATGTCTTCTCCATGGCTATTCCTCCCCGCCGTCGAAATAGCGCGTCAGGGTCACCTCGCTCCCTTCCTCGTTAAAAGAGATCTGAAAGATGTTCTTTACAAGCATGAGCCCAGCCCCGTGCCTGTGTTCCAGGAGCTGTTCGCCGATTTCCGCCGGTTCATCGCCGAGATATTTCGACCATTCGAACCCGCACCCCTCATCGCGCACCGTGTATACGACCTTGTCGGGATCGAGCGTATAGCCGACATGTACCTTCCGGTTTTTAAGATAATCCTGGTTGGACTCCGTAATTACGACATCCCAGTAGTTACCCTTTCTCTTTTTGAGCTCCGTCTTGCGGTCAAAATCTATCTCGAGGTTCCCGTGCTCCACAGCGTTTATCAGAACCTCCTGAAGCGCCATCTGGATGAGATGTATCTGGCCCTGCTTCAGGTATTTCTTTAGGTTCCGGCTCAAGCGGTAGGACAGATTGTAGAGCAGGGCGAGATTATTGTCCATAACGTAGTTGCCAGACTCCCGTTCCAAAAACATGTCGGCCAGATTGTCCCCAGCCATGAGGCGGCCGGTCACCAGTATGTTATGGAGATCTCCGCCCCTCGATACGGGGATCATCCTGAAATTTATGTTCCGTATTTCCCCGGTCTCCCGATCTTTTAATGGAAATGTGAAAGTCGCCTCGTTTCCCCAGAACACGTCCCTGAAACGGTCCAGCATTACATATCCCAGGCGGGCGTCCTTCCCGGCGAGGCCCTGGTCCAGCACCTGTCGAAGCGGCATGCCTACCAGACCCTCCCTCTTCTCCCCAACCAGCACCTCGAAATTGCGATTGAAGGCCAATATCTGCCCGTACATATTGAGCACGACGAATATCTCGTCGGTATAATCCATCATCAGGTTCTTCCACCTGATTTCATAATTCAGGTCCTCGATAGAGGCCCTCATCCGGCCTGCCATCCTGCCATACATCCACACAGCGACCGGCATAGCGATGAGGAGAACCACCCAGAGCAGGATTATCTCCTTGAAAGATGGAGTATGGCCGTACAATAAAAGCGATGAGACCAGCCAGACCAGGGGAAGGACGACCATATTGGTCGCCAGAAAAAGCACAAACGCGCCCCTTACGGGGACATCTCCGCCCTTTCCAAACAGGTATACGGAAAGACGCGCCAGAAACGGCCGGCCGGCCGATGCGCCATGTTCCATGTAAGTTTTCACTTCACCCTTCCGCCCCCAGTTAGCCCAGAAAAATGGAATAAATCAAGCACATTTGCCGGGGCGAGCGCATATAACGGCCAACCACCGCATTAATTCTTCTTGAAAAATTGGGCAATAAGACATAGAACGTGGACATCCTGGAAAAACCGCGGGCGCGGCCACCGAGGCGACATATGGACAGGGAACATCTCGCTCTGATGATCTTCAACCGAATCGACAAGTTCGGGGGCAGGACCGCAATGCGGCATCGAACCGCCTCCGGCTGGAGGGACATTACCTGGTACGCCCTCGGCGAGCAGATAATGAGCCTCGCCAAGGCGCTCATAGACGCCGGAATCAACGAGGGTGACCGGATCGGCATCTACGCGCCGAACTGTCCGGAATGGCACCTTGCCGATTTCGCCATCGCGGCGGTGGGCGCGGTATCCGTCCCGGTATTCAGCGCCTTCGATACGACCAAGCTCGAGGACATCGTCAATCGCGCCGGCATCAAGCTCCTCTTCGTGGGAGACGAGGAACGATACGACAGGGCCATGAGCTTTTACCTCTCTTCGAATTATCTTCAGCGCGTCATCGTCTTCGACGGACTTTCGGGCCGCAGCACCGTCCCCCAGAACCAGTCGCTTGCCGATTTCCTCGAAATGGGAAGAAAGTCCAAGCGCGAGAAGGACGTCCGCGCCCGCCTATCCCACGCCTCGCCCGACGACTACGCCAGCATAATCTACACCCCGGGAATAACCGGCGAGCCAAAGGGCGTCATACTTACGCATGCGACCTTTTTGCACCAGATCAGATCGCTCGCGTCGCTTTTCCCGCTTACGGAAAACGATACATCACTATGCTATCTTCCTCTCAGCCGCGCCTTCGAACGAACATGGTCGTATTTTATCCTGAGCCGCGGCGCGGTAAACTGCTATTGCGACGACCACCGGAAGGCCTGGGAATACATGCTCGAGGTGGAACCCACCTGCATGACCGCACCGCCTTCGTTCTACCAGAAGCTCTATACCTCGATACTCGAAAGCATGGCCCTCGATCCGGCGTACAGGCAGGCCCTTTACCGCTGGGCTATTGAAACCGCAAGGGTCCTCGCCATCTACAAGCTCGAGATGCGGCCCTACACGCGGGGGCTTCGCCTTAGGCACCGGTTCACCGCGCTGATCCTCAAGGCCAAAATCATGAAGTTTGTCGGCAGACGGGTGCGCTTTCTCGTCTCCGGCGGCGTTGCCCTTCCCCGGGAGATAGAGGAGCTTTTCTACGCCGCGGGCGTCCAGATTTACCAGGGCTACGGCCTGACCGAATCGGCGTCCATAGTAACGATAAATTCGCCGGGCAACTTCATGTTCGGGACCGCCGGGGTCCCCCTTGACCAGTGCGAGATTAAGATCTCGGAACAGGGGGAGATCCTGGCGCGCGGGCCGAATATGATGGCGGGCTACTACAAGGTGCGGGGGGACGCCATCGACGCCTTCGACGAGGAGCGCTGGCTGCGAACCGGCGACCTGGGGGTGATCGAGAACGGCTTCCTGCGCTTTCTGGGCCGAAAAACTGCTTGAAATATCGGATTCGACCTCCAAACATGCCTTTTTTCGTGACAGAGGTGGAAACGGAGGTATAATCGGCATGACCGTAAGCCACCCGTTACGGCGGCCCAGGATCGAATCGTTCCTTCCGCACGGACGCGACCACACGGACGGCCACATCACCACAAAGATTGAACAATGAAATCCAAAACCGGCAATACCCCCATAGTCATTTACGACACCACTCTAAGAGACGGGGCACAGACCTTCGGCATATCCTTTTCCCTGCACGACAAAATCCGCATAGCGCATGAGCTGGACCGCCTGAAAATCGATTATATAGAGGGAGGATGGCCCGGCTCGAATCCGAAGGACGATGTCTTCTTTACCGAGATACGCAAATCGGACATAGGCCACGCCAGAATCGCGGCGTTTGGTTCTACGAGGCGCCCCCGCACGAAGGCCGGAGACGACCCCTTTCTCAAATCGCTGGCGGGATCGGGGGCGGACACCATCACAATCGTGGCAAAGACATGGGACTTTCACGTAAAGGAAGCCCTCGGCATAACGCTTGCGGAAAATTTCGAGCTTATAACCGATACCGTCGCCTACCTTAAGGACCGCGGATTCGAGGTCTTCCTCGACGCGGAGCATTTCTTTGACGGCTTCAGGGCAAATCCCGATTTCGCATTGTCGGCGATTAAAAAGGCCGAGGAGGCCGGCGCCGACATGCTCGTGCTATGCGATACCAACGGGGGCACGCTCCCACATGAGATAGAGTCGGTAACCCGCGAAGTCGTTCGGTCGGTCGGAAGGCCCGTCGGAGTTCATTTTCACAACGATGCCGGGCTCGCCGTCGCAAATTCAATAGCCGCTGTAACGGCCGGGGCCCGATCGGTACAGGGCACCATGAACGGCTACGGGGAACGCTGCGGCAACTGCGACCTTACGAGCTTTATCCCGAACCTTGTGCTGAAGATGAAGATGCCGTGCGCAGCGGCGTCCGCGCTCGAGCACCTGACGGAGGTCAGCCGCTACGTAAGCGAGATCGCCAACCTCGCCCACAACGAGCGGGCGCCATATGTAGGCGACAACGCCTTCGCCCACAAAGGCGGCATACACGTCTCCGCGCTTAAAAAGGACACGTCCACCTACGAGCACCTCGACCCGGCGCTTGTAGGAAACCGCAGAAAGGTCCTGGTTTCGGAGCTCGCGGGAAAGAGCAACATCGAGTTAAAGGCGAGAGAGCTGGGCATAGAACTAAAGGATGAGGCGGCCCTGCCTGCGAAGGTGTTAAGGCAGATAAAGGTCCTGGAGGACCAGGGCTTCCAGTTCGAGGCGGCCGAGGGATCGTTCGAGCTTATCATACGCAGGGCCACCGGCGAGTACATCCCATTCTTCAGCCTCAAAGGGTTCCGGGTCATCACCGAAAAAAGCGAAAACAGGCCAACGAGCTGCGAGGCGACCATCAAGGTGGAGGTTGGCGGAGCCGTGGAACACACCGCCGCAAACGGCGACGGCCCGGTCGAGGCGCTCGACAACGCCCTCAGGAAGGCGCTCGAGAAGTTCTACCCGGAGATTGCGGAGATACAGCTTACGGACTACAAGGTGCGCGTCCTCGACGAAAAGGCGGGGACCGGGGCGCCGGTAAGGGTCCTCATTGACCAAAAGCGCCGCTCCTCACATTGGGGAACTGTCGGCGTTTCGGAGAACATCATAGAGGCTTCCTGGCAGGCCCTGGTCGACGGCATCGAATACATGCTCTACAGAAGGAGCTTCGGCGAAAGGCAAAAGGCCCCCGATGGATGAGCGCCCCATAGGCATATTCGATTCCGGGGTTGGGGGCCTTACCGTATGCAAGGCCATTCGCGACCTGTTGTCGTCCGAAAATATACTCTATTTTGGGGATACGCTTCGCTTCCCCTACGGCACACGCTCCATCGACACCGTAATCCGCTATTCACGCGAGATAGCCGATTATCTCGCCGGACGCGGCGTGAAGATGATCGTGGTGGCCTGCAACACCTCCTCGGCCGCGGCCCTGGACATACTCAGAAGCGAATACCCTTTCCCGGTGGTGGGCGTCATCGAGGCCGGCGCCCGCGCCGCATGCGCCCGCGCCTCCGGAGGGACAGTCGGCGTCATAGCTACCCGCGCCACCGTGAACAGCGGTTCATATGTCCGCGAGATACACAAAATCTCCCCGCGCATGAGGGTCATCCAGCGGCACGCCACGATATTCGTTTCCCTCACCGAGGAGGGCTGGATCGACGACGAGATCACGCGCCTCACCGCCAGGCGCTACATCCAGGACATGTACGACGACGGGGTCCGAAACCTCATTCTTGGATGCACGCACTTCCCCCTGCTTAAAAAGGCGATCACCGACGTGTATCCGGACATGGACCTCATCGACACCGGGGTCGAAATCGCCCGCGAGGTGCGTTCCATTCTTGGCGAAAAAAGCCTTGAAAATAGGGAGGGCGCCGGCGATATTGAGCTGTACGCCTCGGACATTACCGATACCATCCAGCGGCTCAAGTCCGTTTTTTTCGGCGACAACGGTTCCGAGATAAAAAAACTGATTATTCCCGGCTGAGGGCAATGAAACTGATCGCGCGTGCGTCACTCTACGTTTTAATCGTACTGACCGCTGCAACCGCTTCGCATTCCTGGGAACCCTTCGACAGGGTAATCGCGGTTGTAAACGACAGACCCATCGTGGAAAGCGAGGTGGCCGGAAGGCTCGACCGTCTGCGCCAGCGGAAAAACGTGCCCGCGAACAGGCTGGCCTACGAGAGGAGCCGGTTGCTCGATAGGTTCATCGAAGATTCCATCGTGCTGCAGGAGGCCGAACAGCAGTCGATCGTGGTAAGCGACGAAAAGGTGACAAACCACATCAAGAAGCTCATGGCGCGCATGAACATCACCTCCATGGATGATTTCAAAAAACGTGTGGAAAAAGTGGAAAACCTCCCCTTCGACGAATACCGGGAAGACGTAAGAAAATCGCTAATCACCGAACAGGTCATGTCGCTCGCCATAGGCGTTACACCGCCCTCCAGAAAGGAGGCCATGGAATGGTATAACGCCAACAAGGCGAAGCTCGGCTTCGAAATCAACGTCAAGCACATCCTCATAAGGCCGAAAAACCCCTCCCTCGCCGAGGAAAAGCGCGTAATCGCCGAGATCAACGCCCTGCGCCAGCGCATTGTTCGCGGCGAGCCGTTCGAACAGCTCGCCGCGCAGCATTCGGAGGATCCAGGATCCGCCAAAAAGGGCGGCGCCATCGGATGGATGTCGCTTGCCGAGCTCGACCCCTATTTCGCCAACCAGGTCTTCCGCATGGCGGACGGACAGCTCTCCGGCGCGATCAAGTCGGGGTTCGACTACCACCTGGTGAAATTCCTCGGGAAACGCCCGGTCACCTTCGATTCCGTAGAGGACCGAATCGTCGGAATGCTCTTTCAACAAAAGCTCTCCGAGCAGTTCTCCAAATGGGTCATTCAGCGCCGCAGGGAGTCCGAAGTCATAATCTACATGGAAGATTACGTAAAGGCGTAGGTGGACGCGTTGAAAATCGACGCCCTCTTGTATATCGACGACGGCCTGACCGATACCGACCTGACGGTAGGAGGCGAATTTACGCCCGACACGCTGCGATCGGCTCTCACTGCGTTATCCGCCTTCGACAACATTCGCCTTGCCGTTCCGCCCGGCTACGGCGGAAAGCTTCTTGGAGCGCCCGATCTCATCGTCCGAAACGACCGGGACGACATTAGCTTCTGGAAGAGGCTTTTATCCGAAAGCGCCGCCGGGCACGTCGTTCTGGTGTACGCCGATTCGCCCTTTCTCGACCCCGAAATAATCAAAGACATGCTCGATGTACACCTGCGCTACCAGGCCGAATTCACCTATTCCGAAAACCTTCCCCGCGGCTGCTCCTGCGAGATCATCTCCCGCGAGCTCGTCAAATCGGTGCCCGAATCGGACGGCAACATGCTGCCGCTTTCCGAGGTGGTGCGCTCCAATATCAACCAGTTCGACGTGGAGCTCTATTACCGCGACCCCGATATCAGAGACAAACGCCTCTCCTTCCGTTCGGGGGACCGGAGGGAGCGCATGATCATGGAAAACATCATCTCTGTCGCCGGAGGAAGGCCGGCCTACGCGAGAATCGCCGACATCATCGCCGCCAACCCGGAGGTGCTTCACGTTGCGCCATCCTATGCGGAAGTCGAGCTTACCGGGCGCTGCGATCTCGATTGCGTTTTCTGTTATCGGAAGAGGCTTGCCTCCGAGCACGGCGACATGCCGATTCCCGTTTACGAACGGCTGATCGATGGACTCTCGTCCTTCGGGCTGCCCTACTCTATATGCCTCGGCGGCTCCGGGGAACCTCTCATGCACCCATCGTTCTATGAGCTCGCCTCGCGCTCCCTACGGGAGGGCCTCCTTAAAAATCTCGTGATCGAAACCAATGGACTTCTGGCCGGCGAGAACCTCGCCTCCTTCGTTCGCTCGAGCGGAGATTCGAGGCTTCGCATCATCGTCAACATCAACGGCATCGACGGCGCGACTTATTCGAAGCTTCACGGCATGGACCATTTCGAACGCGTCCGGGGAAATATACTGGCCCTGCGCGAGGCCGTTTCGGGCCCCGAGGGCCTCTATGTCCAGATACTCAAGATAAACGAGACCGAGCCGTTTTTGGATCAGTATTACGACGCCTGGGAGAAAAGCGGCGTTCCCATCATATTGCAAAAGCAGAACACCTATCTCGGACTCATAGAGGACCGCCGCTACAGCGACCTCTCGCCGCTCGAACGCATACCCTGCTGGCATCTGCAGCGCGACTGCTACATACTCTCCGACGGCCGCGTCGCCTTCTGCAAACAGGACGTTGACGGAGTCTCGGCTGCGGGGTCGCTCGTCACCTCGACGCTTGGGGAGATCTGGTCGGCCTCGCTTCAGGCATTCACCAGTAACTACCGGGGCGAGCTTTCGCTTCGCCCCGACTGCCGCTCCTGCGACGAGTGGTACACCTTCAATCTTTAGAATAACTTTCAGGTCAAAACACCATGGTTGTAAACGGAGTCGTTAACGGCAAAAAGCTCAAGCCGCGCGTGGTCGCCGTCATCCAGGCGCGCATGCGCTCAAAGCGCCTGCCCGGGAAGGCCATGCTGGATCTTGCCGGCAGGCCGCTCCTTGCGCATGTCATAGACCGCGCCCAGCACATCGAGGGAGTCGACGCTGTCGTCGTTGCCACGAGCATAGGCGAGGAGAACGCGCCCCTTATAGAGCTTGCCCGCTCCATGGGCGCGGATGTGTTCGTCGGCTCGGTGGATAATGTGCTCGAACGTTACTATCTGTCTGCTGTCGAATTCGGCGGGGATTTCATCGTCCGCGTAACGGGCGACAACCCCTTTACCGACCCGGAATACGCCTCCATGGCCGTCGAGATAGCCATGGAATCCTCCGCGGACCTCTGTTCGCTTAGCAGGCTTCCGCTGGGAACGGCCGTCGAAATCATCAAGCGTGAGGCGCTGGAGGAGGCCTACCGTCTGCACGACAAGCCATACCACCGCGAGCACGTCACCCCTTACATAAAGGAGCATCCCGAACTTTTCCGAATAGAGAGGCCCGCCGCGAACATCAGAAACCCCTATCCGAATCTGCGCCTGACGGTCGATACAGCCGATGACTTCAGGCTCGCCTCAGCCATCTACGACGCGCTTTATCAGGGAGGGATCATTCCCCTTGCGGAGATTATACAGTACCTAAAAAAACACCCCGGGCTTCTCGAGCTTAACGCAGGGGTGACACAGCGTCCCATGAGCCACGCGGAGAATCCGAATGCCTGAGGCGCCCATCGCCATAATCAGCGGATGGGACGGCGAACTCGGCCGGGGACATATCCAGCGCATGGTATCCCTCCTCGATCACCTCGTACACAGCGCCGGCATGCCGGCCGTCCTTATAGCCGAACGCGCTCCCGACTTCCTTCCCGAAAACCTTCGTCGATACGTCAAACCCGCGCCCGGGGAACGCGTCGCCCTCTTCGTGCGCGATATGCGCGATTCCACTGTCGAGGAGATAGGCCGGCTTCGAAAAAGGGCCCCCGTCCTCTGTATCGACGACCTGGGACCGGGGCGCGGGCTCGCCGACCACGCCCTGGACCTTCTCCCCAATCCCGGCCGCCCGGAAAGCCCCCCCGACGGCGGGCTATTTCTCCACGGCTACCAGTTCCGCGCCTCCCTGGCCGCGCTTGGAAACGCGGCGATTCCCAAAAGGCTCGATTGCACAATTTATGCCGGCGCTAAGCCCAGCGAGGAGGATGTAAAGCGGCTCCTCTCCATCGTCCCGAAAGGCTCGAGCTTTGCCGTATTTCGGGGACACGGCTCATTTTTACGCGAGGGGCCCGCGAAGAAGGCCATAGCGCAGGATGACTACGCCCGCCTGCTTCTCTCCTCGAGGCTCTTCTTCTCACACTTCGGCATCGCACTGTACGAGGCCGGCGCGGCATCATGCATACCCGTAGCCCTCAACCCCACGGAATACCACTCGCGCCTGTGCGGGATTGCCCCGAAAGAGCTTGGAATCGTGAACCTGGGGACGCACGACTCCTTCGACAGCACGGCAGCCGCCGCCATCATCGCCCGATTGATGAAGGAAAATCCCGCCGGCGAGGCGTCCGCTCCGGACATCCTCGCGTCCGTTCGAGAAAATCTTGACAGGTTCTCCTCCCTGCTCAGAACTATGATCTGAGTCGGGAGGCGACGCCGCGCCGCCCCCGGCCGAAACATCCGAGCAGGAGCCGAAAGATGGGCGACAACGTCGTATACAAGATCCTCAAAGAGCATCTCCTGGAAGGCGAGCCGGCGCCGGGCGCTGAGATCGGAATACGCATCGACCAGACGCTCACGCAGGACGCAACCGGAACCATGGCCTATCTCCAGTTCGAGGCCATGGGCATCCCGCGCGTCAAGACCGAAATCTCCGTATCCTACGTCGATCACAACACCTTACAGACCGGCTTCGAGAATTCCGACGATCACCGATATCTGCAAACCATGAACTCCAACTACGGAATACATTACTCGCGCGCCGGAAACGGCATCTGCCATCAGGTGCATCTCGAACGATTCGGAAGGCCCGGGGCCACACTGCTTGGCTCCGATTCACACACCCCGACCGGCGGCGGAATCGGCATGATCGCCATAGGCGCCGGGGGGCTGGACGTAGCCGTGGCCATGGGCGGCGGCCCCTTCTACCTCACCAGCCCCCGTGTGGTGAACGTGCGCCTGAACGGCAGGCTTAGGCCGTGGGTAAGCGCCAAGGACATCATCCTCCATGTGCTCTCCATCCTGAGCACCAGGGGGAACGTAGACGCCGTAATCGAGTATACCGGCCCAGGCGTCGGAACACTTTCGGTGCCCGAGCGCGCAACAATCACCAACATGGGCGCGGAGCTGGGGGTAACCACCTCCGTCTTCCCCAGCGACGGCCTTACGCGCGCCTTTCTCAAGGCCCAGGGGCGCGAGGCCGTCTGGCGGGAACTCCTCCCCGATCCCGATGCCGTTTATGACCGGATTATCGAGATCGACCTTGGAGGGGTTGTACCGATGGTCGCCTGCCCACACTCTCCCGATAATGTGGAGAGGGTATCGTCGCTCAAAGGAATGAAGGTCGATCAGGTGGCCATAGGAAGCTGCACCAACTCCTCCTACCGCGACCTCTCCGTGGTCGGCGCCGTATTGAAGGGGCGCAAGGTGCATCCCGACCTGAGCCTGGCGATCGCGCCGGGTTCGAGGCAGGTGTTCGAGATGATAGCGCGCGACGGCGTGCTGGCCGATATGATCGCGGCCGGCGCCCGCATCATGGAATCCGCCTGCGGCTTCTGCATCGGCGCGGGCCAGGCCCCAAAAACAGGAGGGGTGTCGCTTCGCACGAACAACCGCAATTTCGAGGGCCGCTCCGGAACCGCCTCGGCACAGGTCTACCTTGTAAGCCCAGAGACGGCCGCCCTTTCGGCGCTCGTCGGCGAACTCGTGGACCCGCTCGATATGCGCCCCGAAGACTTCCCTGCCCTCGTCCAGCCCGACTCCTTCATAATCGACGACAGCATGATCATCCCGCCTTCGGACGTCGAAAAGCCCATCTTCCGGGGTCCCAACATCGGCGAGCCTCCGTATACGGAACCCCTTTCGGATTCCCTTCGTGGAATCGTCCAGCTCAAGGTGGGCGACAAGATCACCACTGACCACATCATGCCCGCGGGCGCGCGGCTCATCTACCGTTCCAACATCCCGAAATACTCGGAATATGTATTCGAGGGTGTCGATCCATCCTTCTCATCCCGCGCCATGGAGGCGAAGGCGCAAGGCCTGTACACTGCCGTACTCGGAGGGCACAGCTACGGCCAGGGCTCCAGCCGCGAGCACGCGGCCATCTGCCCCATGTACCTCGGCGTACGAATCGTCATGGCCAGGTCCTTCGAGCGAATCCACGCCGCAAACCTGGTTAACTTCGGAATTCTGCCCCTCGTTCTTTCGAACGGGGCGGACTATGATGAAATCAGGCAGGGCCAGGAGTTCGAGGCGGCCGATCTGCGTTCGCGCGTAGCGGGCGGAGAGGGTATACGCGTTCGCATCGGCGGCAGGGATTACGATTTCGAACTGCCGGTCACGCCGCGCCAGCGGAAGATACTCCTGGAAGGCGGTCTTTTAAATTACACGCGCTCGCGTATGCGGTGAGGGATGGATCGGGCTGTCCGGTATAACGTCGATAATCTTGACGTTTATCGAGCAGAACGGCAGCCACCCTTTCTTTTCGGCCTTGTCGTGTGAGATCACCAGGTGCGGCATGTATTCGGGCTCGAACGGCTCCCTGAGCAGCGCCCAACCGATCTCGCTTATAAGCCGGTTTCCCTTCCTGCTGTTGCACCAGCGGCAGGCGCAAACCAGGTTCTTCCAGCTCGAAAAATCCCCGGCAAGATCCCTTCCGGTCACGGCCTCCCATCTGCTGCGGGGTATCACATGATCGACGGTGAGCTCCCGCATGGAGAAGCGGTGCCCGCAGTACTGGCAGACCATATCGTCACGATAGATTACGTTGAGTTTGGAGAAGGCGACCTTCTTTCGCGGGAAGCTGCTGTAGCCGGTTACGGAGATCACCGAGGGAATGCGGATGGACAGCGAGGGCGAGCGGACATAGCGGTCTTCCTCGAGCACGGACACCGCCTTTTCGGATGTCAGAAGACAGATGGCCTCCTTCACCGAGGTGATCCGTATGGGGATGAATCCCGCGTTAAGCACCAGCACTTCAGAAGTCAACATGGCCATCCATCTCGGCGCGATGAAAATAAAAACCCATAGCTTTCGCTATGGGTTTTAGTCCTTCGCCTTCTGCGGTTTTATAGTCCGTTTTTTCCTTTTATCCATTGATTCCATGATGTGCGCCCGGCACAATGAGCGATGCGTAACCGCTACCCACTAATTGAAACTTTAGCCGATTTGTCAAGTTAATTTTTACCTCACACGACCGTCTTTCGAGGCCAGGAAAGGGAATTTTTAGTTGAAAGATTTCTTTTTCTTTCATAGGGTTCTACCCAGTAAATACTCCTCGAAAGACACAGGAAAATAAAATGAAAAAGAGCCAGTTTCGGCGCATCGCAATTCTCGCGTTGATTCTCCCGCAGCTCATCTTTGTCATATCGTGCCGGCTCGAGGTTCCCATCCGCGAGATGACCCAGGCCAAAACAACCATTGGCCGCGCCATAGAGGTCAAGGCCGAAAAATACGCGCCCGAGGAACTCAAACAGGCCGAAACCTCGCTTTTAAAAAGCCATGAATATATCTCCTCGGAAGACACCGGAAAGGCCGCTGAGGAGGCCAGGGAGTCCATCAAGAATTCCGAAGCCGCCATAGCAAAGTCCCTCCCCCTTCTCGCCGCGGACTCCATTGCAAACGCGAAGAAGGAATACGCCGAGGCGGAGGCGCTCTACTCGGAGAAGCTCGCGCCGGAGGAGTTCGCCGCCGCCGGCGAGTCCCTCAAACTCGCCGAGGCCCGAATGGGCGAAGAGGCATACTGGGATTCACACCTGGCCTCGCTCGAATCCGCCAGGCAGAGCTCCGCCGCCAAGACCAGGGCCCTTGGGGGCCTGCCGGGCTTAAAAAGCGAAATAGACCGCATTCGGACCGAATCGGATGAGCTTAAAAAGAACCGAGGTACCGAATTCGCACCGGACGAGCTTGCCGAGCTATATAAAAAGCTTACCAATGCCGACGAGGCGCTTGCAGGAAATGCCATCAAGGAGGCCGCCCTTGCCCTTGCCGGATGCGATGAGCTCCTCGCATCCGCGACGGCAAAGACCTACGAGGCGCTCGCAAAGGAAAACCTCGCGGCGGCCGAAACGGCGCTCGAAAAGGTTAGGCAGGCCGAGCACGCGGAAGAATTCTCCACGGAGATACAGAGCGCCGAAGCCCTGATAGCCGAGGGCCGGACACACCTGGAGAAACGGGCCTTTCAGCAATCCTACGAAAAATCCGGAGAGGCGATCGCGATTCTGAACGCCATGACCATTGCGATCGAGAAGAGGGCCGAAGAGGAACGGCTCGCCGGCGATGTCAAGGAGGATGTTGCCGAAAAAACCCCTGCTACCGGAGACATTGAAGAGGACTACATACAGCCTTCGGTCAGCGAATATGTCGTAAAATTCAACCCCAAAAAGCGAGACTGCCTGTGGCGTATATCACTCCACGTATATCGGGACGCCCGTCTCTGGCCGCTCATCTATGTAGCCAATCGTGACAGGATCAAGGATCCCGACCTCATCTTTCCGGGGCAGAAATTCATGATCCCGCCCGTTCCTCGAAAAAAGAAGCACCCGGAGGGACCGGCCTCGGAAAAGGATGTAAAAAAAGACGAGGAACCGACAGCCCCGAAGGAGCCCCTCGAAAACGGAAAGAACGACGCTTCAGTTGAATAAAAGGCGTTTGACCAGGGCATACATATTAATAGGCGCCGCGCTATTACCGGCGGCGCTATTCGCGAGGGATATAAACCTCGACGATATCTATCTCCGGAAGGATTCCCCGACGGCGCGGCGCCTTCCCGTCCAGAAGCTCGACGCCTATCAGAGCGTGCGGGCACATCTGGTCGACCGGGGGGTGATCTTCGCCGGATGGCTTGTTGGCCCGGAGCTCTTTTACATCCAGGAGGCGCCAGGGCTCTCCACCAACATCATATCGACGTATAACGCCGACAAACAGCGCCGCACCGAGATAACCCGCATCCCCGGCGTCATTACGGCCGTACGCCCCAGCTCCGACGGCGGCTTTATCGCCATAAAGAGGCTCATTCAGAGGGATGAGATCGTTCCCGGCGGAGAGACCGTAATCTATTCATTTCGCACAGGGAAGACGCTCGCGTTCGCAACCCCGACAGGATTCCTCGATTTCGACATACCCGAGGGCGCCGCCTCGATCGTCTACGAGGCAAGCGAAGGAATGGTCGAATACCACCCCGATACCGGGCGGAGGCGCCTGGTCATGGAAAAGCGTAAATATGCCTCATACGTGGTCCGTGGAGGCGCCACTGTGGCGCTCCTTTCCCCCGGTCGCGGGCACACCCTGCTAATCAGCGGCGGCGGCGGCAATTATTCAGCCCGAATCTTCGGCGGGCCGGCCTCCTTTGCCGTTTCCGGTATTGGTTCCGCCGCCGAAACCTACTGGCTCGATGCTCATACCCTGGCCTTTCGCGGCGGCGCTCCAGGCTCTTATTCGGTGCAGCTTTACGATATCCGAAAGAGGTCATCCGCCACCCTGCTTCCGTCCTCGCTTAACACCGCGATTACCTATTCCCGGCACTCCTCCACTCTCTCGTTCTTAAGCGATCAGCTTATCTGCCTGTACGACCTTCACTCCGCCAGAACGCTCATGACCGGCCTCGAGGGCGAAGAGGTAAGCCTCTCCCCAAATGGAGGCCGTTTCATCTCCATTCTCAACGGACGCCTCTTTATCGTCAACATCCTCGGAATCGGCAGAAACGAGCTCCTTCTGCGCAGATCGTGGTCCAAAATCCTCGCCACCTACCGCGAGCTCGAGCGTGAAAGGAGCCACTGGGAAAACGAATATTCGCTTGATTATATAAGGCGGAAGATTAGGCTGTACTCCTCTCTAATCGACGGCTGATCCCTTCTTCCGGAGGAGCCATGGACAGAAATCTGGCGCTTGAAGTCGTTCGGGTCACCGAAGCGGCCGCTCTGTACGCGAGCCGGCTGATGGGAAGGGGTGACGCGGAACAGGCCAACCGGGCCGCGACCGAGGCGATGGCCCAGGTGTTTTCCTCCGTATCCATACGCGGCCGTATCGTAAGCGGGGGGGAGTATGAGGACAGCCCCTTCGCCAGGGGGATGATGGTGGGCACCAATACCGGCACCGAGGTCGATATCGCCATCGACCCCCTCGACGGCAAGACGACATGCGCCAATGGGGGTAACAACGCAATAGCGGCCATCTCCATGGGAGAGAAGGGCGCCCTTTTAAGCATACCGCAGATTTACATGGAGAAGATCGCCGTAGGCCCCGAGGCGAAGGGCGTGGTCGATATCACCCAGCCGCCCGATATCAACATCAAGCGGGTGGCCCGAGCCAAGGGTAAATACATCGAGGACGTCACCGTGTGCGTTCTCGACCGTGACCGCCACCGGGACCTCATAGCGAGCATCAGGCAAACTGGGGCGCGCATCAAGCTCATCAACGACGGCGACATCTCCGGCGCGGTGGCGACGGCCATGGGCGGAAAGGCCATCGATATCCTCATGGGAATCGGCGGCGCCATGCAGGGGGTCGTCGCCGCGGCGGCGCTCAAGTGCCTGGGGGGGGACATGCAGGCGCGGTTCATCTATCGCAACGACGAGGACAGGCGGCTCGTCCTCGACTCGGGGGAGAAAGACCTCGACAGGATATACGATATCGGGGACATGGCGAAGGGGAACATAGTTTTCGCCGCGACGGGCATCACCAACGGAGAGCTGCTGCCCGGCGTTCTGTTCGTGTCGGGCGGGGCCCAGACCCATTCGGTAGTGATGCGATCAAAAACACGCACCGTTCGCTTCATTACGGCCATGCATCAGTTCGACTACAAACCCATGTACTGAAGGCCCTCCACGGAGCGCCCACAAGATCAAACAAAAGGAGCATCGGCAATGAAATTTTTCATCGATACCGCGGACATCAACGAAATCCGAAAGGCCCGCGAATTCGGGATACTCGACGGCGTCACAACCAACCCCTCCCTGGTAAGCAAGGTAAAGCGCCCTTATATCGAGGTGCTTACCGAGATCGTTCGGGAGGTGGATGGGCCGGTCTCGGCGGAGGTAATCGCAACCGATTCCGAAGGCATCGTCAGAGAGGCAAGGGAGCTCGCACAGATCGGCCCGAATGTAGTCATAAAGGTCCCGCTTTTGGCCGAAGGCTTAAAGGCGGTAAAAATCCTCGACGCGGAAGGGATCAGGACCAACGTTACGCTCTGCTTCAACGCGCTTCAGGCGCTCATGGCGGCGAAGGCCGGAGCCACTTACATCTCCCCGTTCGTGGGACGGCTCGACGACATCTCCTCCGACGGCATGGACATCATCGAGGAGATCGTGACCATTTACGACAATTACGGGTTTAACACAGAAATAATAGTGGCCTCCGTGCGCAACCCGCTCCATATCAAATACGCCGCCATGATGGGAGCGCACATTGCGACCATCCCCTACTCGGTCTTCGAGAACATCGTAAAGCACCCGCTGACCGATATCGGAGTGGCGAAATTCCTCGAGGATTACAAAAAAGTTCCAAAGTGATGTTTTCCGGCCCGCTTCCCGGCCGCCCTTTTCCTTCAACGGGCGGCCGGGACCGTCCATAGGCGATTGGACGCCGCGTGTCTCCGCCCTTTGCCTATACACATGTCAGTTGTCTTTTCTCCCGGCAGACGGCAACGACCAGCCGCGAAATTCACCGTCTTTGGATGAAATTTTCAAATTTTGTTATTGCCATTATAGCAAGGATACTTTTTACTGCATCATTTCTTTTATATAAGCGGCTTCGGCCATCGCACCCGGAGAATACACCTTGAAACTCACACTGGTCAACGGAAAGGGAAACCCGGAAACTCTATTGGCGGAATCGGCCAGGGCAATACCCCCCTCCGGCATTCGCCAGTTTTTCGACATAGTCTATTCGACCCCCGATTGCATCTCACTGGGCGTCGGCGAGCCGGATTTCGTCACCCCCTGGAGGATATCCGACACTGGCATATTCGCCATCAAAGACGGCTATACCCATTATACCCCCAACCGGGGGCTTTTGGAGCTTCGCGCGCTGATTTCCGCCGATATAGAAAAACGGCTCGGCGTCTCCTACAACCCGGATGAAGAAGTCGTCGTCACCATGGGGGTGTCGCAGGGGCTGGATATCGCGCTTCGAAGCGTGGTCAATCACGGCGATGAGGTCATTATCGTCGAACCCTGTTATGTCTCCTATCGCGCCAACATCAATCTTATCGGCGGGCTGGCCGTCGCGGTTCCCACCTATGCCAGCGAAGGTTTTCGCATCGATATCGACCGTTTAATAAAGGCGCTCTCCCCGAAAACCAAGGCCATATTGCTCAATTATCCATCCAACCCCACCGGCTCGAGCATAGACCAGGCCACGCTCGAGGCCATAGCGAAAATAGCCATCGAAAGGAATCTCATCGTCTTTTCGGACGAGATCTACTCCTCCATCACCTATGAATCCGGGCACCGCTCCATAGTCTCGATACCCGGCATGAAGGAACGCACCGTCTACCTTAACGGGTTTTCCAAATCCCACGCCATGACAGGGTGGCGGCTCGGCTACGTCGCCGGACCGAAGTACCTCGTCGACGTGCTGCTCAAGATACACCAGTATACGGCCCTCTGCGCCCCCTCCATCTCCCAATACGCCGCCATCGAGGCAATGCGAAACGCCGAGCGAGAGGTTGACCATATGCGCTCCGAATACACCAGGCGGCGCAACTACATCGTAAAAGGCTTCAACGACGCCGGCCTTCCCTGCCTCTCCCCACATGGGGCATTCTACGTTTTCCCGGACATCTCCCCGACCGGACTCGGTTCCGAGGAGTTCGCCCTGAAGCTCCTCAAAACGGGAAAGGTTGCCGTCGTGCCCGGTGGCGTCTTCGGCGAATGCGGAACGAGCCACATTCGATGTTCGTTCGCAAACTCGATGGAAAACATCAGGACCGCGATTAAAAGGATTGATAAATTCGTCAAAACCCTGTAGACAATTCAAATGCTTTATCTCATCGACGGATTCAATCTCATCTATAAATTTCCCGATCTCGAGGGCCTCATGTATCAGGGAAGGCTCTCGGACGCTCGTCGCGGCCTTCTCGACATGCTCCGAAAGCACATCAGGATCACCGGCGACAAGGTCCGAATAGTGTTCGACGGCAAGAAGGAAAAACTACTGGAAATCGAAAAAGAGCGCGTTGGAACCATCGACATCTATTACTCGTTGGAATACAGCGCGGATTTCCTGATAAAACAGTTTATCAAAAAAGACCTCAACCCCCGGCAGATCACGGTCGTCACATCGGACAAGGACATCATCAGGTATGTCGAACGCTATCGCGCCAGGGTAAAAACCAGCGAGGAATTCGCCAAACATATCACCCAGACGATGGATAAATGGATGGAGGAGCGGACCCCCGAAAAGGAGGTCGATCCCAGGCTCGACACCGAAGAGATAGCGTTTTGGGAGCGGTTATTCGGGAGTCGCAGGAAGGCCTCGCCGGAAAAATAGCACAGGGCCCGCCCGTCAGGGATTCCGCAAGGCCGCCAGAACAGCCGCGCCTATCGCCCCGTTCTCCTGCGCGTTTGTGGAAACCTCTATCGGGCATCCAAGCTTTTTCTCCAAAGCGTCCACCACGCCGCGGTTTTTGGCGACTCCGCCGGTCATCATGATCGGCGGCACCACCCCCACCCTCTTGGCCATGGCCACCACCCTCGCCGCTATCGATTCGTGGATTCCCGCTATGATATTCTCCCTGTTTTCGCCCTTGGAGATGAGGGAGATGACCTCCGATTCGGCGAAAACCGTACAGAGGCTGCTGATCTTCGAAGGGTTTTGCGAACGGAGGGACAGATCGCCAAATTCATCCAGGTCTACCTCCAGGGCGCGCGCCATGACCTCCAGAAAGCGCCCGGTTCCAGCCGCGCATTTGTCGTTCATGGCGAAATCCTTCACCCTGCCGTTCTCATCGACGGCAATGGTCTTGCTGTCCTGGCCGCCGATGTCGATTATGGAGCGAATATGAGGGTTGAGGTAATGGGCGCCGGCGGCGTGGCAGGTTATCTCCGTGACCGCCGAATCGGCGAACCGTACGCTGTTGCGGCCGTAACCGGTCGCGACTATCCTCTCCACATCTTCCCGCCTCAGGGCCAGCTCCTGGAGAAGCTCATCGAGAGCCCTGTTCCCCGCCGCTTCGGCGTTATAGCCGGTGAATATGACCCGCGTGCCCAGTATGCCGCCATCCTTCACGACAGCCGCTTTGGTGGTGATCGATCCAATATCCATTCCAACCGTCAGCATCTACCCGGCTCCTTCGATCAGTTAGTGAGATGTGCATTGAAAAACGCCATCATGTCGGCGGCCATGCCGCGCCACAGCTTCCACTCATGCGACTGGTTGCGGGTCTCCCGGTACTCCACGACATATCCGCTTTCATTCTTTTTATGAAGATTGTTAAGCCGAATGCCGAGCAGGCGCGACTGCTCGATCGGCACTGTGGTATCCTTGTCTCCATGCGCGAGAAAAACCGGGGTCTTTTCGAGGTTCACGGCGAGTTCCAGGATATTGTCGTCCCGCAGCCAGCGCTCCTTGAATTCGGCAAAACGGCCGTAAACGGCCATAAGCGCCTGGTTCTGGGTGAGCGCCATCATATCGTAATAGCCCGACAGTCCAGCGGCGGCCCCGAACATGTCCGCGTTGGAAGAGGCGACCAGGAGCGCTCCCCTGGCCCCCGTGCCTATGCCGGCGATTCCCGTCGAGGCCCTGTTCCGTGCCACACCGTATTCCCGCCTCAGAAAAGGCACGAGAACCGTAGACACCCATCCGCCACCCGGAACGGCCCCCCATCGCGTCCGGGTTTCCGGGTAGTAGGCAGTCTCATATTGCGTAGCGCCCATGGAGGGGCACACCAGCACGATCGCGTATTTATCCGCGTACCTTCGGACTTCCGTGTTTGCGCCCCAGTCGCGGGAAGACCCACCATAGTCGTGCAGAAGGATGACGGTGCGTCCCCGACGCGACGAATATTCCGCCGGGAAATAGGTCCGCGCCTCCACCGAGCTTTCGACTCCGTCGACGGAGAATGTGACCGCGATGTCGGTCCATTGTCCCGTCGGCGCGACGCGCAGGCTCCGCTCAGTCCCAGTCGAGCAAGCAAACCCGGCGAGCACGAAAAGCGCCGCCGTCATTCCCGGTAAGCTTTTCATTTTCTTTCACCCGGAGTCAGGGTATTAAACGCGACAAGGACGAAGTATAGTAACGGGGAGCCTATCCGTCAACAGCATTATTGGCCGGCCCGATACCCTATAGGTATCCGGCCTCTTTCATGCTGAGGTATGACGATTGACCAATGATGACGTGATCGAGAAGCTCTATGCCGATTATCACCCCGGCCTCCTTTATTCTTTTGGTCGCAGCGATGTCCTCCCGCGACGGCACCAGAACCCCCGAGGGATGATTATGCGCGACTATGATCGACGCCCCGGCCTCCCGTATGGCCTCCCTGTAGATCTCCCGAGGGTGTACGAGCGCCTCGGTGACCGTACCGACCGAAACCGTGGTTTTTTTTAAAATGCTGTTCTTGTTGTTCAGAATAAAAACCCGAAACTCCTCCCTCTGGAGGGCCGCCATCTCGGGCTGAAGCAGCCTCCATACCCTTTCGGGTGAATCCAGGACCTGGCAGGAATTCCTTGCCGAGAGGAGTCTTATCCCCAGCTCGAAGGCGGCACGTATCCGAATAGCCTTCTTTATCCCCAGGCCATGGCATCGGGCCATCTCCCTCAATCCCGAACCATGGATACCCCGAAGCCCGCCGAACCTCTTCACCATGCCCGACGCCAGGTCCAGTACATCGATCGAGCGCGTTCCGGTTCCCAGAATCACCGCAAGAAGCTCCGTGTCCGAAAGCTCCTCTACGCTTCCGCCCGAGATGCATTTTTGCAGGGGAAGATGATCTCGTATATCTTTCAGTTTTCCGTTCATATAACAAATACGTTCCAGCGGAGTGACATGTTAAAACTTTTTTACGGGAAAGCCGTTTTTTTGTCTTATCGCCGGCGAAAGCTTCGGGAATGATTGTAAAATGTTGTTTACTAAAAGCCCCATAAGCGCTATTCTGGCTTGTTTGAGCGAGCAAAACCGCCCTTTCTTTCCAGGACGTGTATTATTTCTTATCTGTGGAGAATAAAATGTTAGAACTCAAAGACCTTGGAGACGGCCTTTTCGTTGCGAAGGTTACAATGAATGAAGTGCTTACGCTCGATGTCCCCGAACTCAAGGAGAAGCTGCAGCACGAGATTCTGAACAAGGGAATAAAAAAGCTGGTACTCGACCTATCGGATGTAAAGCTGATAACCAGCTCGGGTATCGGCATTTTCCTCAATATCAACCAGAACTTGAAAAACGCATTGCGTCTTGCCGCCCCTCAGTCCGAAGTCGAAAAGGTCCTCGAGCTTACCAAGGTATCATCCGTCATCAAGATATTCAGCACGGTCGATGCGGCGATAAAAAGTTTATAAAAAATATTGAAATATTTTTTGACTTCGACGCGGGTCGTGTGTATTATATGGTCAAGAAGAGGACGTGGGATTTAACATCGCAGTGTTTTCTTCGACGACACCATAGGTGTCCATAATTCGGTACACACGTGTACCATTGATCTAATCGATCAAAACAGGGAAACGGGGAACAATCCGGAGGGGATGTTCCCCTTTCTTTTATGCCCTTCGGCCATGCCTCCACCCCTTCGGCTTTAGATGGCGATGGCGGCCTCAATTAATAAAATCATTTGCCCTGAACCAGGGCCTGGCATGATAATTTCGCGCATGGAAACGAGAACACTGATATCGATAAGCGTCACTCCCCGGTCATCGCGGAGCCGGATTAGCCGCGACGAACAGGGCGGCATAAGGGCCTATCTCAATTCCCCCCCCGCCGAGGGAAGGGCGAATGAAGAGCTCATAGTTCTATTATCACGTTTGCTCGGCATAGCCAAATCCCGCATAAGGATTGAAAGAGGTGGCCGGGGGCGGAAAAAAACATTATCGATCGAGGGTATGACCGAAGCGGAAATACTCGACCGCATCTGATCCGGGCCCGGTAATCGCGGGAATAGGGCTTCCGATATTGGGTCCTTCTTTATTGTAACTCGCCTGTTATATGAACATTAAGTAAGGATAAGCTACGGCCCCCGGCCATCTTTTGGCCCGCGATATTAGAACAGGTCGTCCAGTTCCTTTAAAACGCCGCCTTCTCCTTCCGGGGGGCTCTTCTTTTCGCCGTCACTCCCCGCCTGTTCGTCATCATGCGCCTCCTCCATGGCCGCCCGGGAGGTCATCTTCCGCATTTCCTCTTCATCGAGCTCTTCCTGCCCATAGAGGTCGCCCCCTGTTCCGAGCCGGTAGGCGAAGGCCGAGGCGTAATAATAGGCGGAAAGGACAGCCTCATACACCTTTTTACCGTTCATCTTCTTGCTGCCCTCTATTGCCGATTCGAATTCGAGTACGTCCTGCGGATTGTCGATTATGCGCTGCTCTCCGTTCATGTCGACGATGAGCGCCGACAGCTCCACGAGCACCTTTTCCATGAAGGCGCATACCGTCATTCGAACGCTCTTCCCTACCGAAGACTTTTTCTTGTCCAGAGCCGTCAGCCTGTTCGAATAATCGATATACTGGGCGCTCGACGTGGGCTTCTCGTTTCGCGCCTTCTCATAGGCCTCTATGGCGTCGGCATAGTCCTTGAAAACATTCATACAGCGCCGCAGGTCGTTATAGAGGTCCGAAAGCCTGACTCGGTAATCCACCTTCCCCTGGGCGGTGAACTGTACGTTGTACCTTATCTTGTTTGTCGTGAGGATGAAGGAATACTCTTCGTCGAATTCCCTGAACAGAATGTGGGCCAGCAGTATTTTATCGTTGTCCCGGACATATCTAAAAATGCCGGTCTTATCGTACACCGAGCGCAATTTTTTTAAATCCAGCGAGTGCATGATGGAAAGCCCCTTGCGTACCGCCTCCGGGATCTGGTCCTCATTTTCGGCATCCACCCCGCATTCTTCCGCGGCCTCATCTTCCTCCTGCTGGCGCAAGGTTGGGCTTTTCGTCCGAGTTCTCCTCCCCGGCACCTCACTCTCCGATATCCCGAGAATTCTCGCTATCATCGGGTCCTTCATCGGGTACAGCTCGCCAAGATAATTACAGAACAGCCAGTACAGCGCCATATACAGCCTGTTGAATACTACGGCGACGTCGTGCCTTATCTTCTTGCGTTTCATGGAGTAAAGGGATGGCTTGCCCTTCTCCAGGCTCATCTGCATCGCTATCGCCCTGTCGAACGCATGCAGTATGAACTCCTGGTACGGAAACAGCACATACAGCTTTCTGAACAAGCGTGTGAGCGGCTCCCTCAGTTCGGAGGCCTTCTGGTCGATGTGCTGAAAGTTGACATGGTGCTCTACGATCTGGTTTATCAAGCCGCGGTCGAACACCTCCGACGACATTTCGATAAGCTCGTAATAGAGGGGATTCAGCCGGTCAAGCTCCTCTACTATCTCCGCGCCTATCCTGTGGCTCTGCTTGAAGATGTCCATATAGACAAGCTGCATTTCGAGCAGGGCGGACTTCAGCTCGGAGTTAAAACGATCGAGGAACTTCCTGGTGATAAACTCTCCGTAAAAATCGGTGACCCCCATCGTAAAAAGCCTTATTCGTATCTGCCATCGGTTTAAAAAGCGCGCTATGGAGGCGAGAAAGCCCTTTGCCGGCACCGGGATGGGCGCAGATGCCGCCTTTACCGCCGGCCGGGAGGTCTGTAAAGGCCGGGGGGCGGCCTTTCGCTCCCCCTCCTTAAGCCTCTCGGCATGGCTATCGATCCTGCTTCTGAACTGCCGCTGCTTCTCCCTGTCGAAATCGGCCAGGGGGCGCTGCCTTTTTTCTTTTACGACCTGCCCGCCGGCATCCACAAACTTGTTGAATAGCTGTTTCTTCTCGCTTTCGTCAAGGTGCTCGGCGCCGATATTCTTCCGAGTTTTGTCGATTCGTTCAGTACCCATCTCCCGCTGCCCGTAGCGCCCGGGTCATTCCTCCCGCATACTGTCACAAATCAGCACACCGTACGCTCGCATATATTATTCAATCAAGAATCACCGGCTGTCAATAACTAATAGGCCATAAGAGCCCCCGCCTGGATAAACACACTTTAAGGCCTGGCAGCCATCGCATAGGGCTGCCAGGCCCAATTTTATCCATGCTTTTACGAACGAACGCCATATTTCGGTTGAATTGCCGCCAGGCACGGAATATAATCCTAAACCCGATTAAGCGTACCTGGCTTTTGCATTCCAAACGGCCAAAAACCGCGAGCGAAGGAGGGAGGCCCGAAGACATGGTCCACAAGTTTACAGTAAGCTCGTCTTTAAGGGAGGAGCTCATCGACATTACCGGCGAGGTCAGCCGCTTCATTGCTTCGAGCGGAATGACCGAGGGAGTATGCTTTGCCTACACTCCACATACAACGGCAGGGCTCACCATCAATGAAAACGCCGATCCCGCCGTCCGAGGGGATATTCTAAAAGGGCTTTCGGCGCTCAACCTGGAACGGGTTCATTTCGCCCACCGCGAAGGCAACTCCCCCGCACATATAAAATCATCCCTCATGGGCTGTTCCCTGTTCGTACTCGTCGAGAAGGGAGCGGCCGTTCTGGGCACATGGCAGGGTATATATTTCTGCGAGTTTGACGGCCCTCGCAAGCGCACGGTAATACTTAAATCGGGCTGAGACGCACGGCCCGGTTAAAAAATGCTTGCCACTGTTCCACAACGGGTCCGAGATTGACATGGAGGGCCGTTCCGTGCACTTTGAGGCCCGCCCCACTAACTATTAGGCAGGTACTGGAGATGGATTATTTCAAGGGGACCGGGGACTATGTGCTCTCGCCCGAGCTTAAGGATAACGTAAACGTATCGATAGCGCTGGGAAGACCGCTTCTCGTTAAAGGCGAGCCCGGCACGGGAAAGACTCTTCTCGCTCACTCCATAGCGGAGGGAATCGGCAAAAGGCTCAACATCTGGAACATAAAGTCCACGACCAAGGCGCGAGAGGGCCTGTATGTCTACGATACCGTCCAGCGTCTAAACGATGCCCGTTTCGGCGACAGGGACATCTCCGACATCAAGCAGTACATCAAGCTCGGCAAGCTCGGCGAGTCCTTCTCCTCCGAGGAACAGGTGGTGCTGCTCATCGACGAAATCGACAAGGCGGACATCGAATTCCCAAATGACCTCTTGAACGAGCTCGACGAGATGAGCTTCTATATCCCCGAAACCGGCGAGACGATAAAAGCGAAGCACAGGCCCATAGTCATCATCACATCCAACAGCGAGAAGGAGCTTCCCGATCCCTTCCTGCGAAGGTGCGTTTTTCACTACATCGAGTTTCCTTCCGAGTCGCTTATGGAGGAGATCGTGTACGTTCATTTTCCCGTCATTGAGAAGAAGCTTCTCAGGGAATGCCTCAAGAAGTTCTACTGGATACGCCAGTTCGACATGCTCCGCAAGAAGCCTTCGACCAGCGAACTTATCGATTGGATACAGGCCCTCATGGCGGGCGGCATCTCACCCTCCAAGGTCGAGAAGGAATTGCCCTTCCTCGGCACCCTGCTCAAAAAAAAGGAGGACACCGACCTGGTGGCCCAGTCCTCATCAGGACATCACGGCTTCAACACCAGTATACGGACGCGAAATGTTTATTAACTTTTTTTTCAACCTCAAGGCGCACGGCGTGCCGGTGTCTCTTCACGAATGGATCACCCTGCACCATGCGCTCTCAAAAAACCTTAACGACTGCAGCCTTACACGCTTTTATCACGTGGCGCGCTCCATACTGGTCAAAAACGAGATCTTCTTCGACCGCTACGACCTCGCCTTCCTCGATACATTCAAGGACATCGAGACCACCGACGAAATGCTCGAGAAGATACTCGAAGGCCTGAAAAAGGTAAAGGAGCTCAAACTCAGCGAGGAGGAGAAGCGCCAGATCGAGGAACTCGATCTCGACGAGGTGCTGCGCAATTTCGAGGAACAGCTCCGCCAGGGGCATTTCAAGGAACACGTGGGGGGCAACCGCGCCATAGGCACGGGCGGCCGCTCGACACAGGGAGCCTGGGGATACAATCCCGCCGGGGTGCGCATCGGGCAGGGTGAATCACGCCACAAGCGCGCCGTCCAGATAGCGGAAAAACGGAGCTTCAGGAACTATTCCAGCTCAATCACCCTGGACACCCGCCAGATGAAGGTGGCCCTTGCCCATCTCAGGGCCCTCCTCCCTCTCGGCCCGGAGGAAAAACTAAATCTGGAGGCGACGATAGACGCTACCAGCAAGAACGCCGGCGAGATCGAGCTAATCTGGGAGAACAAGGAGAAAAAGGCCGCGAAGGTCATTCTCATGATGGACGTAGGCGGCTCCATGACACCCTACGCGCGCATGGTCGAGCGCCTGTTTTCCGCCGCTTCGTCGCAGATAAGCAGGTTCAAACACTTTTATTTTCACAACTGTCCATACCAGGATCTCTGGACCGATATCGAGCGGAGGGACTCCGTAAGTACCGCCGAGTTTTTAAGGAGCGAGGACTCCGATTACAAGCTTATAATGGTCGGCGACGCCGAGATGGCCCCCTCCGAGCTAACCTGGGTAAACGGGGCGGTGGATTACTGGTACCACAACGACATCCCGGGACTGGTATGGCTCCAGCGCATACGTGAGAAGTTCCGCGATTCAATCTGGCTCACGCCTATCCAGAGAAGGGCCTGGGGATACGTGCAAACCACCCGCATGATAGCCGACATTTTCCCCATGTTCGAGCTCACGCTCGACGGCCTGGACGACGGGGTTAAATTTCTTATGCAGGGGAAGGGCCGACTCAATGCCTGAGAAAAGAACCGCCATCGATTCCACGCCGATGGTGGAGGTAAGCGGACTCAAAAAATATTTTGCCGTCCGACGAAAAGGCCTCTTTCAAAAGCCGGGCCAGGTCCGTGCCGTCGACGGCGTCGGCTTTTCCATACTAAAGGGGCACTGCCTCGGCCTTGTGGGCGAAAGCGGCAGCGGCAAGACCACCGTGGCGAGGTCCATCCTCCGCCTAATCGAACCCGACGCAGGCCGAATCTCCGTCGGGGGAACCCTCGTGTCCAAACTCGACCGTGGAGAGCTTCGGCGTTTCCGCCGTAATATGCAGATAGTCTTCCAGGATCCATTCGGCTCCCTCAATCCCCGGATGACGATCGGCAAGATCCTTGGGGAGCCGCTTAAAATCCACACTTCACTTTCAAAAAATGACGTCCGCGAAAGGGTGGCCATGCTTCTTGATATGGTGGGCCTGTCCGGCGAGCACTCGGACCGCTACCCTCACGAATTCAGCGGAGGCCAGCGCCAGCGCATCGGCATTGCACGGGCCATAGCGCTCGATCCCGGCTTCATCATTCTCGACGAGCCGGTCTCCGCCCTCGATGTCTCCATTCAGGCGCAGATTCTAAACCTTCTTTCAGACCTCCGAGGGCGCCTCGATCTCACATATCTCTTCGTGGCGCATGACCTTTCGGTTGTCGAGCACATCAGCGACACAATCGCCGTAATGTATCTGGGAAGGATAGTCGAGGAGAGCCCCCGGGCCGGCCTGTACCGCAAGCCTCTTCACCCGTACACGCAAAGCCTTATAAAATCAATTCCGGAAAAAAAACCCGTAAAGCACGGTTTCAACGTGCTTCGCGGAGAGATACCCTCCCCCGAAAATCCCCCCCCCGGCTGTTATTTCCACCCGCGCTGCCCTCGCGTCATGGAGATATGCAGGGAAGAATACCCGGCGATGAGGCCCTGTGCCGGCGCGCGCGTGGCCTGCCATCTATATTGAATGAGATTTAAAGTGCATCGGAAGAAAGAACCGAACAAGACCGCACGATCAAAAACGCCCCCTCTCCTGTTTTTCGTTATATCACTTTATGCGATATCCACCGGCGGCGCGTGGGCCGAAACTTCGGCCGCCTCGCCGGTCGGAGACCGGTTTGACCAACTGACGCAGGAGCCCTCACGTAAAACCGAAGAGGCGCTTCCGAAAGAAGAGATCTTTTCCCGTAACGACATACTGTACTGCACAGGCACGGGACAGGCGGCCGAGGCCAACAACCGGGCCGCCGAACTCATGGAAAGCGGCGACTACTCGGAGGCCGCCCGTATTCTCGAATCGGGGCTTCTTGGGGCCTCGCTCTTCCTTCCTTTTCGTTACAACTTAGGGCTGTGCCGCGTCCATCTTCAGGATAATTCCTCCGCGCTAATCCACCTCAACAAGGCGCTTCAATTGCTACCGGAATACTCCAAAACCTATCTCCAGATCGGCTTCGTCCACGAACGGAGCGGCCGCGACGATCTGGCCATTCAATATTACAAATCCGCCCTGCACAGAAACCCACGCGAATTGGAGGCGTACATACGCACAGGCGACATCTATTACAGGCGAAGGCAGCTCGACATGGCCGCGAAGTTCTACGAGCGGTCCCTGGAGCAAAGCCCTCGCTACCCTAACGGCCTTCTGGGGCGCGCCAAGATCCATTTCGAACGCGGGGAATACTTCAAGGCGGTCGTTCAGATAAAATCAATCGACACCTCGGGGGAGTACGACAAATCGCTTCATTATTATCACGCCGAGTCGGCCTACCGCCTGCGGGATTATCAGACCGCTTTCGAGCAGTACGCAGAGCTGCTGAAATACCGTGGCGACAGGTTTTTCCTGACCACCTCGACCTTTGTAATCCGCCACAAGATGGAGATGTCCCGCCGGTTCATCGAGCGATGAGCAGCGGAGCGGGACTTACAGCGTTATTGCAACCTGCCCGTAGGCCGTATCATCCAGTCTTTTGGTGTCACGCAGCGCGGTGCTGTTATAATTGCGAAGGAAACCCGCCTTCAGCGCAACAAACCTCGAAACGGAAACCGTTAGAGTCATGTCAAGTGCCGAGCGATAATCCTCCCGGTCCATCATCCTCGGGATGTAGAAGGCGGCCAGGGAAAACACCACCGGTCTGGCCGGAGTCATATACACGCGAAATCGGAGGGACCAGCGGAGCTCTTCGGTGCTCTCTTTCGTCTCATAATCCTCGTACTGGTACACCGGAGCGCCGCTCGCGTCCATCTTCCATAAGGCATTTCTGAAAATGGCGAGCTTGATCCCCGCTCCGCTGTTGTTACGAAACGAGAGCCTGGCGGGGACGTTGTAATCCGACTGGGAAAATAAAAAAAACTCGAGGCGCGGCAGGAAATAATGGTCATATTTTACAACTCCTGTCCCCTTTCGCTCGTTTACCTCGCCGGCGTTCTCTCCATAAAAAAACCTGCCTCCAAGGCGGAACTCGGAGATGTTGTCGTCGAAAACCAGGTCGGCCTGAGCGTTGGCCTTCAGCGTATCGGTATTGCCCGTTTTACGCTCATACCATCCCGAGAGCGTGAGAAACCAGCGTTTTTCCTCAGGGGCCTTGCGCACAGGCTCCTCATAGGAAAAGACGCTCGCTTGAATGGGAGGGGTCTCCTTCTCTCCATCGCCAATCTCCTGGGCCATGGCGCCTCCACAGATAGCCATCAGTAAAAACCCGGCGCGGATTATTCTCGGCAAATCCTTTACCACTCCTACCGCACTATTATCCGTGTCGTCTCCGCGAGATAGCGTTTGTTCACATTCGAAACCATTCTCTCGACGGTCGAGATGAGCTCCCTGTCAGTCGAGCGCTTCTGTACATATTTTACTATCTCGGCAAGATCGTCGCGAAGTACACGGCCCACATCGTCCATTGCCTGGGCGTATTCGACCGAGCCGCCGGTTTTCTGATCGTTTTTTCTTTTGCGCAGCTCCACCTCGATCTCCATCTGCGCGATCAGGCGATCCTGGTCGCGCCGGATCAGCTCCGCGATCATCGTATCGGCGAGGTCCGAAAAATTGACTGGGCTTAAAAGCTCGAAAAAGCTTTCCGTGGAGGCCCCGCTGTCCGAAGGGACATCGATGAAGCGAACACAATGGTATTTCTCGCCCTCAAGCTCCGCCGTGGGCGCGTCGGCAATGATCCGGTTGATGGCCGATAGCGACCGGGCCCGCTTTAGCGAATGCTCCGGGAGCTCCATTACCTCTCCGTTCATTATCTTCAATCCGCCGGTCATGATCTGCATGTCGAAGAACAGCCTGCCCTCGGGGGCCTTGAACTCGTTAAAAGCTCTGATGTTTTCACTTATGCGAAGCCCCGCTTCAGCGGCCGACATCTCATCGTCGAACACCACTACCACCCTGCCCCCGACCATCTGTGAGACGAATCCCTTGAACGAGGTTACCACCGGAGTCACCAGTCTCCCGACAAGCCGGTCTCCAGTCACAACGTCGACCGGATTCAGTCCTTCCGTAAATTTCTCATATCCGTGCATTTCCACATTCAGAAAGGTTTTACGCGGGAGCGAATCCCTCGAGAGCGACCCGACATGGCGCCGAGCGACCGCCTCCCCCGGCTCCTTGACCTCCGGCACGGCCCCATCGTATTTCCTGAAGATGTTTACGATAAAATGGTCGATCTCACTTAGCTCTTCCGCCGGAAGGAGCGCAACCACCCGGATTATGTCATGAGATATTCCGTATTCCTCCTTGAGCAGTGAGATAAGGAAATACGAGAATTCCGTTGAGCGCTGGGGCCCCACAGCGGCCAGTATTTCGCGCTGGATCTGCCTGTTCTTTATGACCATCATATCGCGCAGCGATTTTATGGCCTCCTTGTTTCCCATGCTCAGCAGAAGCGCACAGGAATGGATCCTGACCTTTATCGCCGAGTCCTTGAGGTACTCCAGAAGATACTTGATGACCTGTCGCCGGTTGACCGAAGCGTTATTGAATACGATATGGCCAATGGCCTGGACCACCGCTTCCTTGATATCGTTTGAGTTGGACGCCGCAAAGAGGTCGTTAAGGTATTCTATGTCCGCCTCGACTCCACCTCTTCCTATGCAAAGAACCGCCAGGCGCGCGATCCCGGGGCTGCCGTTTGTCTCGGCCACCTGTTTGAATACGGTATTGGCGGCCACGTTGCCGGCGACGTCCCTGTGCAGAAAAATATCCAGTGTCCGCTCCACGTCCTCCGATTCGACCGATACCCGTTCGCGGAGAAAATCGATGAGGATATTCAGCGAGCGCTGATCGGAGAAGAGCGACAGCAGGCGGATAGCCCTTCCCTGTTCCGCGGCATCGCCCGTGGAGAGCTGCACCTCCAGCTCCCCCAGCATATACGAATAATTCAGCATTGAAAGGCTTCGGGAGACGGCAGATGAGATGTCTTCGTCGGGGTATTTCTTTACATAGTTGAGTATCTTCACCAGCGTCGATGCCGCCTCTTCGATCTTCAGGCGCGCGATGATCTCGCACAGGCGGGCGATCCGGTTGCGCAGATACCGCTTTTCGAAATTGATCCCTTCTATTCGCAGGGCCGAATTATCCCGCGATTTCGGATCCATATCGTACAGGACCTCCATTAGAATCTCAAGCCTTCCATTGTCCTCCTTTCTGATGTAAGGAAGCGTCCCTGCGAGATCCCTGATGATCTCCTGTATCAGCGTGCGGTCCACGTTTCGCAGGAAATGAACGATCCTTTTCTTCATCTCCGGCGTGAACCTGTCGAGTATAAACCGGCGCAGAACGCGGAAACTCTCCGGGAAATCCTTCTCCATGACCTCCGTAACCATGAACTCCCTTCGATACGTTTCGAAATAGGTTTCGAGGGTAACGGTGATATAATTGAATAGCTTGTCCCTCAGCAGGTTGTTGATCCTGTTCTCTTTAAGGTTAAGGAAAAACCTTTCAAAGATGGCTACGATCATCTCGTTGTCACGCTCGTCCTCAACGGACAGGGCCAGCAAATTACGGAACAGCTTGTCGGGATCGCGCAGCTTCCCCGAAGACGAATAAAGAAGCCTCAGAACCATATCTATGAGCGCGCGATCGTCCGAGGTGAGCGCCTTCATCGTATATATCAGGAACTCCCGATGGTTCGCGCATATCATCGCGTTGATGAATGCGGCCCGGACCCTTCTTGAATACGAATCGAACTGCGAGGTCATCTTTCCGAGCAACACCCGCACGTTCAGGATCAGCCTGTCCTCGAACTCCGGGGCGTATGTGTACGAGACGTCCTCCTCCCCCCTGCTTTCCTCGGCCTCTTTCATAATGGCGTCGCTCAGCATGGCCAGGGAGTTGTATACGCCGCATGAGATGGTCTCGTTCCTCTCCTTGAGCAGATCCTCGTACAGCGATACGTCCTTGAAAGCGGAAAGCGCCTCTATCGCGAAACAGCGCAGAGCGACACCTTTCTCCCGGTCGACTGCAATTTTCCGGACGAAACCGGCGGCGTCGCCTGATCCTGCTCCGTGTATGCGGATAATGGAGAAGGCCTTTTCCACCGCCTCGATCTGGGATGGGTCCCCCTCATTGTTTTCTATAAAGCTTATAACGGAACCGAGGTCGTCCGCTGAGCCGTATCTTTCGATATTCTCCAGGGCGCACAGCTTTTCCGCAACCGAGGTCTCGCCGCCGTTTACAAAATCCATAAGAGCCTGGCCCACCTCCGGCCGGTCAAACTCTTTTAGGACGAGGAAAGCGCTCTCCCTCACGAAAGGTTCCTGCTCCAGCTCGCGCAGAAGTATCCTCATCCCGTTTTCAGACCCAACCAGTCCCAGCAGGCGGTGAAACGCCATCCTCTCATAAGGCGCAAGCTTGAACGAGCGGCTTATCTCGACCTTCAGCGATTGCAAATAATCCTTTTCCATCGACTCCTCCCAATCCGGGAAACGGCGCGCACACTCTCCTCGATTACGCCCACAGAATACCGAGAACCGGAGTGTTTGCAATAAAAAAAGAATTCCCCCGCCGTATCGGCCCCCCCGAATGTAGCGCCGCGCCGCCCGAAACCAAAAATGATTTGACGAGCCGCCGGAAAATCAGTATCATTTCGACATGCCTTTCCTCCGGACTATGCGGAGGCCGTAGGGGCAATAAACTGCTCTAAAAACAAATCTATCTCCAGGAGTACTATTCATGAAAAGCAACAGGCTTGTACTGTTCGTCGCGCTCTTCTTTCTCGCGGCGGCGGTCTCATGCGGCGGCGGTTCCAAAAAGCAGGTAAAGGGCGAGTCCGGAAAAGCGGGAAAGGCCGGCTGCGAGCTCTGCGGCGAGGCCACAGGCTACGCCCAGATATTCGACAACGACCAGTCCCTTGCCCGCGACAGGGCCATCGACGACGCCATGAACAAGCTCGTCGGCAGCAAGCTCGGTACATTTGTAACCGGCACCTCTGTGGTCGAAGACTTCGCCCTCGTCTCGTCCATAGTCGAGGCAAAAACCAGCGGAATGGTCCGCAACTGGAAGGTCCTAAAAGAGGGAGCGCAGGAGGGCGCTTTCGTGATAACCATCTACGGCGAGGTCTTTCCTCAGGCGGTCAACGACACCATAGAGGCCACCCTTAAAAATTACGGCCGGCCCAAATTCATGGTTCTCATCCGCGAGACATTCGAGGGCAGGCAGAACATGCCGGGCTTCACCGTGACCGAGCTCACCATGATGGAGATTATGGGCAACGCCGGCTTCGAGTTCGTCGATGCGGCTACCACACAGCAGCTCATGCGCCGCGACGCGGCCAAGATGCAGCAGGCCATGGCCGGACAGGTAAAGGGCGCCGTTCAGGATTTCCTTATGGACACGGCCGGGGCCGAGGTCGTCATAGTGGGCGATGTAAAGACCAGCGACCAGAGCGGGGCCATCCAGGCCTATGCCAAAAACATGAAGTCCAAGCAGGCCATTGTGAACATCAAGGCTATCGACATGTACACGGGCGCCATTCTCGCCACCACAAGCGCGAACGCCCCCGGCGTGCACATAGACGCCGACACCGCCTCCAAGGCCGCCATCCAGAACTGCCTCAAGCGAATCCTCGGAAAGACCGACGAGGACACGGGCAAGTTCCAGTCCGGACCGTTCATGAACCAGATAACGCGGAAATTCCTTCAGTCCGCGACCGGCCGCATGATCATGCTCACCATCACGGGGCTCGACTTCGCGGAGCTCACCAAGTTCCGTAACGAGGTGCAGAACCGCGTGCGCGGCGTAAAGAAGGTCTATTCGCGCGGCCAGGCCGGACGCGCGGCCAAGGTCGAGGTGGAGTTCGCCGGAAAGACGGACGACCTGGCGCAGGAGCTCAACGCCAAGTCTCAGGCGCTCGGTTTCGCCATAGAGATCAAGGAGACATACCCGAACAAGATCACCATAACCGCGAGGAAGCTCTAAGCCGAAAGCATCATTAAGGCAGAAAAAAGGCGGGAGAATTCTCCCGCCTTTTTATTTAACCTAATATTCCCATAACGCCGCGACGATCATGGGCCTTCCCCCTTTGTTCTCACTACGAAATACCTTTCATCCTTTCCTAAAGGCCTGTAGGGGATAAGCAGGGAACCCTCCGACCACCCGCCGGAAGGCGTGAACCCAATAGAAAAATCCATGGAAGCCCCCGGAGGTAGGTATTGCGGGGACGGGGGGACAGTCAAAGGACTGAAATCGCCACCCGACAGCTCAATAATATCCGGGGTTTCATTCGTACCGGTAAGGGTAACATCTCTTTGGGATACATTCGTGATTCTAAAATAAAGGGACGATGGACCCGCGCTATGCCCAAAATCGGCATCTCTGATCAATTCCCTCACCCAGTTCGGCGGGATTGGGACGTTATCAAAATCATTAACATTCGAATACAGAACCATTATGTCGTGCTCGTCCACCAGATAGTAAAGCTCATCGCCGCAGGCCAATGGCCAGATTAAGGCCATGCAAAGGACAAGAGCCGTTGAGATTAAGGTTTTCATCGCAATGCCCTTTCTGTTTCTTTTCATTCAGGCCTTCACTCCACCGGCGGCCTCTCCGGCCGAAGGCTTCGCCTGAGATCGTCACCCTTTATGACATAATTTACGATTGCATGATCGACGGCCGCATCGTACCGGTCCACCGTCCCCTGGCGCACCACGTCGACCGAATCGGCAAAAATATCCTTAGCTATCATCTGCGCGTTTATAAGCGCCGCCTCCTTGGCGGTTTCCATCGCCTGGACCCCCTCCAGCCCCTCGCGCGGATAGCCCTTGCAAACGATCATATAGCTTGTATCGTCAATAAACCCGCTTTTTATGAGAATCTTACCCCGGTCTTCGGCCTTTCGCGGGCCGCACCCGGCGAATAAAATCGCTATGGCCATAAACGCCAGAATTTTCCTCATACTCCTTCCTCCATCGGGTGTCTAACAATCCCCGAATATAGGGGCCGGTTACAGGCCCAACTCGTTCGAGATCTCGCGCATGGCGCCAAGCGAAATCTCGACGAAGCGCGAAAGCTCCACCCCGAACTTCTCGCATTCCATTACGATGTCCCTGTTCACCGAGCGCGCGAAGGCCTTTTCTTTCATCCTCTTCACCACAGAGGAAGCTTTTACGCTCGAAAGCTTTTTATCAGGATAGACGAGCGCGGTCGCGGTGATGAGCCCGGTGACCGTCTCTCCGGCGGCCAGCGCATGCTGGAAGGGGGTGGAGCGCTTCTCGCCCGGAAAGGCCTCTTCGTTGTGGAGCCTTATCGCGTCCACTATCTCAGGGTCGATGCCGTGCTCGTTCAGAATCCGCACAGCTTCGCGGCCGTGGACCGAGAGATCGGCATCGGTAATCTCCACGTCCAGATCGTGCAGAAGGCCGGCGAGCGACCACCTATCTTCGTCCTGGCCCAGCTCCCGCGCGAGCGAGCGCATCACGGCCTCCGAGGCAAGACAGTGCTTCAGCATGTTTTCGTTTTTAACGTGTTCCCGTAAAAGCCCCAGGGCCTGTTCCCTGTCCATGGTTTTAATCCTTTCCTCTTTCCGAGCGCTCAGGACTGAAAGATCACTCCGAACGAAAGCCGTTTTTGAAAATTTGGTAGGGCTTTCGCTTACCCTGATCGCCAGAAGATCGCCCGCCGGCTGCGGGGTATACAGAGTTGTCTTCACCGTTTGCGCTACAAATCCAATATACCGGTGAGAAGGCAAAAAGTGAAAGAATTTTTAGACTCAGATCAGATAGAGCTCGCCGTCGGTAAGGATAGAGAAACCGGCGTCCGAAAGTACCCTTTCGGTTTTACGAACGTCCTCTACCTGAAACACGAAGACGGCGTCCTTTTTACGCTCGACAATAAAGCCGTATGCGTCCTCCACGTTCACGCCGCTCCTTGTAAGGATGGAGGCCGCCTCGTAGAGGCCCCCTGGTTTGTCCTTTACCCTTATCGCCACGATGTCGCGGAGCGTCGCCGCAATGCCCTCCTCCTTGAGTAAACCGGCGGCCTCCTGGGGCCGGTCCACCAGGAGTTTCACTATGCCATAGTCGCCCGAATCCGAGATGGTAATGGCCCTTATGTCGATGTTCTTTTTCAACAGAACGCCGGTAATGCGTTCGATCTTCCCCGGCCTGTTCTCCGCAAAAACCGATACCTGGTGGGGCATGTCATCCTCCTTTTAGAGAGACCTGTTGTCGAACACGCGCTTCGCCTTGCCCTGGCTCGGCGGAAGGGAACCCGGCTCGAGGAGTTCGATCTTCGGGTTTATGGTGATGATGGCTCGCAGGGCCTCCCCCATCCTCTTCTTGAGCCGTTCGAGCTCCCTCATGTCGCCCTGAAACATCTTCGAGTAGAGTTCGACCTTTATGTGCATCCTGTCCAGGTTGTCCTCCCGCTCCAGCACGATCTGGTAGTTGTTGCCGACCTCCGGGATGTTCATTAGGACCGTCTCGATCTGTGAAGGAAAAACATTAACGCCGCTCACGATCATCATATCGTCGGTCCTGCCCTTGATGCGCTCGATCCTCCTGTGCGTGCGCCCGCACGGGCACGGCTCCGGTATGAAACGCGTAAGGTCGCGGGTGCGGTAGCGGAAGATGGGCATTGCCTCCCGGTTTATGTGCGTAAGCACAAGCTCGCCCTCCTCGCCGTCGGGTAGGGCCTCGCCGGTCTCGGGATCGATTATCTCGGCTATGTAATAATCCTCCCAGAGGTGCATACCGCTCTTTTCCGAACACTCGAAGGCCACGCCCGGGCCGTTCATCTCCGACATGCCGTAGCTGTTGTAGGCGTCGAGCCCGAACTGCGCCTCTATCTTGTCGCGCGTCCCCTCCGAATAGGGCTCGGCGCCCAGGTATGCCTTCCTTACGCCCAGGTCCGGCGGGTTGACGCCGTGAGCGCGTATCTCGTCCACAAGGTGGAGCGCGTAACTCGGAGTGATGTGGATCACCGTGCTTCCGAAATCCTGAATAAACTGGATCTGCTTCAGCGTATTCCCGGTGGACATGGGTATCACCATGCAGCCCATCTTCTCCGCGCCGTAGTGCAGGCCAAGCCCTCCGGTAAAGAGGCCGTAGCCCATCATGTTCTGGAATACGTCGTCCGAGGTGGTTCCGGTCGCGACCATCCCGCGAGCGACCTGGTGCGCCCATTCGTCCACGTCCTTCATGGTATAGAAGATGACGGTGGGTTTTCCGGTGGTGCCGGATGATGCGTGCATGCGCACGATGGAGCGCCTTGGGACCGCCACCATGCCGTCGGGGTAGCTTACGCGCAGGTCGTTCTTTGTGGTAAACGGAACGTCTTTCAGGTGTTCCAGCGTGCTTATCTTAGAAGGGGCCACGCCGTTTTCCGAAAAGACCTTTTTATAAAACGGGGTCGATGCCGCCGCGGCGAGCGCTTTTTTAAGGCGGTCGAACTGGAGCCTCTCCAGCCCTCTGCGGTCGATGGTCTCGAGTTCGCTGTTCCAGTACATTTTTCGTCCCCGTTATCCGTAGAGTTTCCGCCAATACCCCGGCCGCCGGCGAGCGGGCCGGTCAAGATGATGTTATTCAACACTTTGTCTGTCAATGATAAATTCGGCGCTGTCCGTTCAGTGCATCGTCTCGCGGTCGTCGGGATAGTAATGCCTGCGGGCCCACTCCAGTCTTCTGCGCTCTTCGCGGGTAAGTGAGCTCATCCCCTCCCGCGCTATCTTTTCAAGCAGGGTGTCTATTATATTTTTGGCCTCTATGCGCTCGTCTATCTCCTTTCGCTTTTTCTTGAGGCGCCTGTTTCTGGCCATTCGGGCCCACAGGGAACTCCCCGGGGCCGTCGGCCTGGCCCGTCCGCGGCCCGATCTCGACCGTATGACAATGAAGATCAATCCCGAAACCAGCCCCCCCAGATGGCCGATATGGCTGATATTCCCGCCCATGCCCTTCGCGCTCGTAAGCGTTCCGAAGAACTCCACAACACCGAAAAGGAGCACAAGGTATTTCATCTTGACGGGAATTAGAAAATACAGAAGAACCTCGCGGTTCGGCCAGGTCAGCCCGTAGGCCAGTAGTATTCCATAAATGGCCCCCGAGGCCCCCAGCGTGGTCGGGGCGTAGGGCGCGAACGGGTTGGCCCCGTACCGGAGCACGACGAAATAATTCATCGCCGCGATGAACATGCCGGCGCCGATGCCGCAAAAAAGATAATAACGTAGAAACAGCCTGCTTCCCCATAGGGTCTCCAGCTCGCCGGCGAACATCCAGAGGCCCAGCAGATTGAAAAGGATATGGAGCCAGCCGCCGTGAAGAAACATATAGGTCGCGATCTGCCAGAAGCGCAGATCGTACACCAGTCCATGATGGTTCAGGCCGAAAAGGTGCTCGAGCATGCCCGGCGCGAGCATGGAGGCGAACTGCTGGAACAGAAAGACCACCGCGTTGATGATCAGCAGGTTCTTCACCACGGGGGTCAAAGGCCCGCCGATACGCACGTTCATTGTCTGCCGCATTTTCAGGAAACCCGCCGCGTCATAATCAGCTGAATTCCCTTCTAATACGGTTGAACTCGTCCTCATTATCAAGAAATATTTTAAAAAGCGACGGATCGAAGCGGGACGATTCCTCTTTCATTATCCTGACGCTCTTGTCGTGCGAAAAGGCCTCCTTGTAAGGCCGTTTAGAGGTAAGAGCGTCGTAGATATCGGATATCGTTACAATCCGCGCGGCAAGGGGAATTTCAGTCCCCATACGCCTCGTGGGATACCCTCCGCCGTCGTAGCGCTCGTGATGGTACAGGGTGACATCCATCGCCATATTGAGAAAGGAGTTTTCGCCCAGGTCGCGCGAGGCCTCCTTGAGCGCGGTATAGCCGATGGTGGTATGGGCCTTGATAACCTCGTACTCCACCGAAGTGAGCGGCCCCGGCTTCAACAGAATATCGTCGGGAATTCCCACCTTGCCTATGTCGTGGAGAATGGAGGAATCGTAGAGGTCGCGCAGGTACTGGTTGGAGATCTCCATCTCGTTGCCGGAATATTTAAGAATCTGGGCGATCAGCACGCTGAAATTCCGGATGCGCTCCAGGTGCTCTCCCGTTTCGGGATCGCGCACCTCCGCGAGTCTGCTTAGCGCGAAGATCGTGGTCTTCTGGGTTTTGAGTATCTCGTGCGTGCGCGCCTTCACCAGGTGTTCGAGGTTTCTTGTGTGGAGTTCGAGCTGGTCCAGAAGCTCCGCGCGCTGGATGCTGAAGGATATCTGACCGGAGATGGAGCGGATGAAGAAACTGTGTTCACTGTTGAAGGCGCCGGCCTCCATCGAATTGAACACCAGGAAGCCCCTCGTCACGTTGTTGATGATCAGGGGCACCATCATGGATGAGCGGAGCCCTTCTTCTATAAGGCTCCTGGTGCGCCTGGACAGCGGGTGTGACTTCAGGTATTCGTCGAGATCGCTTATAATAGCCACCTCCTTGCCGAGAGCCACCTCTTTAAGCAGCGAATCCCCGAGGCTGAAATTGCGCATTCCGCCGTACTCCTTCTCCCGGTCCGATTCGACAAGCTTCGCGACGACCTCGCCGGTTATCTCGTCGATCATGAGGAGCGACAGCCTGTCGAACGGTATGATCTTCCTGAGCGAGCTGTTCAGCATCATGAATATCTCTTCCGTTTTCTTACCCCGGTTGAGCATCGTGATGATGTCGTTGATCTGACTGAGCTGCTCTACATAGCGGTTTTTTTCGTCGTTCAGTCGCTTGCGGTCCAGCGCCCGCTCTATCGCGTGGTACAGAATGGCGAAGTCCATGATCGGCTTGGTGAGGAAGTCGTATGCGCCGGTCTTCAGCGCGAGGATGATGTCGTCGTTGGTGCCGAATCCCGTAAGTACGATCTTCGGAATATCCGGAAACTTCTCGGACATCGCAGTCAGAAGCTCCCTGCCGTCCAAGTTGGGCATTTTAAGATCGGTCAGCACCAGGTCATAGGGTTCCGATTCCAGCTTGGCGATCGCCACGTTCCCGTCCTCGGCCGTATCAATGGAGTAGCCCATCTTCAACAGGTATCGCGACAGCGCCTTCCGCACAAGCTGCTCGTCATCGACGATAAGGATGCTGCCCTGCCTTTTGACCGTCTGCGGCCCGTCGGCGACTGTAACTGTCTGGTCCTTCATGCGTTCTTTTCCGGCCGGATAAAACCGGCGTCATCATCTTATCATCAACATGAAAAGTCTTCCATATTTTCCCTGAACCGGGCCAGGAGACATTCCCCGATAAAAAGCCCCCTGTCTATAAAATCCGGGCCGTAGCGTCTTCCCGTGGTCGTGCGGAAGCTTTCCTTGATCCGTATGATGCCGCGAACCCCCTCATCGTAGCGCCCTATAATGAGGGCCGGATCAATACTCATGGACTCGGCCATGTCCCAGACGGTATCGGTAAAGTTGTCCGGGCCCCAGCGGAATTTGTCCGCGTCGTAAAGCGCGCCGGAGAGAAGTTCGGCCCGGTCGGTTGGGGCGGGTTCGGTCTCCCGGAACGCCTCGTGATTTCGAATTGCGAATACGATGATCTCGCGGTCCTCGGGGTCGATCCGCCCCAGCAGAAATTCCGCCGCATATTCGGCCCCCTCCTCGGCATGGCGCCGTTCGGCGCGGCGGATGTCGTGAAGATATCCGGCGACCAGGGCGTCCTCCGCCAGGCGGTCGCAGTCGGGGCGACTCCCCGCCTCGCATCGCACGATTGCCGCCGCCTCTATGGCCACGCGCTGCGCGTGGTCGAAGCCGTGTCCCAGCGAACCCCCGTCCGCCCGCATGGCCTCCCTCGCCGCTGCCGCGTGCTCCGAGCGATCGTCGAGGCATTCCGCGTAGGCGAGCTCAGAAGCGCACTCCTCATAAAAAACCGGCTTACGGGCAATCGCGGCGATCTCTCTGGCGGCGTCCCGGAATAAGCGTATTCTTTCGCTATTCATGCGCGCCCCTTTTTAGTGTACGCCCATTCCGGCGGATATCAATTATAATTTTAGGCCCGTGGCCTAAAAGATCAGGTCTTTCTTCCCGACCACCTTGTTCAGCGGGTACTCGATTATGCCGTCCGCGCCCGCCTCTATGAGCCGTGGGATGAGCTCCCTCACCACGTCCTCGCCTATCACTGACTCCACGGAAAGCCAGTCTGCCTTGTAAAGTTCCGCCACCGTCGGCGCGGTGATGCTCGGAATGATCTTCACCACGGCGTCGATGTTCACCTTTGGAACGTTCATCTTAATCCCCACCAGGTTCTCGGCATTGAGCGCTCCGCGGAGCAGCATGGCGATATGGTTGACCTTCTTCCTCTTCCAGGGGTCGGCCATGCTCTTTTTGTTGGCGATGAGTTTCGTGTTCGTCTCGAGAAGCGTATGGATGATCTTGAGTCCGTGCGCCCGAATGGTGCTTCCGGTCTCGGTCACCTCGACAATGGCGTCGACCAGCCCTTCGACCACCTTCGCCTCCGTCGCGCCCCAGGAGAACTCCACTTTGACCGGGATGTTCCGCTCGGCGAAGTAGCCTCTGGTAAATTCCACCAGCTCGGTGGAGATCGTCTTGCCCGAGCAGTCCTCCAGGGAGCTTATGGACGAATTTTCAGGGACGGCAAGCACCCATCGTGCCTTTCGTGTGCTCGCCTTGGAATAGATGAGGTCCGAAATTATCTCGACATCAGCCCTGTGCTCGAGTATCCAGTCGAGTCCCGTAAGCCCCACGTCGAGCACGCCGCTCTCCACGTAGCGGGCCATCTCCTGCGCGCGTATAAGGGCGCAATAGATCTCCGGATCGTCTATTGAAGGGAAATAGTTGCGGGAGGAAACGGAAATCCTCCATCCGGCCTTCTCAAAGAGTTCTATTGTTGCGTTCTCCAGGCTTCCCTTGGGGATTCCTAGTTTCAGCTTTTTTTCGCTCATTTCCTTTCTCCGTACACGGTCTCCGGGTCGAACACCTTCACTCCATCCTCTTCCAGGGAACCGTTTTTCACTACGCGGTAAAAACAGCTCCTGAAGCCGGTATGACAGGCAGCCCCTCCGATCTGTTCTATCTTCAGGAGAACGCAGTCGTTGTCGCAGTCCACTCGTATCTCCTTCACCATCTGCACGTTGCCCGAGGACTCTCCCTTCTTCCATAGCTTATTGCGCGAACGGCTCCAGTAGTGGACTATCCCCGTGGAGAGGGTGAGCCCCCACGATTCCCTGTTTATGAACGCAAGCATAAGGACCTCGCCGGTCCTGTGGTCCTGTGCGATGGCCGGTATGAGCCCTCCGGCCTTTTCGAAATCCAGTTCGATCATTCCATAAATCCTTGAATAATAAAATCACCGGCCGGATTCGGCCGGGGCAGGTCATAAAAATCGCTTTTAGCGGCCCTGACAAGGATATTTTACCGTAGTAGCTTACGCTAAACAAGATATTTTGTGCCGGTCGTTAAGGACTTCCGATCGCTTATAGCGGGGTACTCGCACTGTGAGCTTAACGCCCCCGGAGTGGTTTTTGCTGATGCCGATGGCCAAACTTTGAACTTTGAACTTTCGACTGTTTAACTCACCCCCTAACCCCCTCTCTTTGAACGAAAGAGAGGGGGGATCGTGCCATGATCCAGAAGAAATTTCAGAAGTACATCCAGAGTAATTTTAACCGGATCATTCACTGCATGCCGTATATAGGATGTGTCCAGTAAGTCTATTGCCTGAACTCCCCCTTCTTTTCTCCGAAGAGAAGGGGGCCGGGGGGATGAGTTTGGAGAGCTCCAGGTGGTATGGAGTCTTCTGAACAACTACCCACTTTAGATCACCTTTTCCTTGACAGTTTCTCCAATTATATCCCATATTCGCTCATGGAAAATTTTCACACTCATGACAGGGGCTACAAGTACCTCTTCTCTAACCCGCTTCTGGTAAAAGAGCTCCTTGAATCTTTCGTGAACATGGACTGGGTCGGCAGAATCGATTTCTCAAAGGCCGAAAGTCTGAACACCAGTTTTGTCTCAGATGAATTCAAACACAGAGAATCGGACATTATTTATAAACTGAAACTGAACGATAATGAGATCTATCTTTACCTGCTTATTGAGTTTCAGTCAACAGTAGACAGGTTTATGGCTTTGAGGATGCTGAGGTATACCTTAGAGCTCTATGATTACCTCATAAAAAACAAGGTTACGAAAGAACTACCGGTAGTGTTTCCGCTGATGCTTTACAACGGCGAAGCCAAATGGACGGCCCCTGAATCTCTTTCAAAGCTAATAAATCTGCCGGAAGAGCTAAAATCCTTAAAAAAGTACGTGCCTGAGTTCAGATATTTCAGTATAATTGAAAATAGGTACAGCGACAGACAGCTTAAAAAACTGGGTAACCTTACATCCGCTATATTTCTTCTTGAGAACCAGGATAAGGAAAGGCTTTTTAAGGTAATTGAAGCCGTAAAGTCGCACCTTGAAGGGAGTGAAATCAGCGCCGTCAGAACATTTCTGGCGTGGCTTAAAAAATACCTTCAGGTTAACGCGACCATTGAAGATGCAGAGAAAGGCATTAAGAAGATAAAATCATCGGTTGAGGCAAAATCTATGTTAGCAAAAACTATAGAAGAAGTAAGAAAAGACCTTGTTAACGAAGGCATTCAATTAGGAATACAAAAGGGCATACAGAAGGGCATACAGAAGGGTATGCAAAAGGGTATGCAAAAGGGTATGCAAAAGGGTATACAGAAGGGGATGCTAACAGGTAAAAAGGTAACAGCCCTGGCCATGAAGAAAGAGGGTCTTTCTATTGAAACAATATCGAAGGTAACCGGCCTCACTATTGATGAAATCCGGAAGCTGAAGAAATAATAAACTCACCCCCTAACCCTGTCTAAACAGGCTCAGCGACCGCACTTCGGCAAGCTTAGTGCGACGCCTCTCCCATTTAGGCTGATATACATGCACATCATCCATAACACGCAATTTCCTGTTGTGGATGCGATTTTAAAATAGAACCTCAAAAACAGTTTTTGAGATTATTCAAGGGAATCTCTAAAAATTAACATTGAGGTTCTCACAAATTGTAAGCACTGGCATATTAAAGTTTTTTCGCCCCCGGCGCTGTGCGCCACCCCCGGAGGGGGTTTTGCTGATGCCGATGGCCGGTCGGCCTGTATAAAATCCCCACAGCCTCTAGCAGCTCCCCTTTGGTAAAGGGGAGCCTTATCGAGAAAACGTGTCGCTGTTGGAAAGGATAAAGGCATTAATCTACCGTGGAAATTATCTTTTATAGGAGCGGGGCTGTCCAAAAAGTTACTTTTGGGGAGTCCCTCTCCTCAGTCGATAAAAAATATAACGGCTCTTGTTACTTTCTTTCGTGGGGCGAAAGAGAGGGGGGTGTCGTGCCATGATTCACAAGAAATTACAGAGATACATCCTGACCAAGATTAGCTGGATCAGTTACTGCCTGCCGTATATCGGAAATCTCCAGTGAGCCTTATGTCTAAACTCCCCCTTCTCTTCCCCGAAGAGAAGGGGGTCGGGGGGATGAGTTGGAAAAGCTTCTGGCGGTTTGGAGTTCTTGTCAACTGCACCACATGACTAACGCCCCCGGCGCTGTGCGCCACCCCCGGAGGGGGTTGAGTTAAAGCCGCCTCCCTAATCCGGCGGGCTAAGCGTTTTCCACAGCACATTAAAAAACACCGGAATCCGGTCCACAAGCCTGGTCGTCATGCCGTTGAAATACCACAGATGGATCTGCCGGTAGCAGTGCATGTAATACTGATCCAGAATCTGCGAAGTCCTTATTGCCGGGTCCAGCTCACCCCGCTCGCGCGCCCGCTTCACCACGCCTGCCAGAATGGCCGAGGCGTCCTCGCGCCGGTAAGAGCGCTCCTTCATCCAGGCCCGCATTGGAACTGTAATGAAGGCGGTCACCGCAACCCCGGGGTTTCGGTCGTAGTAGTCCATCGTTACCCAGAAGATCTTTCGGAAGACCTCCCTGGCGCTCTCGATTCCCTTGATGTGCTCGCGCACAAGAAGGCCGATCTCGGCGATCTTTTCGTCGAGGATGGCGAACAGCAGGTCCTCCTTCGATGGGAAATACCTGTAGATGGTGCTGGGGCTTATTCCCGACTTTCGGTAGATCTCGCGGATGTTAACCTGATGAAAATCGTTGTCGGCAAACAGCTCCAGCACGGCAGGATACAGCCGCTGCTTGAGCTTTTCGGGAAAGGCCGAAGGGGCCTCGCGGGGAAGAGGCGTCCCCTTTTTATCGGAGGTTTTTCTCATGGTGCGAACATCCACTCAAAGGCCTAAAGACTCAAGCCCCTTTTGGCCCGGGGAGCGATTTTTCGCGCTGTTCAGCCGCCCGCGCGCGCATACCCGTTCGAGAGTACGCGCCCGGACGCGCCCGCCACCTCGAAGAAGAGGTCGGTATCGCCGTCCTGCCTTCGCCTCTCCGTCAATCGCACCTGGATGTCGTCCGGCGGCACCACCATGCCCGTAAACCTGCAAGACAGCTCCTTCAGGCGCGTCGGATCCCCGTCGGCCTCGCGATCGACAAGCTCGCGCGCCGCGTAGGCGAGCGTTGCCGTACCCTGAAGGATGATGTCCGGAAGGCCCACCATGCGCGCGAAACCTATCGAGGTATGGATGGGAAAGTGGATGTCCGCACAGCCGTCGTACACAAAGGGCCTCATGCGGTCGACCCGTATCCTGCTCTCCCACAGGGCC
>MVZN01000013.1 GCA_002069125.1 Spirochaetes bacterium ADurb.BinA120
CCTTTTTTGATTGGTTTTTCTTGAAAATCCGATCGGAAACGATTTTAATCATCGCAAATAAGATCCCATCTACGCCATAAGGGGCCACTAACTCGGCCCCATCCCCCGGCGAGCCATAAAAGTCGAAGCCGATCATCCGCTCGCACTTAAAAACTCCCGAAGCGCGACAGCGTTATTGTGCTCGGTATCCTTCGCCGCATAAAGAAGGGTCACCGTTCCCTCCTCGATCTTCTTTTGCAGCAGAGCCAGCGCATCTCGATTGCCCTTAAGCTCCTTGAAATAATCCTTTTTGAACTGGGCCCACTTCCCGGCTTCATGGTTAAACCATTTTCTCAAGGTTTCCGAAGGCGCGATATCCTTAAGCCACAGGTCGATCTTCGCGCTCTCCCTGGAAAGGCCCCGCGGCCACAGCCTGTCGACAAGCACACGGGCACCGTCCGATTTTTGCGGAACATCGTATACCCTTTTTATCTGAATCATGCCTTAACCCTCCTGATTATTGGCGTTAGGGCGGCCTTTTCCAAAAAGATACAGCCTCCGTCCTAAAAGGTCCACAATCTCGGCAAACGGAAAGCCTTCGGGGAGCTCTCCAACAAGGGAGATGGCGGCCGGTTAATACCTGTCTTCCGCTCCTCCGCATTCTTCGGATAAGGGTTTTCGGAACTCCCCTCGCCCTGTCGAAGGGCAGGCGGTCCGTGCGGCCGCTCTTCTCACCTGGGGCTAATGGGCGCGCAGCGGCTGTAAGGGCCGCCGCGGCGCCAGCGCGCTATTTATTTAGCTCGGCGAGGCGCTTGGCGAAGTGTCCGTCCCAGTTGGAGCGCCTGAAGTATTTCCGGTAGGCGGCAAGAAAGGCCTTCTGCCGCTCCTTGGAATTAGCCAGCTTTTCGTACTTCGGCGCGACGTAGACCGTATAATCGGAATCCAGCGTTCGCAGCAGCATCTCCTTGTACGCACCCGTCCTTTTCTCGTTGCCCGAGAACAGGGTGTAATAATACATCTGAACGTCGTCCGCGCCCTTCATTGTCGAAACGGTTTCCATGCGAAGCTCGCCGATATAGCCTATCGTTCCGGGCGATACCGCGGTCCTGGCCTTCTCCAATACGACCCTTGGAAAAAAGACAATTACCTTTTTGGCCTTCTCCGGTGTGGAGTCAGCCTCGTATTCCTTCATGCGTCCTTCGGCCGCTACGGGGGCGTATTCGCCGGGCGGCAGGTTGAGCGCAAAGACCGTCCCGTCCTCGGCGCCGGGGCCTGCGTATTTGTAATTGGACGCCAAAAGCACCGGATTCTTGTAGGTTTTATCCGAGGCGTTCTCCAGGCGTATAAAGAACACCGTTTCCGGAATGAAGTCCCCGCCAAGGTTCAGAGAGGTACGCACCTTCTGGTCCAGTGACAGGGCTATCCCCACATTGGTCGGGTCCGCCGCCATTGGCGGCGGGGCGACAGAGGTGCTGGCGCACGCGAGGCATAGGGCAACAGGGACAGCAAGGATCATCAAGCGTCGCATATAGTCCTCCAACATGCTTTTTATCCATTTGGTGAAACACATGTACGCCCTATCATTTCAGCGCGCGTTACGCAAGAAAGATTCGACTTTAGATAAAAGCGATAAAAAAAGAGGGCGCCCTCCCCGGCGCGCGCTTGCGCCGGAGTCCGGAGGGATGATGAGCGGCGGACAAAGCGGCCCGATGAGAAAAGCCGCCGGGGCTTGCGTACCTTCGAAAGCGGGAACGGCTTTCGCTCGAAGCTGTAAGCATTGCGCCACGTGCGGCCGTTCGTTACAAAGAATGCCTCGCCGCCGGCGGGACCGTCGGCCCGAAAGCGATTTTAGGGCTTGCGCCATTTCCGGGGGGCCGGGAAGACCGTCGGTCGAGCGAGCTCAGGCGAATACGAACTGCCCGGCGGGAGAGGTAAAATATACCGCATGAGCCTTAAACCCCCACGCATCCTACTTTATGTGGCGCGCCCCTTCCTGCAGTGCGGGAGTGATGAATTTCGCGATGAGCGCCGGGTCGAGCGTATAGAAGAGCGCGACCGCAGATCCAAGGAGCACGACGGCCAGCCACTTCGTATAGATCCCCGCAGTGCGGCGTACCAGCATTATCGCAAGGAGCGCGATTACGACCGGCCCCGCAAGCTTAGCATCGACTACCGGCATGGAGCCCGTGTACTTCGCCACGAAACGCGCTATGTTGATCTCGATCTTTCCGACGACAAGCACGATCTCGGCGACGAGTACGGCGAGCACCCCGGCCGAAGCGAGCCTGGTCGAAAAGCCCTCGGTGCGGTAGAGCTCGTAGGCGGCCGCCGGAAGCGCCGCGATAATAACCGCGAGTGGCTGTGTCCAGTAAATGGAGGCTGCGGCGCCGAGCGCGGCGATCACTGTAAGAATGCCGCAGATAAGCGCCGCGTTCCGGGTGGGTTTGGCCATTGGGACCCTCCTGAGTGGAATGAAAAGAGGATTATGGCGTGATGAGAGCCGGAAACGTGAAAAATTACAAGAAATATTTAAAACGAAGCGTAACAACTCATCCCCCCGGCCCGTTCCGGCAACCGGGCCAGCGCCCGGAACCCCCATCTCTTTCGCTTAAAGAGAGGGGACGGGGGGTGAGTTCAAGCAGCCTTTCGTCGGACCGCCTTCCTTCCCGGCTTACAACTGCACCTTCGGCAGGTCGGTAAGCGCCTCCTCGATGAGCTTGGCCGGGTATTCGTAGTCGTCGAGCTGCCCGGAGAAATACCTTTCGTAGGAGGCCATGTCGAAGTGGCCATGGCCGCTCAGATTGAAGACGATCGTTTTACGCTTCCCCTCCTCCTTGGCCTTTATGGCCTCGTCTATCGCCGCGCGGATGGCGTGCGAAGACTCGGGGGCCGGAATGATGCCCTCGGTGCGGGCAAAGAGCACCGCCGCCTCGAAACAGCCCGTCTGGCCTACGGCCACGGCGTCGATCACATTTTCGTGATACAGAAGGCTTAAAAGCGGCGCCATGCCGTGATACCGCAGCCCGCCCGCGTGAATGGAGGGCGGCATAAAGGTATGGCCCAGCGTGTACATCTCGACTATGGGCGCCATCTTGGCCTCGTCGCCGTAGTCGTAAACGAAGCGCCCCTTGGTGAGCGTGGGACACGCCGTCGGCTCGACCGCGAGGATTTTAACCTCCCTGCCATTGATCTTGTCGCGGACAAAGGGAAAGGCCATCCCCGAGAAATTCGAGCCTCCGCCCACACAGCCTATCACCACGTCGGGATAGTCGCCGACCAGCTCGAGCTGTTTACGCGTCTCAAGGCCTATTACAGTCTGGTGCATGCAGACGTGATTGAGCACGCTTCCCAGCGCATAGTTGGTGTCCTTGTTGGTCGCCGCCTCCTCCACCGCCTCGCTTATGGCGATCCCGAGGTTTCCCAGGTTATCGGGATCTTTGGCGAGTATCTCCCGGCCCACGCTGGTAAGGGGGCTGGGGCTCGGCGTTACGGATCCGCCCCAGGTCTCCATCATAAGCTTACGGTAGGGCTTCTGGTCGTAGCTTACGCGCACCATGTACACATGGACTTTCATGCCGAAGTAATTGCAGGCCAGCGAGAGCGCGCTGCCCCACTGCCCGGCGCCCGTCTCGGTGGAGAGCTTGGTTATGCCCTCCTTCTTGTTATAGTAGGCCTGGGCCACGGCCGTATTGAGCTTATGGCTTCCGGCGGGGGATACGCTCTCGTTTTTAAAATAGATCTTCGCCGGCGTGCCGATGGCCTCCTCGAGCCTGCGCGCTCGCACAAGGGGCGAGGGCCTCCACAGTCGGTAGATATCGAGGATCTCCCCGGGGATATCTATGTAGCTCTCCTGGCTCACCTCCTGCAGAATCAGCCCCATGGGGAATATGGCCCCAAGCTCCTCCGGGGTGATGGCCTTCCCTGTAGCGGGGCTTACGGGTGGGCTTAGTGGTCGGGGCAGGTCGGGAATGATATTATACCATTGCCGGGGCATCTCTTTTTCGGGAAGAAGTATTTTTGTCGATTCGTGTGGCATGGTAGCCTCCTTCTATTGTATTTCGGCACGCCTGGCACAAAAAAAGGGCTGCGGTTCTTTCGATATCCGCAGCCCCTGTTTTCTCGTTGTCTGTTATTCTACAGGCACGCCAAAGCGCCCGGATATCTATGTCCGGTTGAACGCCACCAAGCCCAGTTCATGGTGTATGCGCTGTTCGATCTCGTGCCCATCGGTCCGTGCCGTATGGGCGTGACACTAAGGCTAAACGGGTAAAGCTGTCAAGTTTTTTTTTGGGGGGTGATGTTCCCTGCGGCAAAAATTTGTTCCAATCGCCTGGACATCCATCACCCGGCATTAGCGGGCGTTCGACCTTTTAGCAAATGCCGGTTTTTGGGCCAGGCCGAAGGGGCCCGCCTTCGCCTCTCCACATTTTATTTGACTGTATCGATAGGTAGGCGTAGGATAAGGGCATGTACGGCGAGGCCGGGCCCCGACTCCTCCGACGAGGGAGCGGACGAAGAAAAGCCTTCCCGATAAAAACTGATATTTCTGAGAAGCGGAATCATGAGTGGAAAAACCGGAATCCTCGTGGTCAATGACGACCGGCAGGTGCTGGAGTTGACCCGCGCCATGCTGTCCCGCTCAGGCTTCGCGGTTCGGACCGCCACGGGCGTAGCCGCCGCCATGAAGGACCTCTCGGAGCACGGAGCGCCGGAGCTCGTCATCACCGATATTTACATGCCCGACATCGACGGCTGGAGCTTCTGCCGGCTTCTGCGCATGCCCGAGTACGCGGAGTTCAACGAGGTCCCGGCGCTGGTGGTTTCGGCCACGTTTTTAAGCGACGAGATCCGCCGCATCAGCCTGGAAAACGGCGGCAGCGATTACCTTCCCATACCATTCTCTGCGGCGGAGCTCATCGACAGGGTAAACGGCCTTTTATCCGGCGTAAAGGCGCCGGCCCGGAGCGACGCCCTGATAGCTGTGCCGGAGGCCGGGCGCAGGAACGCCATCGCCGCAGCCTTCGCGGCAAGGGGCATGAACGTAATCGGACGGGAGAGGCTTAATATCGACGAGTGCCTGGGCAAGGGCGCGCCGTCCATGATCGTTTACAGCGCGTCATCCGATGGGACCTCGTCGACCTCAAAGGTCCGGCAAATCCGCGAGGCGCGTCCGGACGCGGTGCTGATCGTACTGTCCGACAGGACCTCCACGGCTCCACGGGCGAGCTTTCTATACGCGGGCGCGGCGGGCGTGTATAACACGGATACGGACCCGGGCGCTCTCGCCGACGCCGCGGTTTCGGCCTCGAGACAATCGGCCTTTCTCCAGGCCGGCGCGCTCCTGAAGGAGAAGATAAACCGGCTCAAAGAGGAAGAGGAACGCTATCGCTTCCTCGTGGAGAACATCCCCGGCGCCATAGTCCGGCTGGATTCGGAGCAGCGCGTTCTGTACGCAAGCCCCGTCATAGAGCGGCTTACCGGGTACTCGCCGAAGGAGATGACCGGAAAGTTTATAAGAAACTTCGTGCCGCGGGACGAGCTTGCCGGATTATTGGAACGCTACCAGGCGGCCCTCGCCGGGGTGAGGGGGCCGTTTGAATTAAGGATAGTGGACCGTGACGGAGGCGTACATCATATCCGAGCCTCCATACAGCCCCTCTTTACAGACGGAGCGTTTTCGGGCTCCACGGTTCTTCTGGACGACGTTACCGCCGAGAAAAAGGCGCGAAAGTCGCTCGAGTGGGAGCGGCACTTGCTGAACACGTTTATGGACAACTCGCCCGATTACATCTATTTCAAGGACCAGGAAAGCCTTTTTATCATGGTAAATAGGGCCAAGGCGGCGCGCCACGGATTTGCCGATCCGGCCGAAATGTTCGGCACAAGCGATTTCGATTACTTTTCCCGGGAGCACGCCGCAAAGGCCCGCGCGGACGAGCTTCGGATTATGGAAACGCTGACGCCCATGGTTGACGTCCACGAAAGGCTAACATGGCCGGATGGGCATATATCGTGGGCCTCCACAACCAAGCTCCCCCTCCTCGATCTCGAAGGCGCCGTGATGGGCACATTCGGCGTCTCCCGGAGCATTACGGAACAAAAAAGGGCCGAGGAGGCCCTTCGAGAGGCGGAGCATACATACCGGGCGCTGGTGGACCACAGCCAGAGCATCATCTACACCATCGGCGCTGACGGCACGCTGGTCTTCGTCTCTCCGAGCTGGAAGACCATTTTGGGCCACGAGCCCTCTGAGATCATGGGCCGCGACTTCTGCTCCCTTGTGCATCCGGAGGACGTTCCGGCGTGCGAGGACTTTCTCAAAAGAACGGCCGAGACCGGCACCGTCCAGCCAGGGGTCGAATACCGCGTTTTCCATAGGAACGGAAGCCTGCGATGGCACCGCTCGGTGCTCACCCCGTTCCACGACGAGGAGAAGAACCTTACGCTTTTTATTGGCAACGCGATAGACCTTACCGAACGCAGACTGGCCGAAGACGAGGTAAAGTCCCTGCTCAAAGAGAAGGACCTGTTGCTGCGGGAGGTGCATCACCGCATAAAGAACAACATGGTCACCATCTCGAGCCTCCTTGCCCTGCAGGCGCGGAGCTCCGGGGACAACAGATCGGCCGGAATTCTCTCCGAAGCGCAGGGGCGGGTGCGCGGCATGATGATGATCTACGACAGGCTGTACCGCTCCAAAGACTTCCGGAGCATCTCGGCGGCGGACTACCTGTGCGAGCTCGTTCGGGACGTTTCCGCCGTTTTCGCGGAATCATCTCGTATAACGACCGAGCTCCACATAGAGGATGTAGACATGGATTCCAAGATACTCTTTCCGCTCGGAATCATCGTAAACGAGCTCCTTACCAACGCCTACAAGTACGCCTTTCCGGACGGGCGCGGGGGGAAAATCGACATCGCCTTCAGAAGGCTCGAGGATGAAACCATGGAGCTCGTCTTTAGCGACGACGGCGTCGGGATGGACAAAGGGACCGCACCCGGCGCCCCCGACGGCTTCGGGCTGAACCTTGTGGACCTTTTGACAAAGCAGATAAAGGGCTCCCTCGAATGGAGCGTGAACAAAGGGACTCGATTCAGGATAGTTTTCAAGGAGGCCTGATTTCTCGATGGGTCGTTCGCTAGTTTACATCTCTTCGCCCGATGTTACGGGCGAAGGCGCGGCGTCGGCCCGAAGCGGACAAAAAAAGGAACCGCGCGGTTCCCTTGTTCGATACGATGTGGTCAGGGGCGGAATCGAACCGTCGACACGAGGATTTTCAGTCCTCTGCTCTACCGACTGAGCTACCTGACCACTTTGAAGCGAGTACACTTATAAAATTCATGTTCGAAAAGTCAATGATAAATTACGCCCTGGCGGCAATTATTTCCCTGGCCGCGACGAATGGCGCGTTTGCCGCGGGGTGGGAGTATTATTACCGCAAGGGGACCATCCAGTTCGAGGGCGGGCTTAACCGGAGCGCCACGGAAAACCTGGAGCGCTCGCTCGAGCTCAACCCGGCGCTATACGACGCCGCCAACAAAATAGCCGCCATCCTTATCGCCGGGAATAAAAAACGTCGGGCGCTCGATTACCTGGAGCGCTCGCTCGAGATCAAACCCGACCAGGCCGAAATTCATGTAAGCGCGGGCGATATACGCGATTTCTTCGGTTACCGCGAAAAGGCCTTCGAGCATTACCAAAGCGCCGTCCGCGCCGATCCGTCGAACGTCGAAGCGCACTTCCGGCTGGTCCGTTATTACGCGGAACGAAGGGACACGGCAAACGCCGACCGGCATTTCGCCGCGGCATACGCCATAGGCGGCAGGGACGCCGAACGCATCCTGTCCGAAGCGCTCGAGGAGGAGCGCAGGAACAACGCGGCGGGGGCGCTGGCGCTGTATAAACGGGCCCTGGGGAAAAACCCGGCCTTTCTGGAGGCCTATTTCCGCCTCGCCGAACTGCACCGACGGCTGGGGCGTTCCGACGAGGCCATTTCGGCGCTGGAAGAGGTAAAGAGAATTAGGCCCGACAACGAAAAGGCCCATGTATATCTTGGCCATCTGTATTACGCGGCGCGGTACGGCTCCCGACGCAAATACCTGATTACTCAGGCCATACGCAATTTCGAGCGGGCCCTCGAAATTAACCCATCGAATCCCGAAACCCTCTTCGGCCTCTCCGAGGCGTACCGCCTTATGGGCGACCGCGACAGGGCCGACGAGCTGCGCGAAAGGGCGCTTTCGCTGGAGGGCGAACGAAAACCGGAGGCCGGGATCGGGCCCCGATAAAACGCCTCGGCGCGCGCCCTGGCGGCTACTTTAAAAGCCTGGCCCTGCGCTTCTTCTCGGGATACACCGCCTCGCCCTCATCGATCAGCCTGAGGTCGTTCGCCACAACGGGCTTCGCGGAGGCCACGAGCGCGTCGGCCTCGGCGACCGCGAAGACGAGCTTGCGCCTGGATGCGATTTTATTCGCCGAAAAAGACTTCTCGTATCTGTACGACACCAACAGATCGCCCGGGGCGAGACCGTCGAAGCTTCCCATGTTTACGACGATAGCGTCGTCACTCACGGAAAGCACCCTGCCGCGATAAGGAACTGCCGAATATATGCGGCGCGCGGCACGCAGCGCGAGCCTCGACAGGTTGTCCTTGCCCGATTCCGCCAGGTCGAACTCGTCGATAATGACCCCCCTGGATAGATCCATCATCTTGAAATTCGCGGACAGGTGGCCGTTGGCGTCTCTATACGAACCGTATACGATGATGCGAGCGCGGTCCGGGTCTTCATCTTTGAACACCCGTGCCAGTTTTTCGATGTTGTCGCCCAGAAAGGCTTCGCCGTCCTTCATTCCTTTTACGATCTCCAGGCGCTTCCCGGGCTTTACGGACTCCTGCCGGCCGAACTGCCCCAGCGCGAAGCTCAAATACCGCGCCAGAACCGCTCCGGCATCGTGGTACGCGGCGATCCCCGCGGCGGGCCAGAGATTCAGCACAACAATGCCCGGAACGTCGCGCGGCGGCGGCTCCTCGTAAAAACCGGCCTTAAAATACAGCCGGTCGCGCCTCTTTATCACCGCGGCGGCGAGCTGGTCCTGGAGGCGCTCGCCCGGGTACATGCGCAGAAGCGCCTTCTGTTCGTCGAGATAGAACTCGAAGTAATCGAGCGTGGTGTAATAATCGCGAAGCGCCTCCCGCGCCTCCCTGTGCATGGGATTTAGGTAGAGCGCTCGGCGCAGGTGCAGCATGACCTCGTCGGCCAGATTGTCCCTGGATTTTTTCCTTGCGCGAGCGTAGTGTTCGTTGGCGTATCCCACGCGCAGGGGATGGCCTATCTTCACATCTCCGAGCGCCAGCACATCCTCTATCTTCGACTGGACCACGTCGTCGGACGGCGAGTATTTCAGCGCCCTTGCGTATTCGTCAACCGCCTGCAAGATATCGCCGGAGAGCTCGCGGGCCAGACCCACATGGTATAGCGTTACCGGATTGTGCGGGAACACGGCAAGCGACTTCCGGAAATATTCAAGCGCGTCATCGCTGCGCCCCCCGGCCAAGGACACGTAGCCCATGGCGCGGTTGGCCTGGTAATTCTCGGGCTGAATGGCGAGCGCGCGGCCGAACTCCTCCCTCGCCTCCGCCAGATAATCCGCGTCGTCGGTGCGAAGGAAATTGCGGTAATATATCTCACCGGCCTTGACGTAAGCGTCCGGAAGCTCGCGGTCGGATTCCATGGCCTTCTCGACAAAGCCCCTCGCCTCGGACGGCCTGCCTTCGTCCATCTTGATATCGGCCATGAGAAGGAGCGACCGGTAATGATACGGATTGACGCGCAGGATCCCCTCCAGCTTGCGAAGCGCCCACGAGCGTTTGTTCATCAGGTAATAGATGGAGGCCGTGCCGAAGCGCGCCTCCAGGTCCTCCTCCGAGACGCGCTCCACGCCCTCGAATATCTTGAGCGCCTCATCGTAGCGCCCCAGACCCATCAGCGCGAAGGCCATGCCGGTCATCGCTTTGTGGTTGTCCCTGTCGACATTCAAGACGTCCGCAAAAAGCTTTAGGGACTCCTCGTAGGCCTCGTTCTCCAGATAGGCCCTTCCCAGGCCCGCCATGGCCTCGCGGTAGCGCGGGTTCTGCTTGAGGGCGTTCCTGAAGCTCAGAATGGCGCGAAAACGATCGCCCTTTTCAAGGAACTCCCAGCCATGCTTGTTATAGTAGATGGCGTTTTTTTCGGCCGCCCCTGCCGGCGCAATGCCTTGGGAGCCGATTGCCAGCGCAAAAACGAGCGCCGCACACGCCGGCACGCCTCTTGACTGGATATTTCTTCGGTCGCTCATCAAGGAACCTTTCCATCCTATGAGGGTTGGGTTCATTGGGCGGCATTTTTTCTTTTCAGTCAACAAAATTAAGCGTCGGGCGTTATTTTCAATTGACCCCTGAAGGCCCCGGCCTAAAATACGAGCCCCACGCGGCAAGCCGCGGACGGACCCATTTCGGAATCGGTTGAAGGAAAATGATAGGCCTGAAAAAACGCATTGCTTTAATCACCGCGCTCGCCGCGTGCGCGCTGGGCCTTGCCGTGCTCAATTCGCCCCCCTCCATGATGGTAAGCGAGGACTTCATCATCCGGGAAGGCGATTCGGTACGAGGCGTGGCCCGCAGACTTAGGGGCCGAAACCTCATCACCAGCGCCGCCTTTTTCAATTTTACGGGCCGCGTCGCCGTTAAAATCACTGGAAGCGGAATACGGAAGGGCAAATACCGCATTGCCGCGGGCTCCTCGTCGTTTCGTATACTCTACTCCCTTATGCGGGGGGATGTGCTGACGGCGCGCGTTACCGTCCCCGAGGGCTTCAATCTGTATCAGATCGCGGCCCGTCTCGAGGCGAGCGGCGTGACCGGCGAGGGGGAATTCCTGTACCACGCGTTCAATCCGTCCCATGCGCGCGCCCTGGGCATAGACGCGCCGTCCGTGGAGGGATATCTGTTCCCCGATACCTACATCATTCCGGAGGCTTCCGACGCCCGCGACGTTATCGCGCTTATGTACCGCCGGACCAAAACGGTGCTCTCGCGGCTCGATTCCGGGCTCCTTCGCGAGCGCTCCCTTTCCGTGCACTCCCTCCTCACCCTCGCCTCGCTTATCGAGAAGGAGACGGCCGTGGGCTCCGAGCGCGCGAAGGTGGCATCGGTCTTTCAAAACAGGCTGGAGAGAAACATGAAACTCGACTGCGACCCGACCGTGCGCTACGCCACGAGGAAATTTACCGGCAGGATCGGCTACCGCGACCTCGCCAACGGTTCGCCCTTTAACACCTATCTGTACCAGGGTCTGCCGCCCACGCCCATCTGCTCCCCCGGGCTTTCGTCGATCGAGGCCGCCCTTTCGCCTGCAAAAACGGATTACCTTTACTTCGTCTCACGAAACGACGGCTCCCATTATTTCTCGAAAAGCTTGAAGGAGCACAACAGGGCGGTAAATTATTATCAAAAGGGCATTGGCGGAGGATTCGGGGATGAGCGCAAGCCTTAGGCCGGCCATTGTCTCGCCCGGGGGCACGCTGGAAAAGCTGGAGGCGGCCGTGCGCTTCGGCGCCGACGAGGTGTACTTCGGCGGGAAGACGCACAACCTGCGCAGCCAGTCGGGGAACCTATCCCTCGAAGAGATCGACCGCGCATGCGCCTTCTGCCGCGAACGGGGCGTAAAGACCATCTTCCTCCTCAACTCCTTCCTCCACGAGAAGGACATAGACGGCGCGCGCGCCTGCATAGACGAGGTGCGCTCCTTTCCTTTCGACGCCTACATGGTGTCCGACCCGGGCATGCTCGTTCTGCTGCGCGAATGCGGCGTCGAAACGCCGGTGCACCTGTCCACCCAGATGTCCACCCTTAACCGCCTGGCGGCGCGCTTCTGGGAACGCCAGGGGGTATCGCGAATCGTACTCGCGCGGGAGGTGACGCTCGAAGAGATACGCTCCATACGGGAGCATACGGAAGCCGAGCTCGAGGTGTTCGTCCACGGCGCGCTTTGCGTTTCGTACTCGGGAAGATGTCTTCTTAGCCGGTTCCTCTCGGGACGCGACGCCAACGCCGGCTCCTGCGCCCATCCCTGCAGGTGGCGCTACGCGCTGGTCGAGGAGAAGCGCCCTGGCCACCATCTGGAGATCATCGAGCACGCACGCGGCACGGAGATACTCTCGTCGAAGGACCTTTGCCTTATCGAACGCCTTCCGGAGTACATAAAGGCCGGCGTCGACGCCTTCAAGATAGAGGGGCGGATGAAGTCGCTCTATTACGCGGCCAATGTAACGCGCGTCTACAGGCAAGCGGTCGAGGTCGCCGCGTCCGGAGGCGACTACGGCGCGCATCTTCCCCGCTGGATGGAGGAGCTCGAGCTGCTAAGCCACAGGCCGTACACCGCGGACCTGTGGAACGAGTTCGAGGGAATGAAGTTCGAAGGCGTGCCCTACATCCGCTCCGCGCTTTTCCTGGGGTACTCGCTGGGGCAAGGCCGCGACGGAACGGAGGTGCGCGTAAAGACCCACAACCCGGTCCGCACAGGGGAAACCATAGAGGCCATATACCCGCCGGACGGAAACGCCCCCGGCGGAGGTTTTTTCAGGGTGCTCGAAATAAACGAAGACGAAAAAAGTGTTGCCATGGCACAACCCGGAAGGGTATATCTATTTAAATTGGATAAAGCGGTGCGGCCCGATGCGGTATTCCGGAAAAGGGCCGATATCGAAATGGAGAGGGACGAATGCTGACTAATCCGCCCGGAATCGAGGACATATTTCCGGACAGGATGGATGCGTGGAGCCGCGTGATCGGCGCGGCGCGCGAGGTCTTCCGACTGAGCAACTACAGGGAGATCATCATTCCGGTCATGGAGTATACGGAGGTGTTTGCCCGTGGACTTGGCGACGAAACGGATATCGTCACGAAGGAGATGTTTACCTTCGAGGACCGCGGCGGCCGCAGCCTTACCCTGAGACCCGAAGGTACCGCGTCTGTGGTGCGCGCCTACGTGTCCAACGGCGATTACAACCGCCTCTCGAGCGCGAAGTTCTACTACTGCGGGCCGATGTTCCGCGCCGAACGCCCCCAGAAGGGGCGCCTCAGGCAATTCAACCAGTTTGGGGCCGAATTCTTCGGAAGCCCGGACCCATACTACGATTATGAAATCATAGCGATGATGCACGCGATTTCCCGCCGCGTGGGAATAGAGGATTTTGCGCTGCTTTTAAACTCCATCGGCTGCGGCTCCCCGGACTGCAGGGGCGGATACGTCGTGCGTCTTAAAAGCTATTTCGAGGAACGCCGCGGCGAGCTGTGCGAGGACTGCAGGCGCCGGCTCGAAAAAAACCCGCTGCGCATACTCGACTGCAAGCAGGAGGGCTGCGCCTCGCTTAAAAAAGGGGCCCCGTCGATTGCGGACCACCTCTGCGCCGCGTGCCGCGGGCATTACGCGGGCGTGAAGGAACACCTAAACGCCGCGTCGATTCAATACAGGGAAGACCCCTTCCTGGTGCGCGGGCTCGATTACTACACCAGGACCACCTTCGAGTTCGTCACCGACAGGCTCGGAGGGCAGAACGCTTTCGCCGCGGGAGGGCGGTACGACTCGCTGGTCGAGAGCTTTGGAGGCAGGCCAACCCCCGCGGTCGGTTTTGCGGCCGGAGTGGAGCGGATGCTGCTTGTCGCCGGGGCCGCGGACGCTCCGGGATCGGGGCTCGACGTCTATCTGGTTCATGCGGGCGGAGAGGCGCTTAGACAGGCCCTGGAGCTTGCGCGCACGCTGAGAGAGGCGGGAATATCGGCGGACCTGGACCCACAGGGGAAGAGCTTTAAAAACCAGCTAAAAAAGGCCGACCGCGAATCGGCGCGCTTTACGGTCATCATAGGAGAGGACGAGGCCGCCGGGCGCGCCTGCAGCCTTAAGAACATGGCGACGGGCGAACAGGAAAAAATACCCGCGCAGATGTGCGCGGCGATGATACGTAAAGCGCTTCCGGATTATGGTAAAGGCCATGGAAGCGATTGACCGATTCACTTTCCTCGACGAAACGAGCCTCCGTGAGCCCTACATCCTGGAGGTGCTCAACGAGATCTACTCGCTCCAGGGGCAATCACTTCCCTCGGGCATTAAGTCCCTTGCCACCCTCGAAACCTTAAAAAAATCCCGAAACGTCAAGATTCCGATATCGCCAAAAAGGGACAAGACCGTCGAGTACCTGGTGGAGTACCTCGCCTCGCGCTTCCCCGAGCATGTGCGGCAGCTCATCACCTTCGATTTCCAGGTGGACGAATCCACAAAAAGGCTTTCCGTGAACGAGGCGGTCGAATTCGCCGTGATGCTGAACACGCACGATTACGAACGCCTCTGCTCGATACGCGACGAGCGTTCAATGGAAAACCTCCTGGCCATTCTACAAAAATACAGGTTCTTCAACCTGTCCAAGCTGCTTAAGGTGGCCAGAAGCAAAAAAGACCTCTCGCGCGTGATAGCGAAAGAAGAGGGAAGGCAGTATTTTGTCTTCAAGAGCTCGAGCCTGGACCGCAACAAGGCCGAGGTCGAGGAGGATTACTGCTTCCACGCCAGGAACTATCCCGCCGCCCGCGACTCGATCAATCTTAACAGGCTGAAGGAGATCACCGGACGCTACAGCGAGCTCGTAATGCGCAGGCTGAAGCGCTTCGGCATACTCAGCGACTACGTGAGCGATTATCGCGACCCCAAGCTGGACTACATCTTCAACATCCTTATAGGCGACATAGCCTCGTCGCTCGACGAAAACGACCGTATCGACGCCAAGAACATCCATTCCCTGCGCGCCTGCGTAATGAGCGCCGAGAAAAGTCTGGACCCGTCCAAAACGCTCGAAAGGGACATCGCCCGCTTCATAGGCGAACAGCGCGTATGCGCGTCATCCGACATCGTCGGATCGATACTCGAGCTGACCGACGAGGTGCTGGAAAAATGGAGCACACCCGAAAACATGCGGGCTAATTCCGTTCTTTCATACGTGAGCGACGACGGCACCGTCTATTATGTCGACGGCGCCGGCTTAATGACAAACCTGGCCGAACTCGCGGAGCTGGTTCTGCGCAGCCCCGAGAAGTTCGCCGAATACGCCTATTCCGAACGACAGCGTCATTCCAAGCACCTCGAGATTCTCTGTCGGACGGCGCGGACCGTCCTCTCGTCTCTCGACAAGAAGGCCGATCTCAGGCTTTCCGCCGACGATATCGAAAAGCTGAAGGCCATCATAGCCGAATACGAGGAACATCTTAAAAAGCTCCGCCAGAGGGAGGAGGCCGCGCGGCGCTCCCCCATCTCCGCGCAAAAACCGTCGCTTTGGGTCCGAATCGTCAATTTCTTCAAAAGGCTTTTCGGCGGTCATGGGAGCGAGCGCGTAAAATCGGAAACCGCTCCGGGAGAGCCCCCCGTCGCCGCCCCTCCGAGGGAGGCCCGTCAGGTTTACAAAAAGATCGCCGCGCAAAAGGGGCCCATCTTCGCGCTTTCGGACTTCATCGAGCTCGTTCCCGAAAACGACGCTCTGGTCGACCACCTCATACAGGACATGCGCGAGAACGGCCTTCGCATCGTTATCCCGATTTACAACGCGCGCGAGGTGCTCTATCCCAAGAGAAGCCAGAAACTCCTCATGCCGGACACCGAATATCTGCTCTCGCCGGCCGAGTCGGCGCGCACCCCGGAGAGCATACGCAGATACACCGACACCCTGGTAGGATTCAAAATAAAGGACGAGGTCATGCCCGCACGGGCGATAATGGCGGTGGAGAAGTACCTCCTCACCCATTACCGCCAGAAGAGGGCGCAGATGCTGAAAAGGGAATTGTAGACGGCGTCAGGAGCAGGCGTCGCTCTTTGCGCAGGAATCGCACGACGATCCGGAGGCCGAGGCGCCGCCGTCCGATGAGGAAGCGCAGGGCGCGCCGCCCTTTTTGTAATCGTTTACGTAAAAGCCCGAACCCTTGAATATGATCCCGGCGCCCGAACCGATCAGCCTTTTGACCTCCGAACCGCATTTTACGCACTTTTTTACCGGCTCATCCTTGATCGACTGGAACAGCTCGAAGCGATGGGCGCATTCCATGCATTCATACTCATAGGTCGGCATTGTATACCTCCACAAGATCCGGTTTCGTCATTTGTACCGCCATCCATAAGCAGTTAGGCGGCTGAAAAAATTTAGCTAAATCACACCGTTTCGACCAGCCAAATTTGACTGAGTGCGCGGTTTCGTCAAGAAAATATCGGCCGGTTCCGGGTATAAAAGCGGAGTTTCGATCATCATTCACTTTGTCACGAATGCGCGGCATAAGCAGTCCGCCTCGAAACGAAGGTTCATCATGGGCGCCGCCACGAGCCTGGACCGAACCCCATCGCCCCGACATCATCGGGAGAGCCCGAGTTGGGGCTATGTTGAAAAATATTCCACCCTCCCCTTGAGCGTTTCGGCCATTCCCGCCATCTCTTCGGAGTTACCGCTCATCTCCTCGGAGCCGGAGGCTATGGCCTGGGTGAGTTCGTTTATGCTGGAGATCGATTTTACGATCTCGGTTATGGCAATCTTCTGCTCGCCCGTGGCGTTGGTAATCTCCTCCGAGCGGCCCCTTACCGTGTCCGCCTCGATATTCACCTTTTCATTTACGCCGAGCTGCCTCTCCGTGGATTCCTGGATGGAGGCCATCACCCCGGCGATCGAGGACACGCCTTCGATAATGGTTCCTATCACCCCTACCGTCTCGCTTACGCTTGTCATACCCCGCTCGATTTCCCTCTCATTGACCGAGATGAGAGAGTCGATCTCCTTGATGCTCGACGCGGTCTGGTCCGCCAGCTTGGAGATTTCGTCCGCGACCACCGCGAAACCTCTGCCCGCGTCACCCGCCCGCGCGGCCTCAATGGCGGCATTGAGCGAGAGAAGGTTTATCCTGTCGGAGATGTCGTTGATGATCTGTATGATGCCCGTCATCTCGCGCGAGCTCGAGCCGATCTTGTTCATGCTCTCGTGCATCTGCCTTAGCGACTCCTCTCCGGTGCGCGCCTTTTCCGAGATGTCGGCCGACAGCCGCATCGAATCTCGAACTCGGGCACCCATCTCCTGGATGGCGTTCGAGAGCTCGCGCATCCTTTCCATAAGCACCGTCATGCTCGAATGCTGATCGGTAGCCCCGGCGGCGACGCTGTCCATCCCCGCGGAGATCTCCTCTATCGAGGCAGTCATCTCTTCAGTGGCGGCCGCCTGGTTCTGCGCGCTGTCGGCGAACGACAGAGACGAGGCCGAAAGCTCCTCCGACGATGCCGCCAACTGGTTCGCCATGTCCTTTACATCGACAATCACAGCCCTGATTTTCGCCGCAAATTCGTTGAAGGCCGCCGCCAGGTCTCCGCACTCGTCGGAGGTGCCGGTCTCCACGAGGGATCTCAGATCTCCGCCGGCCACGCGCGCGAAACCCTCGTTGAATTTCCCGAAAGAGCCGACTATGCTCTGTATGATCCGCCAGCTCAATGCGCCTACGATCAGGATGATGGCCAGAAGCACCACGAGGTTCATCACGTTTATCATGCGCATGTCCATTTCAACAAGCTTTTCGTATTTCTCCTCGAGGCGCACGTTGAAATCCGTGTATTGCTTCAAGAGCTCCCTAAAGGCGCCAACGTTTTTCTCGGTCTCGTTTTCGTAAATTCGGAGGGCCGCCCCCTGGCCGGCGGCATTTCGGATTGCGCGCGCCGAGGAATGAAATCGGGCGTGAAAATCCTCCATTTTATTGAAAATATCCGCCTGCTCGGGCTCGATTTTAGCGAACTCCGGCGACTCCCTGAAGGCATAATACCATGTACCGAACTTGCATTTGGTATGATTTAGCTCTCCGGCGAACTCCGTGCCGAGCATAATCGATTTCAGGAGCCCGTTCATCCATGACAGGTGGTCCGCAATCTTCTCCTGGAGAAAAAGCCTGTTGTCGTGGAGGGCAAGGATCCGCTCCGTGTGGCCGTATTGGCGCCTCTGAAGCACGAAGGCGAACAGCGATTGCACTATTACCAGAACGGCGATTACGACGAACGCGATGATGAGTCTGTTCCTGATGGTCCAGCGCATATTTTCAACTCCTGAATTCAGATCGCACCCAAAATTTCGATTTCACCCGATCGCAAGGCATCGAATGGACGGACGATGATAAATAATAAGTCGCCCGAAGAATTTGGGAATTGACAGAGCATTAAGCGGCAGGAATACTATAGCGCACAAATTTCGGGGTTGCAATTAAAATTTTTATTGAAAGGATATGCGCGATGCGAGGCCGCATGATGACCATACCTATTTTCGTGCCCCACCTGGGGTGCCCGCATCGATGCGTCTTCTGCAACCAGTGGGAGACGAGCTCCGTTCGAACCCCTCCGGATGCCGGCTTCGTTCGCACGAAAATTCTCGCCCATCTCGGGATCAGGGCCCCGTCGATAGAACATGTGGAAGCCGCGTTCTTCGGCGGGAGCTTCACGGCGATCGATATGGACCTGCAGCGGGACCTTCTGTGCGCGGCGTACGACTTCGTTCGGGAGGGGGCGCTTCGAGGCATCCGTGTCTCGACGCGGCCCGACTGTATCGACGGCGCGCGCCTTGCCCTTCTCCGCGATTACGGCGTTAGGACGGTCGAGATCGGGGCCCAGTCATTCGACGACAGGGTGCTCTCGGAGGCGGGGCGCGGTCATTGCGCGCGGGACATCGCCCGGGCCTCGGCCGCGGTAAAGGGACTGGGCTTCGGCCTGGTAATACAGCTCATGCCGGGGCTTCCAGGCGGCGATAGGGCCGAAGCGCTCCGCTCCGCGGAGGAGGCCGCCGCGTGCGGGCCGAACGCCGTGCGCATCTATCCCACGGTGGTGCTCGAGCGTACGCGCCTGGCGGACCTCTGGCGCGAGGGCCGCTACGCGCCCTTAATGCTCGATGAGGCCGTGGAATTGACGGCCGATATGCGCGAGCTGTTCGCGGAAAGGGGGATAACTGTAATACGCTCGGGGCTCCATCCCCTGTCCCCGGGCGAAGAAGCTTCCGTGCTTGCGGGGCCTTATCATCCAGCATTCGGCTTTCTTGTAAAGGCGCGGCTTAAAAGGAGAAGCATGGAGAGGGCGATCGAAGGCGCGCTTGGGACCTCCCGAAACGCTCCGGGTTCGCTCCTTCTTCGCATACCGCGCCGCGGGAAGGAGGAGTACATAGGGCACCGCTCCGAAAACCTGGATTACCTGAGAAGGCGTTTCCCGGAGATTCGAATAGCGCACGCCTTCGCCGATTTCGATCGTATGGAAATAGTCATTGAAAACTCTACCTGACAGCGATACATTCGGCTCGAGCGTCCCATCCCAATCCATTGTCATCGTGCGTTAGGAGGCGCCATGGAAAATTATCTGAGGGTGTTGCACGTCGACTGTTCCTCGGGATTCTACCGCATGGAGCGTTTCGGCATTGGCGCGTTTTTCGGGCCCGTCGACGTGGGCCTTAACATCGCCAAGCGCCACAACAGTCTGAATATAGGCACGGGACTCCTCGCCGGCTCCATCTTTCCGGGATCGAACCGGCTCGTGGTAAACGGCTTCTCGCCCAACTGGGGAAGCTTTTACATCTCCACCATGGGCGGCGCGGGACTCGTCTTCGACAACCTCGGAATCAACATGCTGTCTCTCAAGGGCCGCGCATCCGCGTTTTCCATTATGTACTTAAACCGCGTCCACGGCGAGGAGGTGGAGGTCGAGCTGCATCCGATCGACGTATGGAGCGTATGGAAGTCCGGCAAGACCGGCGTATACGCGCTTATGGATTTTGCCCTCGAGCGCTTTGGCCACCGCTATATCTCGGAACCGCGCGTACTCGCTACCGGCCCGGCTTCTCTTGTTACGGATTTCGGAGCGATCGCATCAGCCCCTGTTAAAAACGGCAAGCCGACCGCGGCCGACACCTGGGCCGGACGGGGCGGGTTCGGAACCAAGCTTTTAAAAGAGCATGGGGTGGCGGCGATTATATACGGCGGCACCTACGTGGACGAGGACTTCCGCGACCGCAAGGTGGCCGACGAGTGGTTCAGCGAAAGGTATATGAAGCGCCTTGCGGCGAAGGACATGGAGGCCACAACGAAGTACCGGTTTGACCCCAACTTCGACACCGGGGGCACATTCGGCGTAAACTACGCGCAGATCGGCGGAAGGATAATCGCCTTCAACTATCGGAGCGTCCGCATGCGCGAGGACGAGCGCCTCCACATCCATCAGAAATTCATTGTGGACCACTACCTGCGCCAGTTCAACGAGGAGATCATCCGTCCCAAGAGCATGCGCACCTGCGGCGAGCCCTGCTCGGCGGTGTGCAAAAAGATATACGGCGAATATAAAAAGGATTACGAACCCTACCAGACCATGGGGCCGCTGTGCGGCATTTTCGACCAGCGCGCCGCCGAACTCTTGAACCGCCGCGCGGACAGCCTGGGCTTCGACGCCATCTCCGTGGGCGGCGTACTCTCGTGGCTTATGGAATGCCTGCACGAGGGGCTGTTGTCTCCGGAGGAGCTCGGCGCAACAGGGCGCCCGGTCTTTTCCATCGAGGGTTTCAGTGTCGAGGAGGACTCCATGCACAACGCCAGGCTTGGCGTCGAGCTCCTCGATTCGATCATTGAGAAGCGCGGCATTCTTAACCTCGAGGAAGGCGCCCGCGACTTCGCCCGGGACCTTGCCCGAAGCCGCGGCAAGAAATTGCTCGACCTCTTCGTCTATAACGCGAACGCGCGCAAGGGATGGGTGGTGCCCAACCAGTACTGGACCGCGGGCGCGCTTTCGCCAATGCCTATAATGGGCAAGTACTACATGTATTACGGGAACGAATTCCGTGAGCCCCGAAGGCTCGGCAGGGAGAACGCCGACCGGTTCAAGAAGGAGCTTATAATGGACAACATGGGGTTCTGCAGATTTCACAGAAACTGGGCGGAGGAAATGATTCCCGACATCATAGGCTCCCTGTACGACAAAAAGGCCGAGTACCTGGCCTCGGTCTCCATCACCGCGAGCCGAATAAACAGCCGCAACAGCTCAATCTTCTGGGAGTCCGAACGCAACATCGATTTCGTGTCCGGCTGGCTTACGCGCCTTCGCGAGGTGGAGAACGACGGGTCCAAGGAGCTAACCGCCTGGATCGACCGATTCAGGAAGGACAAAAACGAGGCTGCGCTGGAATTCTGGTTCGAGATATCCAAGGGCGTGCACGAATCGCTACGGGAGTTCTGATGATGGACGAAGACCGCATATCGCGCATAATCTGCGAGCATTACAATCTGCGCGTGTACACCGCCGTAACCACCGGGCCAGCGGCAACCATCGCCTCGCAGCACGGGGCCTCGCCCGCCGCCACCCTTGCGCTGGGAAGGGCCATCTCCGCGACGGCGCTTTTAAGCGCAACCCTCAAACCCGAATCGGCGCAGAACGTAACGCTCCGCATCTCCGGCACGGGCCCCGTGCGCGAGATCCACGTGCAGGCCGACGCCCTGGGTAACATCCGTGGCTATGTCGCAAACCCCTCCGTGGAAACGATTGTGCGTAACGGCCGGGTAGACGTACCCGCCATAATTGGCGCGGGCTTCCTCACCGTCGTAAAGGACCTGGGACTCAAGGAGCCGTACAACAGCGTAATACCGCTACGCACCGGCGAGATCGCGCGCGACTGCGCCTATTACCTCACGGAATCGGAGCAGGTACCCTCCGCCATGATAATAGGCCTTGCGCAGAATGCCGACGGGAGCATTGCGGCCTCGGGCGGGATACTCATCCAGCGCTTTCCGGACACCCCCGACGACGCCCTCGAGCGGGTGGAGGCCAACATCGCCGGCATGAAGACCCCGCTCGGCGAATCGCTCCGCCGTAGAGAGGACATCATCTCGGTCGTTTCGGGCATTATGGACGATCACGCCCTTAGCCTCCTCGGCACCACGCCGTTAAAGGCGGCCTGTCGCTGCAACAGGGATATGATCGAGGGAATACTGAAGGGCATCGACAGGAATGAGATCGAGGACATGTTAAAAAAAGACCACAGAATTGAACTGCGCTGCTCATTCTGCACAAAGAGCTACAGGTATGAAGAGGCGGAGGTGCGCTCCCTTCTGGAGAATTGATGCCTCCAACTACGCTTGCAAACGCAGCTAACCACCCGGCCCCCGTTTCGTCCACCCCGAAAAAAAGCGCCGGCGAACACCACGCGGATCGAGTGAATTTTATTTCGGGATTAGATACTGTAATTGCGAGCCCCGGCCTTATCGGGGCGCGGCACTCTCTTTATGCTAAACTCCATGGGCTGATTTCTTGCCTTTTTTTAAGATCGCACGTCGCTACGCTCCTATCGATGGCAGTATGTTCTCCCGGTTTTTAATTCACACCACCTGCCGGGCAAAGAGCAATAGTGCTTGAAATAACGCGGAGGATGTTCATACTGCGTAATTGGGCCGGCATAAGCCGTGCGCCCGATCTTATGACAAGAAGGTAGAACACCATGCGAAAGCACTTCGCGTCAGCGCTTCTCGTAATACTCGCGGCTGTTCCCGCCGCCGGACTGGAAGTCGACATAGACGAGCTTAAAAAGGCCGGGAAAATCGAGTTTATCAACTATACCGGCCCGTGGCGGGCCCAGGACAGCGTTTCCGAGGTTAAGTCGATCGGCGCACGGCTTGCCGCCGCGGCCGAGAAGCGCGGCGAAAACGAGCGGATCAATTATTATATGAAGTATTCGCTCATCCGGGCAATTTCGAAAGATGAACCAGGGAAGCTTTCGGCCGACATCATCTCCATCGACAAAGAGGCCAGGGTAACGCATATACAGTACATCCGCCGGATACTTTCGGGATATTTCGAGCGAATGTACGGATACTCCGAAAAGAACGCCTATACGCTCGCGGTGTTCACCACCTATTACAACGCCGTATATCGCGGTGACATGGATTACTTCGGCAAGGCGTACAAAAAGGTGGTCGCTAAAAACCTCACCGCGGCGAACGCCGGCCTCGCCACGCGATACGATAAGTGGCCCGGAGCGACCCGTATGGTCATTCCGCTTACCGAGGAGGCCAAGCGCGGCGCGATCGACTCGATCGACCCGGACATCATCTCCGATAAAAAGGTGCGGACCGCCGTCCGGAAGGAGGACGAAAACCTGGAGCAGCGCAAAGACCTGGCGGACATTAAAGAAAAAATAATAGAAAAAGAAAAAAAGGAGACCGCTGAAAAAAAAGCGGACCTCGCCGACAAGTCGCGTGACGCCGAGAAGGAAAAAAAGCGCGTGGAGGCGGAGAGGGCGGACGTCGAGCGAAAAAAACTTGAACAGGCGCGGGAAGAGCGAAAACTGAAGGACGAAAAGGAAAAGGCGAAGAGCATAGCGGACCCGGAGCAGAAAAAGAAAAAGGAGGAGGAAATAGCCTCCCGCGAGGAAAAGCAGAAGGAAGAAAAACGGAAAACCGCCGAAAAGGAAAAGACCGTCGCCAGTGAAGAGAAGAGGGTCGCCCAAAAACAGGAGGAAATAAGGAAGGAGGAGAAAAAACTCGCCGAGAAGGAATCGAAGACGGCGAAGAAAGAGGAGGCCCTGAAGGAGGAGAAGAAAGAGATAGCGAAAGACGAGCTTAAAAAAGAGATAAAAGAGAGCCCCGAGCGCGCCAAGGCCAAGCTCGAGGAGAAGGAGAAGGAGCTCGACAAGCGCGAGGACGAGCTCCGCAGCAAGGAGCTCGACAGGAGCGTATTCGCGGAAAAACTCTACTATCTCAAAATCAAGGAATACCTCGAGGCGGGCCATTACAACAACGAGATGTACATGATAAACGCGGCCACAAGGAAGGTGATGTTCAAGTCGCCTGTCGAGAACATCTGCGGCTCCCGCTATGACGTTTTCTCCGGCGGGGTCGCGGTCATCGTCCACCAGGGCGACCACAGGACGGGACACAGGCTCGTCCTCCTGGACCGGGAGACTCTTAAGGAATCGAAGCGTGGAAAGGACGATATTTTCTGGCGCAGTTTCGTCGAGATACGGGACGGCTTCATCTACGCCGTAATGGTGGATAAGGGGAAATACTACCTGGGACGCTATGACGGCGCTCTGGAGCGCACGGCCCTCTCGCAGGAGGCGGTAAGCGAGAACACCTTTATAAGCTTCTACGGCGAGTACGTATACATCAACCGGCACGACAAGAAGATACTGGTGCTTAAAAAGGACGACCTCTCGCTCGTCGAGGTGATAGAGCCCAGGTAGAGTCTAGGCCTGCTCGCAGCCGTCTTTACGGCCGGAATGGGGATGGCACCGGCGGTAGACATCCCTGAGGCGCGCCTTCGTGGTGTGCGTGTACACCTGGGTGGTCGAGATGTCGCTATGGCCCAGCATCTCCTGGACCGCGCGTATGTCCGCTCCGTTGTTAAGAAGCTCCGTCGCGAAGCTGTGCCTGAAGGTGTGCGGGCCAACGCGGGCCAGAATCCCAGCCGCCTTCGCGCGGCCTTCGACGATGTTGAAGATTCCGCGCGCGCCGAGCCTCCCGCCTCGCGCGTTTACGAAGAGCGGCCCCTCGATCGAACCGAAACGCTTTCCCCTTTCGATGAGATACGCCCGTATCCAACTTGCGGCGTCCGCCGTGAGGAATACAATCCTCTCCCTCGAGCCCTTTCCGAAAACGCGAAGGCCGCCTCCGTCTAAATCGAGGTCATTGTATCCGGACGACGCGATCTCCGATACGCGGGCGCCCGTGGCGTAGAACGTCTCCAGCAGGGCCCTGTCGCGAAAATCTATGAAGGACTCAACGCTAAAATCGAGAACGCGCTCCACCTCGCGATTGTAGAGGAAGCGCGGCAGGGGCCGTTCCGTCCGCGGAAAGGATACCGCCCGGGCCGGATTGGAATCTATATGTCCCTCCCTGTACAGGTAGCCGAAGAAGGACTTGAGACAGGCTATTTTTCGCGATATGGAGGATTTCTTAAGCGAGCGGTCGTAACAGGATTCCACGAAGGAACGAATGAGGTCGGGGGTGACGTCGCCAGCGGGGATGTCGGCGCCCGACGGGACAGGCCCTCCGTCGTCCACGCCGAGGCCGGCGAGAAAGTCGGCGAATTGGACGAGATCGTCGTTATACGATTTTATGGTGGTCTCCGGGGCGTTGCGCTCGGAGTCCAGGTGATCCATGAAACGATCGATCTCGGCGTACATATCCGCTCACTCCCCGTACCACACGCACCCGGGGCTCATTCGCCGTTTTCCGGACGTTTTCCCTCCTCCTCGTCGAGGATCTCGAGCCTGTATCCGCACGATTCCCTCAGGCACATCAGCATCTGGCCGCGGTGTTTCAACCTGCGAGAGAAGAGCAGGCTTCCGCACTTCGGGCATGGCCTCGTCGAAGGCGCCTCGCGCGTCATGAAGGTGCAGTCCGGATACCGGCTGCACGCGTAAAACGGCCGCCCCTTCTTCGCCTGGCGCTTCACCACGTCGCCCCGACAGTCCTCCACCGGACATTTTCCCAGCGGCAGCGACTTGGCGTTCCGGCACTCCGGAAATCCGGAACAGGCCAGAAAAAAGCCGTATTTGCCGAGTTTTTTGAGCATCTTCCTGCCGCATTTTTCGCAAACCTCGTCGGTCTCCTCGTCGAGGATGTTTTTCATCTCCTCTATCTTATGTTCGGCCTCGTCCACCGTAATCTTGAAGGGACCGTAAAACTCCTTGAGCATGTCCACCCAGTCGGCCCTGGACTCTTCAACAAGGTCGAGCCGCTCCTCCATGTTCGCGGTAAAGTCCGTCGAGACCAGGGGGCCGAAATGAGTCATCATGATATCGTTAACAAGCCGTCCGAGCACCGTAGGGACGAGCTGTCGCCCCGACCGGACCACGTAATAGCGTGCGATAAGGGTGTTTATAGTCGGAGCATAGGTCGAGGGCCTTCCTATGCCGGACTCCTCAAGAAACTTGACGAGAGAAGCGTCGTTATAGCGCGGGGGCGGCGTGGTGTAGTGCTGTTCCGGAAGATACTCGATCACCGAAACCTGGTCCCCCTCCGCAAGCTTCGGCAGGTCCATCTTCTTCGTTTTGTCTTCGGCCTCCACAGCGGTGAATCCGTCGAAAAGCACCCGGCTGCCGCTCGCCCTGAAGGCGACGTCACCCCGCTCGAGAACTACGGTCGAAACCTCGGAAAGCTCCGGCGTCATCTGGGAGGACACGAAGCGCCGCCAGATAAGGCTGTAGAGCCGGTACTGGTCGCGGTTTAGGTCCGCCTTCAGCGACTCCGGCGTGCGGAAGACGTCAGTGGGCCGGATGGCCTCGTGCGCGTCCTGGGCGTTCTTCTTGTTGGCGTAGGCGTTTGGCTTTTGGGGCAGATAATCCCCGGCAAAGGTCTCGCCGATATAGCGCCTTACGGCGGAGATGGCGCTTTCGGATACGCGGGTGGAGTCGGTCCTCATGTAGGTTATGAGACCCACGGGCCCCTCGCCTTTAAGGTCGATCCCCTCGTAGAGCTGCTGGGCTATCATCATGATCTTCCCGGAGGTAAAGCCCAGCCTGTTTGCCGCGTCCTGCTGCATCTTGCTCGTTATATAGGGCGGCATGGGGTTCCGCCGGCGCTCCTTGCGCTGCACGCTCTTTACGATATACGGCCCTTCGCCCGCCGCCTCCAGAACGGCGTCCACCTCGGTCCTGGACTTAAGCCTTATCTTCTCCCCGCCGAGGGAATGGAACGAGCCGGTAAACTTCTTTCCTTTCAGTTCGAAACGCGCGTCGAGCGACCAGTACTCCTCCGGAGTGAAGGACTCTATCTCCTTCTCGCGTTCGCAGATAACGCGAAGCGCCACCGACTGCACCCTCCCCGCGGAAAGGCCCTTTTTGACCTTTCTCCACAGTATGGGGCTGATGTTGTATCCCACTATGCGGTCCAGAATGCGCCTGGCCTGCTGCGCGTTGACCAGGCTCATGTCGATTTCCCGCGGGTGCTTGACCGCCTCCAGTATGGCCGGTTCGGTGATCTCGTTGAACTCGATGCGGCGGATGTTGCCGTTCTTGGGGGCCAGCGCGTTAGCCAGGTGCCAGGAGATGGCCTCTCCCTCGCGGTCCGGATCGGTCGCGAGCAGCACGCCCGCGGCCTGGGAGGCTTTTTTCTTCAGATCGTTCAGTATCTTCGCCTTTCCGCGAATGGTGATGTATTCCGGGGTGAAATTATCGTCCACGTTCACCGCCAGCCTCGACTTGGGCAGGTCGATGATGTGGCCCATCGACGAGGAGATGATGTATTTCTTTCCGAGGTACTTGGTTATTGTCCTGGCCTTCGAGGGCGATTCGACGATGATGAGCGTTTTGCCGTCTTTCTCCATGCGAGCGATGACATTTCCTTTTTTACGCCTTACAGCCATATTCCGTCCCCGGCTGTTGCAGCGGCTGCGTACGTGACCGGGAACCGCCTCCCGTCGGGGCCGGGCGCAACTCCCTTCCCCCGTATGGGCCGCGCCGCCTTTACACTACGGCGCGACTTAGAGCAGGCACACAGACAATCGATTATTTGTCAAACAGTTCTTTCACTCTTCTTCCGGGCTCCCAGCGAAGGGTTAGGAAGAACAGAAGGCACAGGGCCGCCGAAAGCATGCCGAAGATAACGACCCTCTCCGCCCCGTAATACACCCTCGCGTCGAAGTCCCTTTCGAAGCTGATTACTCCGGCAAGCCTGGAGGCGCCGCGCGAATCGTGGCAGAAGCGGCACCGGTCCTCCATGAAGACCGGCACGGCGGAGTAGTATCTGCCGCCCCTTATCTCCGAATATGCGGACGGCTCCGAATCGCTTAGCACCCTCATGACGCGCGAATCCGCCGCCTCGCCCGTCTCGCCCGGGGCCCTCACCCTGAGGCCCGAGGTATTGTATACCCTTATATCCATTCCATGCCGCGCCCCTATGTCGTCGAGGAGGATCCACGCCGAAACGGGCCGGCCGAACATCTTGGTCTCGACGAACGCGTCCCTTATGACGCCGAAGCCTCTTTCGAGTTCCACGAAATAGCCGGAACGATACAGGGCGTAAATATCGCCCGCATACGGCGGCAGGGCGAACATCTGCGCCACCGAGACCAGAAGCGCGAGTCCCAACACCGTTAGAAAAGCGTATTTTATTTTCATGCGGCGCCCCCGGCCCCGGTCCGTTCCACGCGTGTTCCGGTCCTCGAAATTTTTCCCGAAAGTTCCAGCATCACAAGCGCCTCGTTCACCGATCCCGCGTCGCGGCCCGATCGGCGCACCAGCTCGTCGATATCGGCCGTCTTCCCAGCGAGGATTGTTAGGAGCTCGCGTTCGAGCGGTCCCATGGAAGGCCCGAAATCTTCATTTGCCGGAGGCACGGCCAAGGCCGGCCGCTCCCTTCCCGCCGCCGAGGCAAACTGATCGATGATGTCCCCGGTCGTCGAGACGATCTGGGCGCCCTCCCGGATAAGCCCGTGGCACCCGAAGTATCCCTCGTCGAAGGCGGCGCCGGGGCAGGCGAATACCTCGCGGTTTTGCTCTAGCGCATAACTGGCCGTTATGAGCGCGCCGCTTTTAACGCCGGCCTTTACCACGACGGTGCCGAGGGACAGCCCGCTTATGATCCGGTTCCTTCTTGCAAACGTCCATTTGCCCGCCATAATGCCGGGAGGATATTCGGATACCAGCGTTGAGCGCCCGTCGGCAAGTATCGTTCTATAGAGATCGGCGTTCACCGCCGGGTAGAATATGTCGATGCCGTTGGCGAGCACTCCCACGGTCGGCCCTCCGGCCGAGAGCGCCCCCTCGTGCGACGCCCTGTCCACGCCTACGGCCATTCCGCTTACGACCGTAAACCCGCTCCCGGCCAGTTCGCCCGCCAGCCGGCGCGCCGTATCCAGGGCGGACCGGTCGGCCTTCCTGGTCCCGACGATCGCCATGCTCCTTCCGGAGATCTCCGCGCCACGCGCGTAAAGGACCAGCGGTGGCCTGGATATCTCGCCGAGCAGCCCGGGGTATCCCGATTCCCAGCAGGTGTCCACCCTGATGGACCTTTCCCGGCAGACTTTAAGGATCTGTTCGGCGGCCTTAAATGGATTCGGCGAATAACGCGCGGTTATATAGGCCTGGGTGGCAAGCCGGCCGGTTGCGGAGAGGGTTTCCCAGGCGGCCGCCGCGTCGGGAAAGGAGGGCGCTTCCCACAGATCGTTACCCGCGGGGGAGGCGGAGACCGAGAGGGCTATGGCGCACAGGATATCGTGTTCGGAGGAGCTCAATTTCCGGAGAGCTCCTTCATGAGCTGCCTGATGTTTTCCGCGCACTGCTCGCGGTATTCCTTGAGGAGGGCCGAGTCGCCGGTTTTTTTCTCGAGCTCCGAATGCAGGCTTTCATATACCGACAGGGCCTTTTCGGGCCTGCCTTGCTCGTAATAGAATTTTCCAAGGGCGAATTGCGCCCGGTAATACGTGCGGCTGCGCGCCACGATCCGCTCCATCATTCCGGTCCCGGTCGCGGTGTCGCCCTTTTCGTAGTAGACGAGAATGGCGAGGCCGTAATGGGCGTCGAGGTAATCCGGGTTTATGGCCGTTGCCTGGCGATAATGGTACTCGGCCCTCCGGATGTCCTCCTCCCTTTCCAGCTCTTTGCCCCTGTTGGCGTAAGAAACGGCCGCGTAATAATGAACGGCGGCCGACTTTTTGCCGTATTCCATGGACTTCTCGAAAGATGCGACAGCCTGGTCCCAATTGCCGTCTTCGAGATATTTCATGCCGAGATCGTAATAGATCTGTCCCAGGCGGGCTGTCCGGTCTCCCGCCGCCGGACGCGACTCGTATTCCGCGGCCTTCTTCTTTAAATCGGCTATGGCGTTGGACCTGGATGAACGCAGAGGGTTCGAACCGGGGCATGATAGGTCCCCGCACCCGGAAAGCGCGACAATCGCGGCGATAAAACAGGCTGTAGAAAGTCGTCCCATGGTCACCTCCGCGGCACCTCTTTCATATTATAAACGAATCCGGAAGCTGAAAAGATAAAAAAAAACAGCGGGTATCGATTTTTTTCACGCACGGCCGCGTATTTCCTCCACCCTCGCCCTAAGGCGCTCGAGGGCCTGGCGCGGATCCACGACAATCACCCTGGCGCCGGCAAGCACATCGAGAAATCCGAGCTCGTTTTCGTACCGGGGGACGACATGCAGGTGCAGGTGCGATATGCTCGCTCCGCCCGCCTTCCCAAGGTTCCACCCGGCGTTGAAACCGGCGGGGGAGAACTCCTCTCTTATCGCGGCGATCATGAGGGCTGTCAGCCGGTGCGTCTCGAGGACCTCCTCCTCGCTTAAGTCTACGTAATCCTCGACATGCCTCATGGGAAATATCATGATATGGCCCGTGTTGAACGGATAGAGATTCATGGAAACCATGCAGAGCCCGCCGCGGTAAACCTCCAGTAATTCAAGGCGGGGGTCGCGCTCAACCAGGGAGCAGAGGATACAGGGAACGTCGGGCTTTTTGCCCCGTATATATTCGATCTTTCCGGTATTGAAAAGATGTTCACGCATGTCCCGGCTCACTCTTTCCGCCGGCGGGACAGCATCCAGAACACATAGAAAGCGAGTCCGAAAACGATGATGAAGGACACGGCAATCGTCGTAATGTAGATGATGTCCATTCGCCTGGACACGTCAACCTTCATCATCACGCCATTTTTCAGGGAAGCGATCTCCAGGTCGACGATCCTCCTGGAAAACTGGATCTCCTCCCTGGAGAATACGTGCACTATCTGGTGGAACAGACTTTTCAGCTTTTCCATCTGCAAGAGCTCGTTTTTCACGTCGGCCTTCTTCGATTCGAGCAAGCTGATGCCGGCCTCTATGGACTCGATGTCCTTCTCGATTGAAAAAATCGACGATATTATCTCCCGGGAATACTCCACAGGATGGCAGGCGGAGCATGTCCTGTCGCTTATTATATCGATCGAGGAACGCTGAACGTTATGATCGCCATGGCAGCTTACGCATGAGGGCGCGCCCTTTTTTAAGACGGAATCGTAGTGAGGGCTCCTTTTAAACTGCTGGAAGGCGAGATCGTGGCATTCCGCGCGGCCGCAAAAGGCGAGGCTCTCTCTGGGGGAGGGTTTTCCGATGAATCCCGCGTCCCGGCTCTTTGCCCGCTTCATGTCCCCGGTCGTGTCGTCTCCTTTATGGCACAGATTACATCTCGCGCCTTCTTTCGAATGGACGCTCGCCGCCCACTGGTCGGCGATTTCGGCATGCCTGCCGCCGAGTGACTTATGGCAGTCCAGGCAATGGTCGGCGGAGACTGCCTCCGGGGCTTTCGCCGGCGTCGCGGCCTTCGTGTTCACTGCGGCTACCGACGCGGAGCACAAAAGCGCCGCCGGGAACAGCATGACCGCGCAACGCGCCACAAATCCGCTTTTCATATCCTCACTCTCCACTCGGAATATGCCGCAACCCCGCGCCCGGGGCGCCGGGTTGGCCTACGGTACGACGAGGCCGAAGGCCGTCATGGCCGACCTGATCCCAAACACTATGACGCTCGTATAGGCTCCCGCGACCCAGTCGTCTATCATGACGCCCAGCCCTCCATCGATCGACTGCAGCCTCCTGGTCGGCCATGGCTTAAGAATATCCGTTATGCGAAAAATAAAGAACGCCAAAACGGCGGTCGTCCAGCTGAACGGATGGAAGAGCACGGCGATCATGTAACCCAGCACCTCGTCCAGCACGATCTGCGGCGGGTCCTTTTTTCCGAAAAACCGCTCGCCGCTGTCGCCGAGCCTGACCCCCGGATACAGCATTATGCCCACGACGAGGGCGTTGATCCAGACGATCGACTCGCCGAAAACGCAGTATCCAATCATGTACAGAAGCATCGCGAAAAGGCTCGCGGCCGTCCCGGGCATGCGCGGGAAATACCCCGTATACAGCGCCGTAAAAAGGAGTTCCTTCCACCACATCAGGAGGCACTGTCTCTTTTCGAATACGGCGGAAAAAAAAGCCGCCAGTTGGTCATCATGTACCGGATCCCGGAGAGGGCCGTAAGGAGCGTCACGACAAACATGAGGCAATAAGGCCCGATGATGAGCCACTTGTCCGGGATGGAGGATGTCATTATCTCGTACACGCGGACGATCTTTATGAATTCGTCGGTCGCGTATCTGCTCACGCCGGCGCGCCTGAAAACGAACACCATGATGATCACCATTATCGATATCATCTGAAAGGCCGTCTTCACCTTGCCGAAACCGCTCGTTACGAGAGCCGCCCCCTTCCGGATGGCGAGGTAGCGCATGAGCGTTATCAGTACATCGCGCCCCACGATGATGACAATCATCCAGAGCGGGATGAAGGGATCGAGGATGAGGAAGGCCGTAAGTGCGCCGATTACGAGCACCTTGTCGGCCAGCGGATCGAGAAACCGGCCCAGATCGGACTCCTGGTGGAGTTTACGCGCGCTCCAGCCGTCGAGAAAATCCGTGACTGACGCGATGATGAAGATGACGAGCGCCCACAGGCGGTGCTCCATCGTGGGGATGAAGATAAAATACAGGAAAACTGGGATGAGCACAATCCTCAGAAGCGAAAGGAGATTGGGAACCTCCAGGAGACCGCGAACATTCACGCCGGAACCCCACTTGCGTCGTATTCGGTACTGTCCATGACCCGGGCTTTCACAATCGAGTTAATCGAAAGGCCGGCGCCGGTCAAGTAAAAAATGCCGTCCACCTCGGGGGCGTCGTACTCGGTCCTGCCCGCCCATGTTTTTTCGTCGATGCGTTCCTCCAGCAGAACCCGCACGGTTTCACCGACCATACGCCCCAACCGTTCGGCCGAAATTCTCCTCTGCAGTTTCATGAGGCTGGAATGGCGCCGCCGCGCCACCGATAGCGCGACCATAGGCCCCAGATCCGCCGCGCGGGTCCCCTCCTCCGGAGAGAAGATAAAGGCCCCCACGCGGTCAAGTGCGGCCTTTTCGAGAAAGCGCCTGAGATTGGCGAATTCCGCGCCGGTCTCGCCCGGGTAGCCCACCATGAAGGTGGAACGTATGCGGATGCCGTCCACGCGCTCGCGCAGCCTATCAACCAGGGCCAGATATGAGGCGGGCCCGCCACTCCGGCCCATGGACGACAGTATGGCCGGGCTTGCGTGTTGAAACGGGATGTCGATGTATTTTACAACACGGTCGTTGTTTCGGAGCAGGTCGATTATCGCCTCGTCGATATGATCGGGGTGGCAGTACATCAGCCTTATCCATTCCACTCCGGGAATCTCCGCGATACGATCTACGAGTCCGGCGAGACCGGTGCGGCCGTAACGGTAGGATGCGATGTCCTGCGCGACGATGACGAGCTCCCTGGCGCCGTCGTCAATGGCGCGGCGCGCGTCCTCCAGTACGCTCCGCGGATCGAACGAAACCAGAGGGCCGCGGATCAGCGGTATCGCGCAATAGCTGCAGTTGTTGGAACAGCCCTCGGCGATCTTGATGTAACGGTATGCCATCCCCTCCACCAGCGGCAGCTTCCGAAAACGCCCCCGGCCGCGCGGCCCGGCCTCTATCCCCAGCGCGGCGCAGAGTCCGGGGACGAAACCATCGTCTATGACGCCGTAAACGAAATCGATCTCCGGAATTTCCGCGGCTATTTCCCGCTCGTAGCGCCCGGACAGGCAGCCCGCAACCGCAAGCCGGCGCCCGAAACCGGGCGGCTGGTTCTCCAAAAGGCCGGCCGCGTCCAGGATGGCCCCTATGGACTCCCTTTTGGCGTCCTCTATAAAGCCGCAGGTGTTGATTATGAGGATACCCGCCTCCTCGGGCGAGGCGGCCGGTTGAAATCCGAGGAAACGCATCTCGCCGTTTACGCGCTCTGAATCGACAAGGTTCTTCGAGCAGCCCAGCGAGACGATATGGAAGGATATATCCCGAGCGTGGAACACTTACCAGTCTTTGATCGTGATCTCGTAAACGTTGGGATTGCTCGCGTCCTTCTTCCAGGTGATTACCTTGTTCGCCACCTGCCCCGGCTGGCCGAAATTATAATCCCTGCCGTTGATGCGAGCCTTAAGCCCCCCGGCGTTGCCGATCTTTACCTGTATGAACTCGGTCGCCTCCCAACGCTCGTGGGTGCCGGCCGCTATGAACCCCCGGCGCTTCTCGGCGCCGTCGAGGTAAAGCTCCAGATAGCTCTTCTGGATAAATTCCGCCTCGAAGACTATTTTCAGGTTCTTTTCGTTCTGCGCCACCACGCGCGTGTTGTCGACATTGACGTCCGCGCCCTTTTCGACCGCAATGTCCTTCTCCTCGGCTTCGGGCTTCCGGCCCAGGGCTATCTGAATTTTGGCCCTGTTCTCCGTAAGCCCTTTCAGTGTAAATACCACCTCGCGCGCGAACTCAGGCAGTTTCAGGGTGAGCGGCTTTTCCATTTCAAGCGTTTCGGTCTTCTCTCCCGGCAGGAGCTCGACCTGCACCGAGTCCTTGCGTATCTCCTTGAGAAGAAGGAGCGCCTCTTTGTTGTCCACCATGAACTGCACGGCCTCGTTTCCGTAAAGCAGGGTAAAACCGCTGTCGTTGGCGAGCTGAAGATTGCGTATATTTTCTATGCCGATGTTCTGCTTCGACTTGTTGTACTCGTCCTGAATGCTCGTTATGGAGTCGCCGCCCCCTGTGTCGATGCTCGACGAGAAAAGCGAAACGAACATCCAGATGATGAGCATGATCCCAAGCGCGGCTCCGACGAAGAAGGCCATGTTCTTATACTGGCGGTACATGGTCATCAGGTTGGAGAACACCGGGGTCCGCGTTGGCCTTGTAAGCTCCTCGAGCGGGGTGGCGCTCTCGCCGATCTTGAAGGCCTTGTAATGCTGAATGATCTCGTCCGCGTCCAGTTTCAGGTATTCGGCGTAACTCCTCATAAAACCGGTAACATAGGTCTCGCCAGGAAATCGGTCGAACTCCTCGTTTTCCAGCGCCTCTATATATAAAACCGATATGTTTGTGTCCTTGGCGACGTCCTTGAGGCTGAGCTTTCTGGCCTCCCGCGTGCTTCTCAGTTTCTCGCCTATCGTATCCACTTGCTCACTCCTCGGATATCATTGGATTCTTTATGACTCTGACCCTCGACGGCGGCTCGAATTTGAATATGCCGTTCGGCAGGTCGACGTCCGTCCGTATATTGGAAAAATCGATCTCGACCTTTTTCCCGGTGGAGGTCTCCCCCTCCGCGCGCGTGATCATGTAGTCCTCGGACACCCAAAGCCGCAGTGTCCTAAAACCGCTCCTCGTCTCCTTCATCTGGAGGAATAAAGTATACCTTTTCGAGCCGTCCTTCTGGGGCTCCGGCTGCTCGCGCGACGCGAATTTATAATGATACAAGGTGAAAAGGCGCTGGAGGCCGCTCCTGCTGCCGGCGCTGAAAATCGACCCGGACTGCGACTTTAAGTCCTGTTCCGCCACAACGTTCATCGACGGGATGTAAACCCACATGGTCGATCCGGTGGTGATGATCTTCTGTCCGGGAGGCTGGTCGAACTCCACGAGCATCCTGTCGGGCGATTTGTAGCGCACCGTGCCGCTCTGCTGGGACTTCTTACCCGCCTTTTCGGAAACGATACGGAAGGAGGCCTGATAAGAGCCCACCTCTCCGAAGCGCTGGCGTATTTTCTTCACTACGTCGCTTACGGTGGTGAACTCGAATTTGTACGCGACGGCGTTTTGCGACGGCAGCGCAAGGAGCGCAAAGAGCAGGAAAACCGCCGGCAGCGTTCTGCTTGATTTCATGACAGAGCATCCAGATAAACCGAATTTAACGGGCGCGGACGTAGCGTGCTCGGGGACGCGCTTCCCGGCGCCCCGGCAAATCGTATAAAAGAGGGGCAAAAAGTCAATAGCAAAAACTCACCCGGCCCTAGAAGGCCGTGAGCGCGGCGCGAATAAAGCTCGTAATGGGGGCCTGCTCGCGCGCGTCCTCCATGGTATCCCTTAGTTCCCGCACCAGGTCGTTCGCGTTCTCGTGCACCCTGTTGTCGTTGATAAGCTGCCCCAGGGTCCCCTGTCCCGAATTGAGCTTTGCTGTGATCTGTTGGAGATTGCGAATGGTGGAGTGTATGTTCTCCCTGTTCTCGTTAACAAGGTCGGAGATGAGCGCTATGGGGTCGTCGCCGGAGATGCCCTTCATGTTCGTCCGGTAATCTATCTCCTTGAAAGACCGCCCTCCCCTCTCCCTCTCGCCCGGATATATGGCGATATATTTGCCGCCCAGGGCGGATTCGCTCGCGATCTTTATTCGGTAGTTCTCGAACATACTGAAACGGTTGTACATCTTCATGTACACCGAGATATACTCCTCCTCGAGCACGATCCTGTCGACCACTCCGGCGCGCACGCCGCTCACCTTTACGTCGTCCTTCACCTCGAGCCCCTCTACGTTCGAAAAGACCGCGTGCAAAACATAGTAGTCCTTGGGTTCGAGAATTTCATCCTTCACCATTATGGTGTAATAGCCCAGCACGATCATGGCGACCATGAATAGCAGGCCCACCGCGACCTCGTTTTTTATCCTCATTGCACCTACCTCCTCGAAATCGGCGCTTGCCCCGCCGCGGGCTCACTGCGCACGGATGGGGCCCTCCAATTCCCCGTTTATAAACTGCCTTACCACCAGATTATCGGAATTCATTATCTCGTCCGGCGTGCCGACCTGCACAAGCTCGCCGCCGTAGAGCATGCCGATCCGGTCGCCCACATGAAAGGCGCTTTTCATATCGTGCGTAACCACCAGGGATGTTACGCCGAAATCCCGCTGCATCTGCCGTATAAGCTCGCTTATCACCATGGACATGACCGGGTCGAGGCCGGTGGTGGGCTCGTCGTAGAGGATGATATCCGGGTTGCTCATCAGCACCCGGGCGAGCGCCACCCGTTTTTTCATCCCGCCGCTTATCTCCGACGGCGTCTTGAATTTCGCGTCCGAGAGCTCCAGGAGTTCGAGCTTTTCGTCCACACGCCGCTCGATCTCCCTCCTGGGGAAACGCCTGTGCTCGGAAAGCGGCAGGGCCACGTTTTCGGCCACCGTCATCCAGTTTATTAGCGCTCCCGACTGGAAGAGCACGCCCATCCTCTCCCTGAGCTTTCGCAATGCCGCCGGTCTGGCGCCGTTCACCTGTATGCCCTCCACCAGCACCCTGCCGGAATCGGGGCTAAGAAGCCCCGCGACATGGCGCAGGGCCACGGTCTTTCCTATGCCGGACTGGCCGATGATGACAAAGCTCTCCCCCTTCTCTATTTTAAGGTTGAATCCCGCAAGCACCCGCTTTGGGCCGAAGGATTTGTGGATGTCGATAAACTCTATCACGGTCACCCGTAGAACAGCGCCGTTATAAAATAGCCGAAGATGAGCACCATTAGAAAGGACGCCACCACCGACGAGCGGGTGGCGTGACCCACTCCAAGCTCCCCGCTCTCCGCCCTCAGGCCGAACGCGCAGCTCACCCCGGAGATGATGATGCCGAATATGAAGGCCTTTAAAAGACCCACGTAAATGGCCTTGAAATGGATCCCCTTGTACAGGTGCTTTATGTAAACGTTAAAGGAGACGTGGAGGATGGAATTGGCAACCACCGCGCCGCCCAGGCAGGCCAGCACGATGATGTACACCGAAACCACCGGCATAATGGCCGCAAGCGCCGTCACCCTGGGCATTACCAGAAACTTCACCGGGCTTATGGACATCATTTCGAGCGCGTCGATCTCGTCGTAGACCTTCATGGTCCCTATCTCCGCGGCCATGGCCGAGCCCACCGACGCCGTGAGGATGATGGCCGCCATAAAGGGGCCCATCTCCCGCGTCATTGAGGCTATGATGAGGCGCCCGGTCTGGTATTGCATTCCGAAGTTCTGAAGCTCTATGCCGGTTTGGAGGGCCAGTATCATCCCCGTGAACACCCCGACGAGGGAACAAACGGTGAGCGTTTTCACTCCCGCGAAGTACATCTGCGTAACGATCTCGCGCGCCTTGGAGGGCGCGTCTTTGAGGTAATAGAATGAGCGGGCGAGGAGAAGCATGGTATAACCGGCCTGGTCGAGAAACTCGATCAGGCCCGCTCCGATCATCTCAAGCATGGCCGAGAACCTGTTGCCCGCGCCTGCGCCCTTTTCGTTCATCGCCGGTTTTTCCGCCCCATCAGAATACCGCCTTCGAATATTCAATAAAGTCAGTCCGCGCCGGGCAGCCCATCGGCCATTGGCCTGGGGGTGCGACCATGGCGGACGTTTTAGGTGAAAGGATCGGTCCCCCGGCCTCATCGCCCGCAAGGGCCGAATCCGCGCTCTTTGCGCCTCCTCCGGAAACGGGAACCGGTATCCAGAAGATATTGACGGTCACGCCGCCTCCACCGCGCGTATAGCCGAACATGGAACACAAAATGGACCATTTCGTCAATTCATCTTTGGAGCTCCGGTAGCTGAACAATATTGGCACGCGCATGTCGAAAAAATCCGGGCCCCAGGCCTGGTAATAGGTGCGCAGGAGAAGGCCGAAACGCCTCTCGCCCGACTGGAACTTTCGGTATTCGAACAGCGTCCAGAACGGCTGGTACATGAGCTCGTATCCATCGGGGTCCCGAAACGGGAGGAGCGAGAGGGAGGAAAGGGACATGTTGCCTCGATCGTCATGCTCGTACTGAAACAGCGGCCATATCTTGAAGTAGCGCCAGGAGCTTCCGTATACAGGGTCGGGCTTCCCGTGATAATCGCGCCCGAAACGCCATACGATAAACGCGCTTACGGTATAGTCGCTTTCCATGTATTCGGTCTTTTTCCTCAGCCGGAAATAGAGCGGTGTAACGAACGACATCTCGCTGTTTCTGAACACGTACCTGCCATAAAAGGGGAAAAAGATGCGCTTGTATATGAACGGGCTCGCACAGTCCTGTATCATCACCAGCGGCCAGGGGAAATTGAGCTCGCGGTCTCCCGTTTTCATGTTATAGCCCCAGGAGAAAAACGGCCAGAAAAGCGTCGAGGCGTCGGCCTTACCGGAGCTGTTCCATCGCCGGCCGTAAATTGGAAACACGAACAGCGTTTTCTGCGTATCTTCCTTCAAGAATACATTCTGGTAATTGCCTATCAAAAGGATGGAATAATTATCATAGGTGTCGCGTTTGTAATTATGGGCGTAAAGCGGAAGTATCCGGAAATCGTCCCTGTCGGGGCTTTTCCCGCGCTGGATGAGCGGCCAGAATATTCCAAACGCGCTGTAATCACGCGATTCGTACTCGACATAAACCGGTATAAACGAGGCCGCCAGGTACAGGAGCGCCTGCCAGGTGTTCACCGGAGGGTATAGAAAGAACAGCAGAAAGCCGGGGAACACCCACGGCGAAATGCGGTCCTGCCCTAACTTTCCTTTTACGGCGCCGCCGATGGGAAGGAGCATGAAGTATCGGTCGCGCACGTCCGGCGAGTCGCCGTAATATAAAAGCGGAAAAATGCCGAAATCGTAGTCGGGCCTGCCGTCGGCATGAGTATAATCCACCGAATGCACGAGCCCGAAAAGCGATTTCCATTCGGTATTATTCGGCCGCGCGTACTCCCAGAACACCACAGGCATAAGAGAGGCCCGGTAAGTTCTGCCTTCGCCGTAGGAATTCCTCAGATAGAACGGCCTGTAGACTATGCTGGTGTACGGATGGGCCGCGTCTTTTTCATAAAAAACCCAGAACCATTCATAGCCCGAATCGGCCCCGCGCGCCTCAACCGGCTCCGCCAGGGGCGCGAGTCCCGCTAGCGCGAACAGAACGGAGATATTTAGCAATCTTCTCATCAGGCGGTTCCGGCGAAATCATTCATCCAAGTGAACAGTGTCCAGGATGTTGGGGTTCAATGCAACCATTAGATACATCCCTCTGATTAATAATCGGTAAAGCCGGCCGCCAGTAGTCGCCGATTAGTGATTGACATACGCCGGTGGGGGGAGTATGCTCCACGCGTGTCGGTTTAAGCGATCGCTTCCTGATATCAGGCGTGTCGCCGGCCCCGGAGGCGTTCCTTTTCTCCGGCCGCGCCGGGAGGGGCGTGGCCCACGGAGTGCGCAAGGCCCCGCGCTTATTAAAGCGGTCTCGCGGGAGGAATATTCAAGTATTTTTCCGGCACGCGGGACAAATGGGGCAAAATGGCCGCGGCCGGCCCACGGCGGGACCTTGGAATGGAATTTCCGCGCCGTCGCGGCACGGCTCTCCGTCGGTTCCGGCGGGTACGAGCCCGACATACAGGCGGGGGCGGCTTATCCAATCAATTCACTGGAGGGATGCATTACATGAAACGAATCGTGCTCTTTTCACTTGTTCTTTCAATGGCGCTTCTGCCCGTATTCGCGCAGGAAAAAGCGGCCGAAAAACCCGCCGACACGGGCAGGGTGGTTGCGGGCGACCAGCTCTATTCCGAAATCGCGGTCGAGGATTTCGAGACCACGGTTTATACGGACAAGGATATGAGCTTTATTAAGTCCGGAGAACAGCAGGCCGGGCTATCCATAAGGGACCAGTTCCCTGCGCCTATCGGCAATTCCAAGAAATACCTCGGCGTGAAGATATTCGGAAAACAGGGCGACGCCCTTACCATCACCCCGCCGAAACCCCTTGCCATAGAGAAATTCTGCAAGTCCATTTCCATCTGGGTTTACGGAAAAAATTTCTCCGGTGAGCTCTCCATGTTCCTTAAGGACGCCGATGGCAAGGTACACCGTCTTCCGGTGGGCAAGCTCAACTTTCTCGGCTGGCGAAAGCTCTCCGTTACACTGACGGACAGCGTAGCGCAGGAGGACAAGTTCCTCACCCAGAAGCGCGAGCTCCAGATCATGAAGTTTTTGTATAAGCCCGGGAATATAGGGCGCCTTCCCCAGTGGAACTACTTTTACATGGACGACATCACGGCGACGGTGCGCGAAAAATACACCGACCGCCAGAGCGACGAGTGGTAAAAGCCCCCTATGCTCATTTGAAGAACGGCGCCTACCGGCGCCGTTCTTCGTTCAGCGCATCCTTATATATTCCACCTCGACCAGCGCCGCCTCGTTTTCCCCGGTACAGAGGCAGTAGAGCCCCCTGCCGGTGAATATACCCGCGTCGGCGGGTGGAATTCTGCTCAGCACCGGCTCGCTGTCAACCAGCAGCCGGGCGAATCCGCCATCGGTGCTTTCCAGCGTATAATTGTGCCAGTCCGCCGTGTGCAGGGGAATCCTCCGTCCGGAGAGCTCCAGCTCCTCGCCGCGGACCGAGAGCGCGTAAGCCCTGCCGCCGCCCATCCCCTTTGCGATGAGAACCACCGAATCGCCCGCAATCATGCGCGCGCGTATGCTAACTGCGAATCGTCCCCCGGACTCGAAACGCCGGAAGAGTCCCGTCGTCCCGCCCCTTAGCGCGTTTAGCCGCAGTATCCGCGCCCCGCCCGAACCGGCAAACGAGACCGACGAGCGCTCCGCGTTTTCCATGTGCATCCAGTTCTTCGGCGTGTATGAATCGTCCCACTCGCCAAAGCGGTCGTCTATGGCCCACGACCCCTCCCCGTCCGATTCTTCGCGGGGGGACACTTCGATGGGTTTGAGGAATTTGCCGAATATCCATCCACGCAGCCCGCTCATCGCGGCTATACGGTACCAGTAATCGCGCACCTCGCCCACCTGGGCCATGTCCATGGACTTCTCGAGCTGCAGGAGGATATCGCCTCGCGCTATCTTGCCCACAAGCTGCCCTTCTACGCCGGGCGAATTGCGCAGGTTTACGTCGTCGCCGGTGCAGGCGAAAAGGCGCTGCACCTCGGCGCTGGTGGGGTATCGCCGAGCGTAGTCCATCACCAGCTCCATCGCCATGCCCTCCCTGCCCTTTACGGTCACGCTGCCCTCCTCGAGAACGGTGAATATCATGCGGACGATCGGCCCCAGATGGATGGTATGAGGGTAGCGCGCATAGAACCCGGATATGGCGTTTAAAAGCCTCCCCGGATCCGCGCGCTGGATCTTTTTAAGCTCCTCGTAGTCGAGGTCCTCTATATATCGGCTCCCCTTGTATCGCGCGGCGAACTCATCGTAGAATTTACCGCGCGAGATGATGCGGCCTCGCCGGCCTTCCATGACGAGGCTCAGATCGGCGCCGATATCGGCGTTGATTCCGGCGAGCTTCTTCCCTATATAGGAGCGCGCCCTTTCCCGGCCGCGCTCGTCGGCGTTCTCGGCGGCCGCCGCGCGCAGTTCATCCTCGTATCTACGCTCGAGGTCCTCTGCGAGGCCGTTCAGCGCCCTGCACCGATAGTAGTATATCTTCTCCCCCGCCTCGTAATCGGCGGTCCGCTGGAGCCTCGCGAGTATCTCGATGGCCGCGAGATATCCGCCGCTTTCGTACCGGTCGATGGCGTCATCCAGGTCGTAGCCCCTTAGGAGGGCCCACGCCGCCAGCGCGATCAGCGCGGCGGCTATGATGATGATTCCTATTATGGTCGATCGTTTCATGGCCTACCGTTTGAAGCTTTTATTCATCATGATTTCGATGAGGCGGTGCGCCTCTTCGACGAAAAGTCCGGTGGCGAAGGCCGATTTTTCGTTGAAACCCCGCACAGCCTCACGGCGGTAGCCGTCCACGGCGAAACCCGAAGACGGGTACACGCAGAATGGAACCGGATCGGCGGTGTGGGTGCGGAGGCTTAAGGGAGTGGGATGGTCCGGCATGACCAGGAGCGTGTAATCGTCGTAGCGCCGCATCCCCTCCATAACCCTTCCCACCACCAGCGAGTCGAAATCCTCTATGGCTCGCAGCTTGTGTTCGAGCTTGCCCTCGTGCCCGGATTCGTCCGGCGACTCCACATGCAGGAATACGAAGTTCGCCCTTTCCATGGCGGAAAGGAGGGCCTCGGCCTTGCCGCTGTAATTGGTGTCAAGGTAGCCGGTCGCCCCATCGACGCGGATAGGCGAGAGACCCACGGCGCGGCCGATTCCGTGTATCAGGTCGACCGCTGAAATGGTGTGCCCGTGCAGGCCGAAACGCTCTATGAGCGAGGGCATGGCGGGCCTCCTTCCGGCGCCCCACAGCCAGGCCGAAACGGGACGCCCGCGGTAGCGCGCCGTCGCCGATCGAATGGACTCCGACGACGCGATCACGCGCACCGACTCGTCCATAAGGCGGCACAGCGTTTCGGCCCCCGCACCTCGTGGCCGGTAATCGCCCGCCGGCCGCCCCTGTATGTCGTGTGGAGGGGTAGTATCCGCAAGCTCCTCGTGCGGATAATCCTTCCAAATGAGTATGTGCCGGTAGGACACGCCCGGATGAAACACGAGGGAATCCGTGCCCAGCCTTAAGGCGAGCTCGCGGACTACCAGATGCGCGAATTCCGTCTCGATATGGCGCGCGCTGAAATCGACGAGCACGCCGTCGTCAATAGTCACCAGGTTGCAGCGAAAGGCCACATCCCGGGGACCCATCTCGATCCCCATGTTGAGCGCCTCGAGCGGCGCACGTCCGGTGTAGACCTCCTTCGGATTATATCCGAACACCGAGATGTTCGCGGTATCGCTTCCCGGGACCATGCCCTCGGGTACGGTCCTGGCAAGGCCCAGCAGTCCATGTGCTGCAAGATAATCCATGTTCGGCGTGCCGGCGGCCTCGAGCGGCGTTTTCCCGCCAAGCGAGTCCACCGGATAATCCGCCATGCCGTCGCCGAGGAGAACGGCGATCCTGTGGTCGTTCATAGTGTCGTTACCTGCCCTTAGCGGCCGCGCCGCCATAATAACGGAAGCGCGCCGACCGGTGAGTTTCGAATCTGGAGAATGACGCCATACCGCGGGATATGTCAATTATTTATGCGAATCCGCCGCCGCGGGAGAAAGCGGCCGGAAAAAGGCTTGCTATAGAAAGGCGGGCGTCGAACACTGAGCGCATGAAAAGCGAGGCCGGACACGCGCACGGATTCAGGCTGGGCAAGAGCAGGGAGAAACTGGAGCTTGCCGCCATCATGCTCCGAAAGGGGCGCTACGCCGAGGCGGTTCGCTGCTCCTATCTTTCCATGTTCTATGCGGTGCGCATGCTCCTTGTGGATAGCGGGACCGATTCGGACAACCCCAAGCGGATAATAGAACTTGCCGAGCGCTACTTCGAACCAGCCGGTTGGAGCGCCCTGGATCTGGGCGCGCTTCTCGCCGAACCGGAAGGCCCCGCCCACCGGGAAATGCCGATATCGCGCTCAAAGGCCGAGATGTTCTACGGGAAGGCGCGCGAAACGCTCAACCGCATCGAGGAGGACGGCCCGCCGCCGGTCGCCTAAACCCGGTCGGACACCCACTCCGACCCGTCCGCGTACACCTCCTTCTTCCAGATGGGGACCGTTTTCTTGATGGTATCGATAATGAAACGCAGCGCCGCGAAGCCCTCCTCCCGATGGCGCGACGAAACCGCCACAAGTATGCTCGCCTTGTCGGGATCGACCCTCCCCATGCGATGAACGATCAGGCAATCGGTGATCGGCCAGGCCGCCATCGCCTCATCCGCAATCCGGTCCATCTCCTTTAGCGCCATCGACTCGTAGGCTTCGTAGAAGATATGCTCGACGGTCCGCCCTCCGGAATCGCGCCTCGGCGTTCCGATAAAGGCGAGAACCGCCCCGTCCTCGACAGTCCCGGTCGCCGCCAGGGCCGAGGTGTAATCGATCGGTTCGTTCTGCAGTCTGAGTGTCTTCATGACGATGGCCTCCCCCGGCGGTCGTGATCAGCCCCCGCTAACCGGCGGGAACAGCGCCAGCACGTCGTTTTCCCGCAATACACGGTCGCGCCGGCAGTACTCCTCGTTGACGGCGAAGAGGAGCGAATCGAAGTCCGGAATCCCAACGCCAAGCTCCCGTTCGACGGCCCGAACCGCGCCCTCCGCAGTCGTGCCACTACTAAGATCCAGGCGCCGCTCGGAAAATCCAAGAGAGTCCTTCACGCTGGCAAACGCCTTTATGGTAATTCTCATTTTTCATCATCCCCGTCGATAATTTCGCGGTATTCCTCGCGCGCCTTTCGAATATCGGGCCGCACGAAGAGCAAATAACGATACCATAGCGCCGCCTCCTCCATCCGCCCGTGGTCCCTGGCGCCGCGCGCAAGATACAGATATGTGGTCGAACTGTCGAGGTACTTCATGGATTCCTCAAGGAAGTCCGTCCCTTCGCGCCGTCCGCGGTTTAGGAGCAGCGCCCCCGTGGAGAAATAATTATACCCATTGTATGGATAGCATTCAACCCCTCTTTTGAAATGTTCGAGCGATTTTTCGAAATCCCGCGAAAAATAGGAGAGTCCCCTGCCGTAATGCCATACGGAGAGCGCATATCGCGCATCCACGATCATGAAGGCCGCAAGCAGGATCGCAATAAGCGGTGCCACCGCGCGGAGCCGTACGGCGCCCGTATGTAGGCCGCGGGAGCGCGAGGCTATGAAGGCCAGAGAAAGCAGCAGTATCATCCTGCCGAAAGGCAGATGAAAGGGAAACGACCAGAGGCAGAAGGGGATGAATACGATCGGCACGAGCGAAAGCCCCCCCCGAAGGTCCTCCTCCCGCGGCCGCGCGAGAGAGCGCGCCCCGAAAGCGGCCCCCGCTCCGATCATTATAATGAAGACGGCCATGGCGATGTGCCCCAGCTCGACGCCCGTTTCGATGATATCGTTATGCGCATGATCGAGATCCACCGGAAGGCCTCCGGCTAAAATGGCCGCGTCCGCACGGAGAGCGCGCCCCTGGTAGTCCAGATAGCGGTATCCGAACATGCCCGGCCCCATGCCGAACGCTCCGGCGTCGCCTAACATGGCAAGGCCGGCCCTGTATATAATTCGGCGCTCCGAAAGGGGGTTTTTACCGGAAAGATCGAAGCTTTGCATTACCCTGTTCGAGCGGGTGGATCCGGTATGCTCGTGATAGGCGAAGAAGGCCCCGGTGACGAGTGCCGTTACGACGATGGCCGCGGCGAAGCGCCGGCGCGCATCCCCTCTGCGGGCCGCCAGCATGAGGAACAGAACGAGCGCCATGGCGAACCATGATAGGCGCGAATAGGTCAGAAATACCGCAAGCGCCATGATGAGCGCGCCGGCGACAAGCGGTATGGGGCTTCTTTTTGACGACAAAAAGCAGAGGGCTGGAGGCGAGAAAAGCACGATATATTCGGCAAGAAAATTCGGGTTCCCCATGGATGCCACCACGGGAAAGTGGTGCGTTTTGAATAGGAGCTTAAGCCCCCGCGGTACGTCGAACTCCAGGAAGTACTGCGCAAGCCCCCACAGCGAAAGGCCCAAGACCGCCAGGGCCGCGAAGAAGGACAGCCTCGCTATAAACTCTCCGCCGGACGGTTCCTCCATAATCATTCTGAAATAAACGTACAGCGCCATCGTGAACACGCCTGCGGAGAGCTCGATGAACGAGAGCTCCCGGTTGTCCGAGAGGGCGGAGGCGATGATGTAGAGCGCGTAGAAAGCGGCCGTGAGAATATCGACCGCGGTAATGCGGAGGCGGGCCGAACCGCCCCTCCACGCAAGAACGAACAGGGCCGGCAGGCAGGCCGCGAATACGACACAATTCAGGAAAAAGCGTGTTCCGCTGAATGCGGGGATGGCGCTTATTCTCCATAAGGGAAGGACCAGGAACAGCATAAAGGCCACAATAACGCGGCCTTTTGCGTACATCGCCGCCCTTTGCGCGATTATGGTCGAAACCGAACCGGGGAACCTGCGTACCATAGCGATGCGGAGCCCTCCCCTTCGCCCGGTTTACTTCGAGTTCCTCTTGGCCATGAAAATATAATGCTTTAAGTACGGCTGGATGCTTTCGTGAAAACTTCCTACCTCGACATCGCCCGGGTTTTTAAGTATGGCGTCGAGGCTCGCCTTGGTAATTTCATCGGCGCTGGTGTCGATAAGCGTCTTGAAGCGCTTGACCACTTCCTTGTCGACCGCGTCGATGACGAGCCTGTTCATCTCGGAGCAGAGCTTGAGAAGATTGTTCTTCCTGCGCGCCTTGCCCGACTTTGCCTTCGGTTTTGCCTTGTCCCTGTCCGCGGCCTGTGTCGACCTTGCGGTCGCGGATTTCTTTTTCTGAGCCATTCGCAGGCATCCCCCAAAAATCGAATATTCGGCCGATACTAAAATCGGCGCCGGTTGTTGTAAACACAAATTTTATGTCGCAATAGCGGGCTTGTTGTCCGCTTTTGCGCCCATAAGAATCCGGTTGTCGCTTTAAAAAATGACGCGCCCAGCGGGATGCGCCTCTTTCGCCCTGTCCGCCGTCGCTTTACCGCACGGAAAGGCCCTGTATACAAACCATGATAGCATATTTGCGGGAATAGTCAACACCGGATTGTAAATTTTATGCCGTGGATAACGCCGTTTTCATCATGAGAACCGTCCTCGCCGTGGAATGACGGCCTGTCTTCGCTTCAATGGCCTTAAACGCCCCCCCGGGACTTTACGGGCGAGGGCGCTCCACGATCGTATTTTTCTCATTAAAATTCTTGAAAGCTCCGAAATTACAAGAAGGAGTATTCAAGATTCAGTCGGGGGATTGGTCATGAAATGCTGTAAATGCGGCGCCGATATCAACCAGCTCAATCATTATTACGTCCCGTGCGGCAACGGTTCCGAGGGAAAACGCTACTGCATACGCTGCGCTCGCGAGGAACGGATAATCACCCTTGTCTGAGGCCCCCCCGGGCTCAGCCGAACGCGTCCGCGAGGAGTTTGGCGGTTTCGCCCGCGCCGGCGGGCAGGGGGCTTCCCGACAGCGCCGAGTACGGCAGGATTTCCCGCGCCGCCTCGGGCGGCGGAGCCCCGTTCTCCTTCAGCCGGGCGCACAGTGACGCAAGAGAACGCGCGGTTTCTTCCGCCCTCTCCTCATTGAAAATATATTCCCCATCCGCGTCGTATACCGGGCTTACCGCCTGGAGCACCATCGACCGCCCATCGCATTCCGCATAGGCCTGGACGCAATTGCCCGGGCCGTCGGCGTCGAGCACCTCGACGATGCCTATGGAAGATTCCGGCAGGCCGCAGAGCCCGGAAAGCGTTCCTCGCTGCATGAGCGCGATGTCGGTCGGGAGCCGGGCAATGTATACGCGCGCGCCCCTCATGATGACATCCCGAAAGACGAGGCCGGGCATCGTTCCGCCGGCCTCCCCCGGATAGGCCCGCGCCTCGATGAGCCCTCCGCCCGAGCCGTAAAACCCGAAGCGCCTGAGCGAGAGGTGCAGATAAAACCCCATGCGCTCGAGAATGTCGAATAGCGTTAGGTTTACGAAGTCGGTGGTGTACGAAAGGTCCGAATGAGTCACTCCGCGCACCGAAAGCGCTGTGCGGTAATCCAGCCTGGTGAGGGGCGGAAGCATCAGGAGTACAAGCTCCAGGGCCGAGGAGAAGGGCCCGGTTTGCAGCGTGTAAGTCCCGTGCCGGAGCGTACCCGGCCGGAATAACAGGTCCTCGCCATCCGCCAGAAAAGAGCCGGCGGAAAGCGAGGCAAGCGCGTTTTCCCAGTCCGAAAGGCAGGCCGCGAACGCCGGGTCTTGCCGCGCCAACCCGAAGCCTCCTGAAAGCCTGAAGGATTTTCCGGTAGCGAGTGAAAGCGATATGGCCTGACGCGCGGCGACCCTGTCCAGGCCCGGCAGCCTGAGCTCTATCATTTGATATAAGGCTTCAGGACCTCCGGAACCTCTATGCGTCCGTCGGAGGTCTGGTAGTTCTCCATTACGGCCGCGAGCGTTCTTCCCGCGGCAAGGCCGGAGCCGTTCAGCGTGTGGAGAAAGGCCGGTTTTTCGCCCTTCGCCCGGCGGTAGCGGATGCGGGCGCGCCGCGCCTGGTAGTCCAGGAAGTTGGAGCACGACGAGATCTCCACGTAACGGTCGAGGCCGGGCATCCATACCTCGAGGTCGTAGGTCTTGGTGGAGGCGGCCGATGTATCGGCGGAGCAAAGCAGCATTACGCGATAATGGAGTTTGAGCCTTTTCAACACCTCCTCGGCGTTGGCGGTCAGCTTTTCCAGTTCGTCGAATGATGTTTCCGGTTCCACGAACTTGACCAGCTCCACCTTCTGGAACTGGTGCACGCGGATGAGGCCGCGCGTGTCCCTGCCGGCGCTCCCGGCTTCGCGGCGGAAGCAGGCCGACTGCATGGTGACGTACACCGGGAGCCGCTCCCTATCGAGGATCTCGTCGCGATAGAGGTTTGTAAGCGGGACCTCCGCCGTCGGGATAAGCGAGAGGCCGTCGCGCTCTATGCGATAGTATTCGTCTCTGAATTTGGGATACTGCCCGGTGCCGATCATGCTGTCGTCGTTGACGACAAAAGGCGCGAAAGTTTCGCTGTAGCCGTGCTCCGTGGTGTGCAGGTCGAGCATGAAGTTGATGATGGCGCGCTCCAGCTTGGCCGCAAGGTCGCGGTAAACGTAGAAGCGCGCGCCGGAGAGCTTCACCCCGCGCTCGAAATCGAGGATGCCCAGTTCCGTCCCGAGGTCGTAATGAGGTTTCGGCTTGAAATCGAACACGGGCTTTTCGCCCCATGTGCGAATCTCCAGGTTGTCGCTCTCGTCGCGCCCCTCGGGGACGGTATCCGACAGCATGTTCGGAAGCGAAAGCATGAGCTCGTTGAAGTCCGCGTCGAGCCGCTCCACCTCGGCCTCGAGCTCCTTGATGCCGTCGTTCACCCCGCTCATCTCGGCCATAAGCGCCGAGGCGTCGCCCCCGCCGGATTTGAGCTTTCCTATCTCCTTCGAAACCCGATTGCGTTTTTCACGCAGATCGTCCGTTTTCGCTATTACGGCGCGGCGCTCTTCGTCAATGCGCCTCAGCCCGTCCAGATCGACCGCCGATTCCATGTTTCGTTTTTTAAGCATCGCGCGAACGCCTTCCAGGTCATCGCGCACCAGTCTGGGATCTATCATCAGGGGTGCTCCATTTTAAAGAAGGATATTCAGGATGGGTAGGATAAACACATCTCCCGGATTGTCAAGGAAGATGCGAATTAAAAACCCCAAGTCCCATGTGAACACTCGTCCATTAAGCAGCGGCACAGGAGGCGCCGCGGGCGAAGACAATAAACAGTTCAAAGTTCAAAGAAATGCCATCGGCATTAGCAAAACCCCCTCCGGGGGTGGCGCAACGCGCCGGGGGCGCTAGTTTCCGCAGCCCTGGAGTAGGCTAAAGGGAAAACCTACAGACAAGCCAAGCGGGCGCTGAGTAGGGCGCAGCCCGTATCGAAGCGCGGCGCCCCAGCGATGCTTTTTTCTTTGCTTACTACCTCTCGCTCCATGAACTAAAGCAACGAAGGCCGTTATATCTTTCACCGACTGAAGCGAAGGGCTCTCAAAAAGTAACTTTTAAACAGCCTCAAAAAAACTGATTTTTAGAATTTGCTTAAAGTTATTGTTAAGCGAAACATTATGCGCTTAACTCTTACATAATGAGATCGGCCCTGCGAAAAAGATCTGAAAGGGCTTTTATCGATAAACCGATAAGACAGGATTCTCAAACCGGGCGGCGATAAATTAAGGTAGCCTTTAATAATTAATTCTTCCGCCTCCCTAAGGCGGGCGTGAAAACCTGATTTTTATGACTGCCCTAAATTCTTAAACGAGGACGGCTGACATGGAAAACGCGAACGGAAAACCGATACACGACGAACCGTATGACATCGTTATAATCGGAGGGGGACCGGGCGGCCTTTCGGCCGCGCTCTATGCGGCGCGCGGGAGGATGAAGACCCTGGTGCTCGACAAGAACCCGGCCGCAGGGGCGCTTGGCTCCGCCGACCGCATCGCCAATTACCCGGGCATCCCGGAGGCCATAAGCGGCGCCGAACTCCTGGATCGAATTCGCGCGCAGGCCGAATCCTTCGGCGCGGAGCTTCGGCAGGAGCAGGTGTACGGCGTGGACTTTACGGCGAGGCCCTTTCAGGTGTTCACATCGGGCGCGACCGTCATGTCGAAAACCGTAATTCTCGCCACGGGCTCCATGGGGCGATCGGTGACGCTTCCGGGCGAGACCGAGTTTACGGGCCGCGGCGTGAGCTACTGCGCCACCTGCGACGCGGCCTTTTATCAGGACAGGGACGTGGCCATAGCCGGGGCCACGGCGGAGATAATGGACGAGCTCGGGGCGCTTGCGCGCTTCGCGCGCCGTATTTATCTCATCACCCGCGAGAAGGAGATTCCGCCCGAGCACGCGGACTTCATCTCCACGAACCCGGCCATCGTCGTAAAGACCGGGGGGCGGATTACGGCCATCAGGGGCGGGGAGCACGTCGACGAGATCACCGTGGCCGCAGGCGGCGCGGACGAGGACCTGCGCGTCGATGGAGTGTTCCTGTACCTGCACGGCAACAAACCCATCGTGGACTACCTGTACGGGGCGATAGAAACCACGGAGGAGGGATGTATAGCCGTGAACAGGGAGACGATGGCCACCTCGGTAGAAGGGGTCTATGCCATAGGCGACGTCACCTGCAAAAAGGTGCGGCAGGTCGTGCTTGCGGCCGCCGAGGGATGTGTCGCGGCGCTCTCCGCCGAGCAGCATGTAAGCAAACGCGACCGGGCCGTTTCGCAGTGGTCGCACTGAGCGGTCCGTCGGCCCTATTCGCGCGCGGCATCCATCGAGTATAAGGCGTCCGCGCCGCGGCGCACCAGGTCGTAGATGCCGTCGAAGCCGCCGTTGGACATTATGATAACCACGTTGTCCTCGCTGCGGTCGAGGCCGTCGAAGAGGGCCTGTACGATCATGCGCGTGTCGCCGAAAAGGCGCGCGCTCCCGCCCCGCAAGTTTATCCCGCCGACCACGAGATCCATATCTATCCGGTCCTTCTCCGGTATGGCGTCGATTTTGTACGGCGTCTTGATGAGCACCCTGTCGGCGCCGGCAAAGGCGCCCGGCAGCTCCTCCTGAAACACCCTGCGCCTGCTGGTGGCGCTGCGCGGTTCGTAGACCGCCCACAGGCGCGAGGAGGGAAAACGCTCGCGCACCGCGGCGATCATCCCCGCTATCGCGGTTGGGTGATGGGCGAAGTCCTCGTAAACCCTGAATCCCTTTCGGGAATAGATGAGTTCTTGCCTGCGCCGAACTCCCATGAAGCTCTCCACCCCGCGCCCAAGGGCCTCGGGCGATACGCCAAGCCGAAGCGCCATGGCCGCGGCCGCCGCTATGTTGGCGCGGTTGAACCCTCCGAAAATCCGCGTACGAAGCCTAACGCCCTCCCCTCCGGGCACATTGAGCAGGAGGTTCGACCATTCGCCGTCGACCCCCATTTCCTCGCAGTAAAAATCGGCCCCCGGGCCGCCGAAGCTGTTACGAGGCGCGAGGGAATGCCGAACGGCCTCCTCCAGCGCCGGGTATCCGCTCGAATAAATCACGTTGCCGTTGGAAGGTACCACGTTGACGAGCCTGCGAAACCACAGCGCTATCTCGTTCAGATCGCGGTAGATGTCCGCATGGTCGAACTCGAGCGAGGTGAGCACCAGACGGTGAGGCCTGTAAACGGCGAACTTGGGTATCTTTTCGAAAAAAGCCGAATCGTATTCGTCCCCCTCTATTACGAAATGCCCGCCTTCGCCCAGACGGAAGTTGGAGCCGTAATTACAGGGCACGCCCCCGACAAAAAAAGAAGGCTCCAGCCCCGCCTCCACCAGTATATGTGCGAGAAGCGCCGTGGTGGTGGTCTTGCCGTGCGTTCCGGCAACGGCGATGACCTCCTTCCCCCGGAGGAAAAAATCCCTTAGCGCCTCGGCCATGGAGCAGTACGGCATACGACGCTCCAGCACGTGCTCCACTTCGGCGTTGCCCCGGCTAACGGCATTGCCTATGACAACGAGGTCGGCCCCGGCCGTGTTTTCCGGGCGGTATCCTTGCCGGACCTCTATTTCCCATTCGGCGAGCATGTCGCTCATCGGCGGATACACGGAGTCGTCCGAGCCGCTCACCCTGTAGCCCCTCTCCTTAAGCATGCCGGCGAGGCTTCCCATCGCCACTCCGCACACTCCTGTGAGGTGAATGCTTTTTATCGAACCGTTCATTGATATACCGTCCAGCCCGTCAGCCCTTGCCTCCAGACGCGGCAAGGCGCGGCATTGCGCCGCGCCTCACTCAAGGCTAAACGGGATGTTTCGTCAATGACAATACCGCCGTCAATGCCTAATTCCCCTCAGGCTTGACAGGGCAACCCGGACCGCCTCTATTTACGGCAATTCCCTTCCCCAACCACCGAGAGGCTTAAAAGCTCCCTCGCGCCGCCCGCGGAACGATAGACCGCCCTCACCGTCTGACAAAGCTCGATTGCGCTTCGGTCGGCCTCCGCGCCGGATATATCGAATATCCTCGTGGCGTCGGTATACGCGAGCCGAAGTTCCTTCGACCCCCTCTTCAACTCGACATGGTTTTCGCCGAGATAGATCACCCTTCCCGTAAATTCGGCGTCAGTTCCCTTTCCGCCCCCCGCATACGACACGCCGGCGAACGCCGCAAGCATGAGCAGGGCAAGCGCAACCGGAAAAATACGATTTCGTTTCAACCGCGTCACCTCCCCTCGTTCGTGTGGTCCAGCCGGCAGGGCTCCCGCCGCCGTGGGATAGGGAATCCCCCGCATGTGGACCGAATCGAGCCTTCGGCCTGAAGCACTATCGACCTTGTCTGACCGAACACCTGTATACTATCAAAACGATTAAAAAATTACAACACCTTTCCAGTTTTTTTGCGGAGAGACCCCGATGGACCGGCTTTTTGTCGCCATTACGATAAATCCATGAATATTTTGAATAAACAGCCGTAATTCCGCCATTACGCGGGGGATTTAATAATGGTTTGACAGCAGGCCCTTCATCGGTCAATTTTATTCCGTCGGATGATGGTGATATTGGGACCGCCGACGACGGCGACATTTGCATCCCGGAGAAATTATGACCCATGCCGCACACGTCCTGACGTTATATTCCCTGCTGTTTCTATTTCTTTACAGCGGACCTGCCGGCGGGGCGTCGGTATTTTCGCCCTCCTTCGCCTCCTGGGGAATCGCCAGGGAGGCCGTCCTCGGCCGGATGATACCGTCCGGAACAACGGTATCGGAGCTGTCACCGCGGGCCAATCCCCGCTACGAGAATAAGATACTGAGCTACCTCACTTCCATAAATGGCGAGCTTGCCGACCGCATAACGATCGTACAGGCCTCCTCGTCCCCCAGGAGGGACTATCTGTTCATACGGAACCGGCTCATGGCGGTGATGGAGCTTTACGGCCCCGTAAAAAGCGCCGCCTTCGCCGAAACCCTCCGCTCCGTAACGAACGTGTACGGCAGCCCTCACGTCCAGCACGAGGGCACCACGACCACCTATTCGTTCTCCGGCGAAAAGACCTTGGTGCTGGTGCAGCTTTCCAGGGTCGGGGAGCATTACGACTGCACGGTGCACTACTACGCCCGCTCCCTTTTCAAGATATTGTTGACCGAATGACGGATTTTTATTCTTGACACAAAAAGGCCCGCGCGACATAGTTGCGCTTCGATTTTCGAATTAAGTCTAATCGTAAAGGTGGCACAGTGGCGAACATCAAATCCGCGAAAAAACGCATGAAGACCAACGAAAAGCGCCGTCGGACGAACACGCAGGCGAAGTCTGCGGTAAGGACCGAGGCCAAAAAGGTGCAAAAGTCCCTCGATTCCAAGGAGGCCAAGGACCCTGCTGTCCTCTCGTCGGTTTTCGCCGGTTTCGTAAAAAAAATTGACAAGGCCGCGGCGAAGGGGGTCTTTCACTGGAAGACCGCCGCGCGCAGAAAATCACGCCTTGCCAGGAAGGTCAACGCGGCGGCGGGCCCCCAGGCCTGACGACCGGGGTCCGGCTTGACCAAACACGAGATCATCGACCAGCTCACCCTCCGGAGCGGCCTGAAGCGCCGGGAGGTGGGGTACATAGTGGACAATTTTCTCGAGCTGATTCTTAAAAATCTTGACACGGAAAGCAGAATAGACATAAGGGGGTTCGGCACGTTCACCAGGGTGCTGCGCAAGGAGCGAAGGGTATACTCCCCCATTGCGGGAAGAAGCCTCGACGTTCCGGCCCGCTCCGTGCTGTCGTTTAAACCCAGCAAGTCGACCGAAAAGGAAGTATAGCAAGGGCGCTTAGCTCAGCCGGGAGAGCATCTGCCTTACAAGCAGAGGGTCGCAGGTTCGATCCCTGCAGCGCCCAAAGACGAAAGGCCTGGAAAGTTCAGGCATTTCAGAAAAGTCTAAAATAGATAGGGGCACCAAAAAAAGGCATGTAGCATCCGTTTGTAGCACCGGCGTCAAGGGGCACAAATGAAGAAGCGAACAAAGGGATTTAATCTTTACCGTCGTGGCGACACCTGGTACTGCCGTGTATGGGATCAGGACGGTGGACGGTACACGTCGGCAAAATCCACCGGGGAGCAGGACCGCGACAGAGCATCAATGCGGGCCGCCGAAATGATCCGGAACGGCGAGTTTCGGCTCCATGAAGAGGATCCCCTATTCCACCAGCTTTATATTGAGTACTGGACGAACCGCAACGACCTTTCCCCGAAATACAAACGCGACGTTTTCAGGTTTTACGAAAAATACCTGCGGGACGCGCCCGAACTACAATGCCGGACTTCCCGCCTCGCCGCCTATCAATTCAACCGACTGATCGACCGCCTCGAGCGGTCCGGCACCACCCCGCGAATGATGAACCGGGTTTTACAGAACGCGAAAACCTTCATTGCATGGGCGAAGCGCCGCGGGTACATCGCGCAAAACTTCAGCGATGAAATCGACCGCAAAAAAGAGGGGCTACAAGAACGAGGATTTTTTACACTTCAAGAAGTATTTTCGTTTGCCCGCGTGGAGTTTCCAGATATTCGCGTAAAATGCGCGGTGCTCCTGGGCTGCCTAGGAGGGTTACGACGCGGCGAAATCATGGCCTTAAGATGGGAGGACGTTGATTTTGAACAGGGTGTTATTCACATCAGGCGAAACTATACCGGTGACCGCGACCATGCCGGGAACCCTGTTTTCCGTCAACCGAAGATGGGATCGACCGGGACAATTCCAGTACTCCACATCCCAGAATTGCGGCGAGTGCTCGCGGACGTGCTCGCTGAAACCCCATTTAAAGAACCGCGGCACCTGGTTTTACAGAACACCTGGGAGCGGCGGCGGTCGAACGCGGCCACATCCGACGGTGAAACACCCCTTAGTGACAGCACCCTAAAGCGTGGCTTCGCCGAAATCTGTATGGCCATCGGGATTTCACCCGACCAGATTCAAGAGCGGCGGCTCACGTTTCACAGCACACGACATGCGTTTATAACTCACATGAGCGCACACGCCCGCGCCGGGATCGTCCGGCAATTCTCAAGGCAATCATCCGAAAAGATGGTTGAGCACTATCAGCACCGCGACGGCGAGGCGATGCTCGACGCCGTGGACAGCTTTAACCGCGGGCTCGACGTGTACCGGGAGCGGCCGGCCCTTAACTGAGCGTACACTCCCGGGGATAGCGCGACGGTGCGAAAAGCGGCGATCCTGGCCGCCGGCCCCGGGATTTTTATAACAGGAACCCGTAAAAGGAGGCGGGGAAGGATGAAAAGCATACTTGAACAGATGGAAGAAGGGCGACGCCTACGGCGGTTCGAGAGTATAGAATCCGACAGGCGTAAAGAAAACGAAAAAGAGGACCTCCGGGACAGGCTGGTATACATAAGGCAGATTATTCAAGGGAAGCCCGAAAAAGAGGCGCGAATAATATTAGAGCGGTTCGTTGAGGTCGAAGAAATAGTCGATGAGCTTATATATTTTATAGACCACGATACAAGCCTTTATCCGCGAGGATCGGGGCCCAAAATACGGCAAGATTTAATCGAGAAGGGCGGGGCAATCCCATTTTTTAAGGCTAATCGCGAATTCCTTGGTTTATTCGTGATAGACGGGCACGGCTGGCTTTTACAGGAAATCGTCAAGCTCTACGATCTACTTTCGACAGACGCCGCGCCGCCACAAACCGAAACCCGGGAGGAGCGCCGGGCGCTTATCGATAAAAAAGGAGAATCGGCACCGAAGGCGGTTGACCATGCAGAACTTTTGAAGAAAAAGGGCGTAGAACCAACCGGAAGCCTCATAAAATGTCTCGAACATTTAAACGAAAATGGATGGATTGAGGCAAACCCTAATTTCCCCGACCGAGAAGAAAGCCCTTATCGGATACCGTCAAGCGAGGCGGCGTACAATGTCGCCCGTTACCAGAAAGAGCAAAAGCCCGCAGGGATGAAGGCTTCCGAATTTGGGGGCCTCTTCTATTACGACGGAAAGCCCTTCGATATTGAAAGCCGCCGAAGTAATCTCGGCAAAAAGAAAACGAAACCATAAACCGGTAAAGGAATACCGCAAAAACAGAATCCGCGTAAATTACGCGGATTTTTTTATTTCTACGCGAAAAATATTTGTGCGGGCGCGTAGAATACGCGGACAAAAAGCGTGAGTCATGCGAAATTATGAGTGTTGTTAATCGCGAATCGTACGGGAGGCGTGAAATGACTAGTCTTACAAATAACGAGCGACCGTGGCTCACGCCGAAAGAGGTTGCGGCGCTCACTGCGCAATCAGAGCCGACAATCCGGCGACAGTGCTATTCGGGAATTCTACCCTCGCGCAAATTCGGAAGGGCGCTTCGCATACCGCGCGCAGCGGTTGAACCGAAACGGAGCGGCGAGGCATAAAAAATGCAAACGCCCCGGCGAGGCAGGCCGGGGCGCGAGGATGAAACCGAGGAGACAATGGACAAATCAAAATTTAAGACGCTGAGCCGTCCGCGTCAAGTCAAAAACAGAATGCCGGAACAATATTTTGAGTTCTACCGGGGCGGACGTTTTTTCTACGCCGACCGGCGGGGGAATTTGAATTCAAACCCGGATAAATGGTTGCTCGACGACGGGCACATCAACGAGGTGTTCGTCGGTCGTGAGCTCGCAGAAATAGAGCACGAAATTTTGAAATATTTTTACCCGAAAACCGCGGCGGCGCGTTCGAAGGTCCAGCGATGACCCCGTCTGATCTGATTTTCTCGCGCAGCGGCTACACTCTCCCGGCTCATCCCGACGGTCGCCCGCGGTGCAAGGACCTCGACGAAAACCGCATCCGATCCCGTGGCCAGCTCGCCGAGGCATACAGGCGCGGCACACGTCGTTTCGTATTCCCGCCGACGTCGGCGCGGATGGTGGGTGTTGACCTCGATATGAAATCCGGCAAGGATGGAATCGCCGCTTATCGTGAAATCACCGGCATCGATCCGCGCGACGGGTTTCACACATCCACGCCGAGCGGCGGTGTGCACGTTTATTTTTTTACCGACGGAACGGATTATGTCTCGTGCGAAATCCGCCCGGGCGTTGAAATAAAATCGCGCGCATTTATTACCTTACCCGGCAGCCGTTCAGATCGTGGAGTGTACATCCCACACGGAGACCCCGCCGAAATTGGAGACATTCCGGCCGCGCTCGCGGCGATCCTTCCGGTCCGGCGTACCGAGCCCGAACCCTTGCCGGCGAGGCCCGCAAATGCGGAGGTGCTCCCGCTCGCTCGTATTTTCGAGACCGTCGTTTCCCAGGGCACCGCGCCGCTCGCAGGCTCGCGGAATCAATTCATATTCTCGTTCGCTCGTTTCGCACGGCGCAAGGGACACAATCTCGAATCCGTCGTGCACTACCTTTCGTCCTTCGCGAGTGCCGATTTTTCCACCCGGGAGATATGGTCCACCGTTCGGAGTGCGTGGCGCGGGGGCTCGCGATGATAGTTGAAATTAAGCGCGAAGCCGTCCCGACGCTACCTTCTGTTTCACGTGGCACAATTACTATGCCCGCGGACTGGACGTTTCGGCCCTCTGATCTGTCAAATTCGCAGATATTCGCGGCGCTCGCTCGCGGGCGCATCCTGTATGTGCCGGAACTTAAAAGCTGGATTAAATATGACGGCACTCGGTGGGTAAAGGATTCTCAGCGCGTGGCGGTCGAAAATATCTGTATCGAGGCAATACAGGCTGTTTATGCACTGAGCGCTGCCGCTGAAAATGAGCAGGCCCGCAAAACCTATGCCGCATGGGCCCTCCGTTCTGAGGACGAAAGCCGGCGGCGCGCGATGGTGGCCGGGGCCGAACGTGTGCAAGCGCTCATCAAGCCCCTTTCTCATTTTGACCGCGACATATATTTATACAATTGCGAAAACGGAACACTCAATCTTAAAACCGGCGATCTCCAACCGCATCGAGAGGACGATTATCTCATGCACATCGGCGGGACTTATTACGATCCAAATGCAGAGTGTCCATTATGGATGGATACAATACAAAAGGCGTTCCGGGGCGATGCAGAAACCATCGAATTCTATCAGCGATTTTCCGGGTACACCCTGACCGGGCATGTTATGGAAAAAGTAATTGCTTTTCTTTATGGGGCCCGGGGGGACAACGGAAAATCAACCATCACGAACGCCGAAGGTGAAATTCTCGGTGACTATCACATGAAAATGTCGGCCTCAACGCTTCTTGCAGGCAGCCGTCGCGATCCCGGGGGGCCGAGCGAAGACCTTGCACGCATCGCAGGCAAGCGGCGCATCACAGCCTCCGAGCTGCCGGAGGGCGCGCGATGGAATGATTCACTATTAAAAGACCTTTCCGGCGGCGATAGTATCAACGCGCGACACCTTCACGCCGAGTCGTTCGACTTCATCCCACAAGCGAAGCTCGTTATTTTCGGGAATCACAAGCCCGCCGTACGTGGCGGAGATAATGCAGTTCGGAATCGAATACGAATGATTCCGTTCAACCACGTATTCAAGCCGAAAGATCGAGATATGCCAGAAAAGCTCCGCGCAGAGTATCCCGGAATCCTTCGATGGATGGTTGAAGGCTGTATGAAATGGCAGTCCGCCGACAGCCTGGGAGAGCCCGGCACGGTCACAAGAGAAACGGACGCTTATTTTCTCGAAAACAACCCCTTGAAACAATTCATGGATGACCGGTTCGAGCTCTCTGAAAACGAGAAGGTGCCCTTCAAAAATGTGTACGAGGATTTTCGCGAATTCACCGGATCGACGAAGCTGTCAAAGGTCAAATTTTCGATGATAATGCAGGATCAATACCCCGTCCACGTCGCAGCGGGACACGGAAATGAGCGCTTTATTTATGGACTTCGGCCAAAAAATGACGCGCGGCGGGATTTATTATGAAGAGCCGGGTTAACGGGTTAACCATGTTAACTGAAAATACCTGTTTTTTTAACTCACAGCTCTCGTGAAGAAAAACCAGGGGTTTCAGTTAACCACGTTAACCCGTTAACCCGGAAAAAGGAGGATAGGACATGGAAAAGTACATAATTATCACAACACCCGATCCAGAGTACCGTAAATCGAACCGGTGGTTCGACCAGTGCGAACGAGAACACCGCCCATTCGTAAAAATCGTCAAGAAAACGCGATACTATGAGCTCCACTGGGATTATATCAGCCTGTGCGCGAAGGGCCGATTTGAGATGACAAAGGAAGGGCTCGAACAGTCTCACGCCTTCATGTGCAGGCATTGGCCACTCAAAAGGCCCTTTTGGTATTACGGACCGGTGGGATCGATCCCCAAACTTACCCTTGAACAAGCTCGAAAAGCGGCGGTCGAGATATACGACCTTCTCGCCTCGCAGCCCGTCTTCACATATCCCGGAGGGGGCGACAATGGACGCTAGAAAAGAATACGTTCTCTTGTGGCTCCGAATGGCGGACCTTTACGCACGGATGCGGCGGATGCGGAGGAATTACTGTGAAAGTGGTGCATAAGGTGCATAAGGTGCATAACTCACCCCTACGGGGAATTTTCACGAATGGGGGTATAAACCTTATATATAGCAATATGTATAGAAAAGCAAAAAATACAGGGAGGGTCAACTGTGCACTTTATACACCTTATGCACCACTCAAAGCAATGGAGGCATGATATGATTTTTACGGAATCGATTCTCGCGCTGTTCGCGCTCATTATCTTGGTTGCCGGGGGCCGGGGATGGTAAGGGGGGCATCAAGGTACTGGGACGCGATCGAGCGCTTCGACGCGCATCAAACCGCGACCTCCCTTTTTCTCACGTGCGACAAGTTTTATAAAATACTAAAATGGTAATATGGTAAT